>NZ_JBFAHX010000005.1:0-294729 GCF_040654435.1 Streptomyces sp. NPDC050703
ACCTCCGTGTGGTGCAGTCCTAGACAGCTCCACCACACCGGAGGTCTTCGCCTTTGATCAAGACCCCCGTGTCAACAACGCTCGTGATCAATACACCTAGCGCAGCGTGCCGAGCAGCCCCGCGTCGTAGGGCACCGCCTCGGCCAGGCGGCCGGAGACCGCCTTGTCGGCCCACTCGGGGTCGGCGATCAGGGCGCGGCCCACCGCGATGACGTCGAACTCCTCCCGCTCCATGCGGTCGAGGAGCAGGTCGATACCGGTGGCCGCGGACTCCTTGGAGAAGCCCTGCGGGCCCACGAACTCCTTGTCGAGGCCGACCGAGCCGACGGAGAGGGTGGCCTTGCCGGTGAGCTTCTTGACCCAGCCCGCGAGGTTCAGGTCGTCGCCCGGGAACTCGGGGACCCAGTAGCGCCGCGTGGACGCGTGGAAGGCGTCGACGCCCGCGTCGGCCAGCGGGGCGAGCAGGGCGTCGAGCCCGGCCGGGTCCTCCGCCAGCTTCGCGTCGAAGGCGTTCGCCTTCCACTGGGAGAGGCGGAAGATCACCGGGAACGCCGGCGAGACGGCCGCGCGGACCGCCTCGACGATCTCCCGGGCGAAGCGGGTGCGGGAGGCGGGGTCACCGCCGTAGCCGTCGGTGCGGCGGTTGGTGCGGCCCCAGAGGAACTGGTCGATCAGGTAGCCGTGGGCGCCGTGGAGTTCGACGCCGTCGAAGCCGATCCGCTCGGCGGCGGCGGCGCTGTCGGCGAAGGCGGCGATCACCGCGTCGAGGTCGGCGCCCGTCATCGCGTGGCCCTTGGCCTCGCCGTCGAGGCCGAGGCCCGAGGGGCCCGCCGGGGGCGCGGTGGGGACGGGGCCCTGGCCCTCGTCGCGGGTGGCCCCCACGTGCCAGAGCTGCGGGACGATCCGGCCGCCGGCCGCGTGCACGGCTTCGGCCACCTTCCGCCAGCCCGCGAGCGCCGTCTCGCCGTAGAAGTGCGGGACGCGGTGGCTGCTGCCGGCCGAGGCGTGGCCGACGTACGTGCCCTCGGTGACGATCAGGCCGACGCCGCCGGCCGCGCGGCGGGCGTAGTACTGGGCGACGTCGTCGCCGGGCACGCCCTTCGGCGAGAACTCGCGGGTCATGGGGGCCATGGCGATGCGGTTGCGCAGGGTGAGGCCGTTGATGTCGAAGGGGCGGCCGAGTACGCGGGCGGCCCGCTCGGCGGCTCCGGTCGTCGCTTCCGTGGTCGCTTCCGTGGCTTCCATGCGGCCCTCCAGGGCTCTCGGTACGAAGGTCTTCGCGGGGTCTCCGGCAGTGTCCGCGCGAAGCCTCGCTGACAGCACCGTAACGCGTTTGGTCATGTTGATGTGAAGACGGGTACCGTGAAGGGCATGAACCGGCCCGCGTCCGAGCGTTACTGCCTGACCCCCGCGCCCGGCGGCCTCGCCCTCGTCCAGGAGCTCCTGAACACCGCGCCGGCGGGCCGCCCCGCCCCCGCCGAGCTGCCCGATCTGCTGGCCGACGGTGCGCTCGGCGCCGCCCAGGATTGGGCCGACCTGGCGGTGCGCGACTGGGCCGGGGAGACGGGCAGGGCCGACGTACAGCTCGTGCTGACCGATGACGACCTGCCCCGGCTGCGGTGCCTGCGGGACCAGGTGCGGCGCGCGCTCGCCGCGGGCGACCGCGGCGGCGAGGCGGTGCGCTTCACGTCCGCGCCGGTCGTCGTGGGGCTCGCGGGCGACGGCACCCTCACCGTGGAGCCGGAGGGCGCGGGCGCCCGGTGGCTGGCCTCCGCGGTCCTGGCGGAGGCGCTGCTCGCCCAGGCCTCCGGCGTCTGGCGCCGGCTGAAGATCTGCCGCAACGAGTCCTGTGCCGCCGCGTTCTACGACCGCTCCCGCAACAACAGCGGCGTCTGGCACTCGGTCCGCGGCTGTGGCAACGCCGCCCACTTGCGTGCCTGCCGCGAGCGCCGCCGCGTCCAGGCGTGAGTGACCCCGGAATGCGGTGAAAGCGGCGTCATGCGGTAGATGCTGTCCGACGGACCGTCCCTTGCCGATTCCGGGAAAGTTACGGAGGATTCCGGTGGGGACCGGGGCCCCCGTGCCGGTAACGGCAGGGGCGGACCGCTACCCGGAGTACGTATCGAGGAGACAGCGATGTCCCCAGAGGCGCATGAGACGTCCACCGACACGCATGAGACGTCCACCGGGACGCACGGGACGGCCACCGGGGCGCGGGCGACCGCCGTCACACAGGTGGCCGCGGAGGCGCAGGCGCACGAGGACGAGAGCCCGAATCTCGACTTCGCGGGTACCACCCCGTACGAGGACTACGTCCAGGCGGACGTCCTCACCCACCTCCAGCACCTGCGCTCGGACGACCCCGGCGAGATGGTCTTCCTGGTCACGACCCAGGTCATGGAGCTGTGGTTCACCGTGATCGTCCACGAGTGGGAGACCGCCGCGCAGGCGCTGCGCCGGGACGACATCCCGGTCGCCGTCGCCGCGCTGAAGCGCAGCATCCGCGAGCTGGAGGCCCTGAACCACTCCTGGACCCCGCTCGCCCAGCTCACGCCCGCGCAGTTCAACTCCTACCGCGGCGCGCTCGGCGAGGGCTCCGGCTTCCAGTCCGCGATGTACCGCCGCATGGAGTTCCTGCTCGGCGACAAGTCGGCGTCCATGCTGGTGCCGCACCGGGGCGCGCCGCGCGTCCACGCGGAGCTGGAGAAGGCCCTGCACGAGCCGAGCCTGTACGACGAGGTGCTCAGGCTGCTCGCCCGCCGCGGCCACGCGATCCCGGCCTCGGTCCTTGAGCGTGACCTCGCCAGGAAGTACGAGCCCTCGCCCGAGGTCGAGGCCGTGTGGACCGAGCTCTACTCCGGTGACGAGAGCGGCGACCTCGCCCGGCTCGGCGAGACGCTGACGGACGTCGCCGAGCTGGTCTGGCGCTGGCGCAACGACCACCTGGTCGCCACCCGCCGCGCGATGGGCTCCAAGACGGGCACGGGCGGTTCGGCCGGCGTGGCCTGGCTGGAGAAGCGTGCCACGAAGAACGTCTTCCCCGAGCTGTGGACTGCGAGGAGCCATGTCTGAACTGCTGAGCGGGCCCGATGCACGGAGCCTGTCCGATCTGCGGGGCCGGACCGATCTGCGGGGCCGGGCAGAGGCCCTGGACGCCGCCGACCCGCTGGCCGGGAAGCGGAAGGCGTTCGTCCTTGACGACACGGTCTACCTGGACGGCAACTCGCTGGGCGCCCTGCCCGCGCACGTCCCGGCCCGCGTCGCCGACGTCATCGAGCGGCAGTGGGGCGAGCTGCGCATACGCTCGTGGGGCGAGAGCGGCTGGTGGAGCGCGCCCGAGCGCATCGGCGACCGCGTCGCCCCGCTGGTCGGCGCCGCACCCGGCCAGATCGTGGTCGGCGACTCCACCAGTGTGAACGTCTTCAAGGCGCTGGTCGCCGCGGTCCGCATGGTGCGCGACACGGACGGGGGCGCGCCGGACGAGGGGCGCGACGAGATCCTCGTCGACGCCACGACGTTCCCCACGGACGGCTACATCGCGCGGTCCGCGGCCCGCCTCACCGGCTGCCGGGTGATCCCGGCCGCCCCGGCGGAGGTGCCCGCGGCGCTCGGCCCGCGCACGGCCGCCGTGCTGCTCAACCACGCCGACTACCGCACCGGGCGCCTGCACGACCTGCCCGGCCTCACCGCGGCCGTGCACGCGGCGGGCGCCCTCGCCGTCTGGGACCTGTGCCACACGGCGGGCGCGCTGCCGGTCGGTCTCGACGAGCACGGCGTGGCCCTCGCCGTGGGCTGCACCTACAAGTACCTGAACGGCGGCCCGGGTTCGCCCGCGTACCTGTACGTACGCCGTGACCTGCAGGAGCGCTTCGACTCGCCGCTGCCCGGCTGGAACTCGCACGCCGAGCCGTTCGGCATGCGGCCCGGCTTCGAGGCGGCGGACGGGGTGACGCGCGGGCGCGTCGGCACCCCCGACATCCTGTCGATGCTCGCCCTTGAGGCGGCCCTCGACGTCTGGGACGGCGTCTCGGTCGACGCGGTGCGCGCCAAGTCGCTGGCCCTGACCGACTTCTTCCTGCGGTGCGTCGACGCGTACGTGCCCGAGGGGCTCGTGGAGTCGCTCACGCCGGAGGCGCACGCCGAGCGCGGCAGCCAGGTCGCGCTGCGCTGCTCCCCCGAGCTCTCGACTTCGTTCGAGCAGGGAGGTGCCCCCATCGCGGGCGATGTCATGAAGCGCCTCATCGAGCAGGGCGTCGTCGGTGACTTCCGCGCGCCCGACGTCCTGCGCTTCGGATTCACCCCGCTGTACGTCTCCTTCGCCGACGCCGAGCGGGCGGCCCGGGTCCTCGCGCGGACCCTGGGGGCGTGACGGCCGGGCTCGTGGCACCGGGGCGCGGGCCGGGCTGATAACGTCCGGCGGATCTTGCTCCCGTTCCTCCGCGCTCCGGAGGGGCGGGGGCGCCCCCGCAAGACGTACTGCTGTGGAGAGGTTGCCGCCGTGCCGGACGACGCCGCCGTGGCCCGCGATGCCGCCGAGACCGAAGCCGCCTTCTCGCATCCCGCCGTGGAGCCGGACGCCACCGCCGCCTACGGCGAACACCCCGACCAGGTCGTCGACTTCTACGCGCCGAGGGGCGACACGCCCCGCCCCGCACCGCTCGTCGTCGTCCTGCACGGCGGTGCCTGGCGCTCGCCCTACGACCGCAGGCACCTCACGCCGTTCGCGGACTTCCTGGCGCGCCGGGGCTTCGCCGTCGCCAACGTCGAGTACCGCAGGGGCAGCCCCATCCCCGCCCAGGGCGGCACGGCGCCCGTGGCCGGGCGCTGGCCGGAGACCTTCGACGACGTGGCCGCCGCCTGCGACGCGCTGCCCGCGCTCGTCCGCGAGGCCCTGCCGTCGGCCGACCCGCGCCGCACGGTCCTCACCGGGCACTCCGCGGGCGGCCACCTGGCGCTCTGGGCCGCGGCACGGCACGTGCTGCCCGCCGACGCGCGGTGGCGCACCGACCGCCCGGCCCCGCTGCGCGGCGTCGTGGCGCTCGCCCCGATCGCGGACTTCCGCAAGGCCGAGGAGCTGGGGGTCTGCGGCGGCGCGTCCGCCCAGCTCCTGGGCGGTGAGGCGAGGTTCGCGTCCCGGCTGCCCTACGCCGATCCGGCGGCGCTGCTGCCGACCGGCATCGCCACCACCGTCGTGCAGGGCCGCTCCGACATCACCGTGCCGCACACGGTGGCCGAGGCGTACGCCGACGCGGCGGCCAGGGCGGGCGAGGTCGTGGGCCTGACGCTGCTGGAGGAGGTCGGGCACTTCCCGCTGATCGACCCGGCGGCGGACGCGTGCGCGGTGGTGGCGGAGGAGATCGCGCAACTGGCGTTCTGACCCACCGCGGGGACGGTACCGGGAGGGCGGCGAGGGAGGCGGTGCGACGTGTTCGGGCCGGTCCCCGCGGCTGCGCGGCCCGGCCCGGTGGCGTCCCCGCGTAGTACCTGCGAGGGACCCCGCGGAACCCCTCTTGCTGTGGACGACCCCGGGACTCCGTCCCCGTACCTTCGTAGACGTGACCGAGATGACTGATCCGCTCAAGGCCAGAGGCCGGCGCAGCCCCGAGTTCCGCCTCGTGATGGAGGCCGTCGGCGGCATGCGCCAGGCGTTGATCCACGATGCCTTCGACTACCGCCCGCTGCCGCGGAGGGAGGCGCTCGGCCTGCTGGGCAGGCGGCTGCCGGAACGGGTGCGGGAGTACGCGTACTGGAGCCGCCACGCCCTGGTGGGGGCCGCGGCGGCGATCACCGTGTTCATCGCCTACCAGCTGAGCCTGGGCGGCAATGGCGCCATGTACCTGCTGTGCGGTCTCATCCCCGCGGCGGCCGTGCTGATGACCCTGGTCAGGCCGGTCGGCGCGTTCTGGGTGTCGCTGGTCTCCACGCCCTTCACGGGCGCGCTCGGCAACAGCTGGGACGGCCTGCCGTGGACGCCGCCCGCCCTGTTCGCGCACATCGTGGTGATGGTCGTGGTGGCGGCGAGGACCGGCCCGCGCACCGCCCTGTGGATGTGGATCGCCACGGCGGCGTACGCGCTGGGGGCCGAGGTGTTCCTGGGCATGGACAGCTCCAACTCCGTGCCGATGCTGTTCTTCTCCGCGATCGCGCTGCTGATCACCACGGTGATACACGTGCGCAAGGAGGCGCAGCGGGAGGTCACGGTGCAGCGCACCGTCACCGCCATGGAGCGCGGCAAGCGCACGCTCCTTGAGGAGCGCACCACCATCGCCCGCGAGCTGCACGACGTCGTCGCGCACCACATGTCGGTGGTCGCCATCCAGGCCGAGGCCGCTCCCTACCGCGTGGAGAACCCGCCGCCCGAGCTGGAACAGGCGTTCGTGACGATCCGTGAGAACGCGGTGTCGGCGCTGACCGAACTGCGCCGGGTCCTCGGCGTCGTCCGCGCCGAGGACTACGAGGCCCCGGACGCCCCGCAGCCCACCCTCGCCGACCTCGACCGCCTCCTGGACAACGTCAGGGACGCGGGCCTGGAGGTCGACAAGGTGATCACCGGGGCGGTGCGCGAGCTGCCGCAGGGCGTGGAGCTCTCGGCGTACCGGATCGTGCAGGAGGCGCTGAGCAACAGCCTGCGCCACGCGCCCGGCGCCGCGGCGCGCGTGGAGGTCGGCTACGTCCTGGGCGGCCTGGGCCTGCGCATCGTCAACGGCCCGGCGAAGGGCCTGGTCAAGCCGTCCCCCGGGGCGGGCCACGGTCTCACCGGCATGCGCGAGCGGGTCACGATGCTGGACGGCGAGATGACGGCCGAGGCGACGGCGGACGGCGGCTATGAGGTCACGGTCTTCCTGCCGGTCGCGCTCGCGGACCGCAGGGACCCGGCGGGAGCGGACTCGTGACGATCAAGGTGCTCATCGCGGACGACCAGATGATGGTCCGTGAGGGGTTCTCCGTCCTCCTCAACGCCATGCCCGACATCGAGGTCGTCGGCGAGGCGGTCAACGGCCGGGAGGCGGTCGACCGGGTCCGCGAGCTGGCCCCCGACGTGGTCCTGATGGACATCCGCATGCCCGAGCTGAACGGCATCGAGGCCACCCGCGAGATCATCGCCTCCGAGGGCACGTCGAAGGTGCTCGTCCTGACGACGTTCGACCTCGACGAGTACGTGTACCAGGCGCTGCGCGCGGGAGCCTCCGGGTTCCTGCTCAAGGACGCGTCGGCCCGCCAGCTCGCCGACGGGGTGCGGGTGGTGGCCTCCGGCGAGGCGCTGCTGGCGCCGACGGTGACGCGCCGCCTCATCACGGAGTTCTCGAAGCTGGCGGACACGCCGCGGCTCTCCGCCTCGGTCCGGGCCCAGCAGTACGGCGAACTGACCGAGCGCGAGACGGAGGTCCTGGTGCTGATCGCGCAGGGCCTGTCGAACGCGGAGATCGCCTCCCGCCTCGTGGTCGCGGAGTCCACCATCAAGACGCACGTCAGCCGCGTCCTGGTGAAGCTGGGGCTGCGGGACCGGACGCAGGCGGCGGTGTTCGCGTACGAGGCGCGCCTGGTCACGCCGGGCTGAGGCGCGGCCCCTCGGACGGGGCCGGGCCGGACCCTGGCCGTCGGCCCCCGGCGGGGCTAGCGTCGCGCCATGGACGCAGCCTTCGACGCCTCCGCGGTCTTCGCCCCCTCGTCGCCGGAGTTCGTGGCCGACCCGTACCCGGCCTACGCCCGGCTGCGCGAGGCCGGGCGGGTGCACCACTACGCACCCACCGACCAGTGGCTGGTCCCGCACCACGCGGACGTCGCGGCCCTGCTGCGGGACCGGCGGCTCGGCCGGACGTATCTCCACCGGTTCACGCACGAGGAGTTCGGCCGCGCGGCGCCGCCGCCCGAGCACGAGCCGTTCCACACGCTCAACGACAACGGCATGCTCGACCTGGAGGCGCCCGCGCACACCCGCATCCGCCGTCTGGTGACCAAGGCGTTCACGCCGCGCACGGTCGAACGGCTGCGTCCGTACGTCGAGGGGCTGGCGGACGGCCTGGTGCGCGACCTGGTGGCGGACGGCGGCGGGGACCTCGCCGCGCGCGTCGCCGAGCCCCTCCCGGTGGCCGTGATCGCCGAGATGCTGGGCATCCCCGAGGCCGACCGGCATCTGCTCAGGCCCTGGTCGGCGGCGATCTGCGGGATGTACGAGCTGAACCCGGGCGAGGACGCGGCGGCCCGCGCGGTCCGCGCGTCGGAGGAGTTCTCCGCGTATCTGCGGGAGCTGATCGCGGCCCGCCGCGAGAAGCCGGGCGACGACCTGGTCTCGGGCCTGATCGCGGCCCACTCGTACGAAGGCGAAGGCGGAGGCGCAGGAGACGGCGGAGGCGCAGGCGGAGGCAGGGGCGGTGGGGAGCGGCTCAGTGAGCAGGAGGTGGTCTCCACCTGCGCGCTGCTGCTCAACGCGGGGCACGAGGCGACCGTGAACGCCACGGTCAACGGCTGGCACGCGCTGTTCCGCCACCCCCGCCAACTGGCCGCCCTGCGCGCCGACCCCGGACGCCTGATCCCCACGGCGGTGGAGGAGCTGATGCGCTTCGACACCCCGCTCCAGCTCTTCGAACGCTGGGTGCTCGACGACATCGAGATCGACGGCACGACGATCCCGCGCGGCTCCGAACTGGCGCTCCTCTTCGGCTCCGCCAACCACGACCCCGCGGTCTTCACCCGACCCGCCGAGCTGGACATCGCCCGCCGCGACAACCCGCACATCTCCTTCAGCGCGGGCATCCACTACTGCGTCGGCGCGCCGTTGGCCCGCATCGAACTGGCGGCGTCCCTCGGCGCGCTCCTCCGCAGGGCCCCGGAGCTGCGGCTCGCGGCCGAGCCGCACCGCAAGCCGAACTTCGTGATCCGGGGGCTGCGGGAACTCCTGGTCGAGGTCTGACACGGGCTCCGCGGGGCGGGGCCTAGCCGGTGGTCATGTCGCGTCGCCGCAGCCCCGCGAGCCCCGCGGCGACGAGTACCGCCGCGACCAGGGTGAGGAGCAGCAGCGGGGACCAGTCCATCGCGGCCCCCGGCAGCTTCGGCAGGTGCTCGAAGGGGGAGAGGTCCATGACCGCCCCGGGCAGGTCCAGCGCCGGGCCGACCCAGCCGATCGCCAGGCAGCTCCCGACGACGGCCCAGGCGGCGACGGCGCCCTTGGGGTACGCGCCGACGAGCAGGACCGCGAGGCCGCCGAGCACCCAGACCGCGGGGAGCCGCGACAGGCTCGCGCCGACCACGGCCGCCATGTCCTCGCCGTGGCCGACGGCCATGCCGAGGCCGCAGGCCGCCATCAGGAGCACCGTCCCGCCGAAGGCGATCACCAGGTGCCCCGCCGCCCACCGCAGCCGCCCCACCGCGCCCGCGAGCACCGGCTCGGCGCGCTGCGAGGTCTCCTCGCCGTGCAGCCGCAGGACGGACGCCACGGCGTAGAGCGCGGCGACCATGCCGAAGAGCCCGGTCACCGCGGAGAGGAACGCGTCCGTCAGCCCTTCGGAGCCGCCCATGCGCGCGATGATGTCGCGGGTGTTCCGGTTCTCCCCCACGAGATCGGCCGCGCCGGACGCCATCCCGCCGAACACGGTCCCTGCCGCCAGGAACCCGGCCGTCCAGCCCAGCACGCTGCCCCGCTGCAACCGCAGGGCGAGGCCGCCCGCGGTGGCGATGCGGCCCCGCGCGGGTCCGGGCCGCGTCGGCAGGAAGCTCATCCCGACGTCACGCCGCCCCGCGAGCGCGTACGCGACGGCGCCCTGGGCCACGATCGCGCCGCCGATGAGCGCGAGCACCCACCAGCGTTCGCCCGCGTAGGGCCGCAGGTTCTCCTGCCAGCCGAGCGGCGAGAGCCAGGTCAGCGGCGACGAGCCGGCCGCCGTGCCCGCGTCGCCCGCGGCCCGCAGGACGAACGCCGTGCCGAGGACGGCCGCCGTGAGCCCCTTGGCGAGCCGCGCGCTCTCGGTGAGCTGCGCGGCGACGGCCGCCACGCCGGCGAACAGCATGCCGGTGCCCGCGACCCCGGCGCCGAGCGCGAACGCCCCCGCGACGCCGTGCCCCGCCATGCCGACGGTGATCAGCAGCCCGGCGCCCGCGTCGGCCACCAACGCCGCGAGGAGCGCGGCGCTGAGCGGCGCCCGCCGCCCGACCACGGCCGCCGAGAGCATCTCCTGCCGCCCGGTCTCCTCCTCGTCACGGGTGTGCCGTACGACGATGACGAGGCTCATGACGGCGGCGAGCACCCCCGCGTAGCAGCCGATGCGCCAGGCGGAGAGGGCACCGATCGAGTCGCCGAGGACGGGCCCGTACATGGCCCGCATCGAGGAGTTGGCGTTCATCGACTCCATGGCCTCGGACCGCTCGGCGGCGGTCGCGTACACGCTCTCCAGGGAGCCCGGCATCGCGAGGACGATCCCGGCGACGACCAGCACCCAGACCGGCGCCGTCACCCGGTCGCGCCGCAGGGCGAGCCGCAGCAGGGCGCCCGTACCGGCGAACTGGCGGGAGCCGGCGGCGCGGTGCACGGGGACGGCGCCGAGGCCGGTGGCGGCGGTCATCGCGCCATCGCCTCCTCCCGCGTGCCGCCGCCGCGTACGTCGTCCTGGTAGTGCCGCAGGAACAGCTCCTCCAGGGTGGGCGGGGTACTGGTCAGCGACCGGATGCCCGACGCCGCGAGCGAGGTGAGCACCGCGCCCAGCTTGTCGGTGTCGACCTGGAACTTCACCCGGTGCCCCGGCCCGCCCCCGGCCCGCCGCCCCACGGCGGTCGGGTCGGTGACGGCGAGGTCGGTGACGGCGAGATCGTGGACACCGGGCAGGGCCGACAGGTCGCCCGGCGCTCCGGTGAGTTCGGCGGTGACGCTGGTCCGCGTCAGATGGCGCAGCTCGGCCAGCGAACCGCTCTCCACGGTCCGCCCCTTCCTGATGATGCTGACGCGGTCGCAGAGCGTCTCGACCTCGCTGAGGATGTGCGAGGAGAGCAGGACGGTGCGCCCGCGCCCGCGCGCCTCCTCCACGCAGCCCCGGAAGACCTCTTCCATCAGCGGGTCGAGCCCGGAGGTCGGCTCGTCGAGGATCAGCAGGTCGACGTCGGACGCGAAGGCGGCGACGAGGGCGACCTTCTGGCGGTTGCCCTTGGAGTACGTGCGGCCCTTCTTGGTGGGGTCGAGTTCGAACCGCTCGACGAGTTCGTCGCGCCGGGCGCGGTCGAGTCCGCCGCGCAGCCGTCCGTAGAGGTCGATGACCTCGCCGCCGGAGAGGTTGCGCCACAGGGTGACGTCGCCGGGGACGTAGGCGACGCGGCGGTGCAGGGCCACCGCGTCGGCCCAGGGGTCGCCGCCGAGCAGGCGCGCGGTGCCGGAGTCGGCGCGGAGCAGCCCGAGCAGGACCCGGATGGCGGTGGACTTCCCGGCCCCGTTGGGCCCGAGGAAGCCGTGCACCTCGCCGGGCCCGACACGCAGGTCGAGCCCGGCGAGCGCGTGGGTGGGGCCGAACGACTTGTGCAGACCGGACACGTCGACGGCCTGGGTTGCCTTCGTCATGCTGGTGAAAGTACGCGCGATTCACAAATTTGTGAAGTTAAGGAAGCGTATAAACTCGCCGTGGCGGAGACGGCGGCAGCGACGGCGGGCGCGGCGGCGGGGGAACACGGGAGATGATCGACGGATGACCAGGGACGACAACGAGGCGCGGGACGTGACGCGGGGCGAGGCGCAGGGCGATCCGGCGCCGGGCGATCCGGTGCCGGGTGCGCCGGTGCGGCGGCCGGAGGCGGAGGTGGTCTCACGCTTCGTGGAGCAGTTCGCCGCGCAGCTCGTCGAGGCGGGCATGCCCCGGATGCCGGCCCGCATCTTCACCGCCCTGCTCGCCTCCGACAGCGGCGCGCTCACCTCGGCCGAGCTGGGCGAGCGGCTGAGGGTCAGCCCCGCCGCCGTGTCGGGCGCCGTGCGCTACCTCAGCCAGCAGCACATGGTCACCCGCGAGCGCGAGCCCGGCACCCGGCGCGACATCTTCCGGGTGCACGACAACCAGTGGTACGAGGCGGTCGCCAACCGTGACGGGGTGCTCAAGCGCTGGGAGAACGTCCTGCGGGACGGCGTCACCAGCCTCGGCCACGACACTCCCGCCGGGCGCCGCCTCGCCGAGACGCTGGCCTTCTTCGAGTTCGTCGAGGGCGAGCTGGCGGCCATGATGGACCGCTGGCGGACCCACCGCGAAACGCTCTTCGGCAAGGCCGCCGGCCCCACCCCCGGATAAGAGCCCGCAGCCCCGCCCAGGGCGCCGGCCCCACCCCCGGCCGACCGCCCCGCCCGGATGACTGGCCCGCCCTCGGCGTGACCGGCCTGCCCAGGAGACTGGCCCACCCCCTGGCGACCGTCCCGCCCAGGCACCCGCCGCGCCCTCGGGCGACCGGCCCGCCCCCACCCCCGGATAAGAGCCCGCCACCCCCCAGGCCGCCGGCCCCACCCCCGGCCGACCGGCCCCAATGTCCGTCACCGAGGCAGCGTCAGCCCCCAGGCCTCGGGGCGTACCGTCCACGTGCGGCTGCGCACGGGGCCGGCGAGCACCGTGTCCGCGCGGTAGCGGAAGTCGGCGCCCGACACCGTCACCGTCCGGGCGCGCACCCGTACCGGTGCCGCCTCCGCGCCCACCGACGACGGCCGCACCTCCACCTGGGCGAGCCCGCCGCCCCCCGCGGTGACCTGGATGCCCGCGACCGGCTGGTCCAGGTCGACCAGGGTCACGCCGTCCGCCTCCACCCGCAGCCGCGCGGGCCCGAACCCCGGCGGCGCCACCACCCGCGAGGGCCGCGCGGCCAGGGTGCGCACGAAGGACTGGCAGGTGCGCAGCCAGGCGTGGCCCTCGGCGCCGGCCGCGGTCCCCGCGGGCCCGTCCCGCGCTCCGGCGCCCGCCACCCGCACCGGGGGAATGCGCAGGTCGCCCAGGACGACCCCGTCGCTCTCGTCCACCAGCAGATCCAGCCGCCGCTCGGCACCCTCAAGGACGGCGCGGGCCGCCGCGACCGCCCCCGCGGGCACACCGAACGCCCGCGCCAGCGTCTGCGCGGCGCCCACCGGCACCAGCGAGAGCGCGGCGCCGCCGAGCCCGCGCTCCCGGTGCAGGACGCCCACCGCCCGCAGCAGCGCCCGGTCGTCACCCACCACCACGAGGCGGCGCGCACCCCGCCTGGCCAGGGCTTTCGCGAAGTCCTCCGGCCCCTCGGGCAGGCACGTACGGATCGCCGCGCCCGCACCGAGCACGTCCCTCGCAATCCGTACCGACTCACCGTCCGTCCGCCGGGCGACCGGGTCGATGACGACTAGCAGCTGGTCGCGAGCCGACAACGTGCGCCCTTTCTTTCGTCCTCGGGTAGCATCTTTGTGCAAGAGCCCCTTGCGCTATTGCGCCAGGGGCTTCGTCTATTCCGGGGCAGCATCCAAGGCACACCCATACGGCGGCTACGGCCCCCAGACCTTGGACATGCCCCGCCCGGAAGGGGTGTACGCCTGTGCCCGCACTTGTGCTGCTCGGTGCTCAGTGGGGTGACGAAGGCAAGGGAAAGGCCACTGACCTGCTCGGTGGCTCCGTGGACTATGTAGTGCGCTACCAGGGCGGCAACAACGCCGGCCACACGGTCGTCGTCGGCGACCAGAAGTACGCGCTGCATCTCCTCCCTTCCGGGATTCTCTCCCCGGACTGCGTGCCCGTCATCGGCAATGGTGTCGTCGTCGACCCGTCGGTCCTGCTCTCCGAGCTGAGCGGTCTGAACGAGCGCGGCGTCGACACGTCGAAGCTGCTGATCAGCGGCAACGCTCACATCATCACGCCGTACAACGTGACCGTCGACAAGGTGACGGAACGGTTCCTCGGCAAGCGCAAGATCGGCACCACGGGTCGCGGCATCGGCCCGACCTACGCCGACAAGATCAACCGCACCGGCATCCGCGTCCAGGACCTCTACGACGAGTCGATCCTCCAGCAGAAGGTCGAAGCGGCGCTGGAGATCAAGAACCAGCTCCTCACCAAGCTCTACAACCGCCGCGCGATCGAGGCGGAGCAGATCGTCGAGCAGCTCCTGGAGCACGGCGAGAACATCAAGCAGTACGTCGCCGACACCACCCTGATCCTCAACAACGCGCTCGACGAGGACAAGGTCGTCCTCTTCGAGGGCGGCCAGGGCACGCTCCTGGACGTGGACCACGGCACGTACCCGTTCGTCACCTCGTCGAACCCGACCGCGGGCGGCGCCTGCACGGGCACGGGCGTGGGCCCGACGAAGATCACCCGGGTCATCGGCATCCTCAAGGCGTACACGACCCGCGTCGGCGCCGGCCCGTTCCCGACCGAGCTCTTCGACCAGGACGGCGAGGACCTGCGCCGCATCGGCGGCGAGCGGGGCGTCACCACCGGCCGTGACCGCCGCTGCGGCTGGTTCGACGCGCCGATCGCCCGCTACGCGACCCGCGTGAACGGCCTGACGGACTTCTTCCTCACCAAGCTGGACGTCCTGACCGGCTGGGAGCAGATCCCGGTCTGCGTCGCGTACGAGATCGACGGCAAGCGCGTCGAGGAGCTGCCGTACAACCAGACGGACTTCCACCACGCGAAGCCCGTCTACGAGATGCTCCCCGGCTGGTCCGAGGACATCACCAAGGCCCAGACCTTCTCCGACCTGCCGAAGAACGCGCAGGGCTACGTGAAGGCCCTGGAGGAGATGTCCGGCGCCCCGATCTCCGCGATCGGCGTGGGCCCGGGCCGCACGGAGACGATCGAGATCAACAAGTTCGTCTAGCGAGGCGACACGATCGCGGGAAAGTCCCACAGCTCTCGGCCCCCACCTGGGGTGATGTCGGGGCGCGGTGGGACTTTTCCGCGTCAGCCCTCCGGGTCGCCGCAGACGCGCAGGCCCTCCGGGGTGGCGCAGGGGAGGTGGCCGTGGGTGCGGATGACGTCCAGGCCGCTGCCCCGGGCGTACGCGAGGAAGCCGGAGGCCAGCGAGTCGGCGGGCGGGCGGCCGTACGTGTAGGCGTACTCGATCTCGCGGTACGGGTAGCCGCTCCTCTCCAGGTCCTCGGCGGTGGCCGCGTGGCCGTCCAGACGCAGGCGGTGCAGGCCGTCGAGGCCCTCGGCCGAGCGGAGTTCGCTGTAGCCGATGGCGCCGGGGATGCGGGCGACGGCGTCGAGCACCTGCTCCGTGGAGTCGAGTTCGCAGCGCGTCACCGGCACCGAGCGGTCGTCCCTGCTCAGGCAGTCGTTGGACGAGGCCTTCAGCTCGAAGGCACCGGCCAGGACGCGGCGCTGGAGGGTGTCACGGGTGCCCGAACTCGACCCGCGGCTGACCAGGACCACCGGCAGGTCGGGGCCGCCGAGCTGCTCCCAGTTGCGGACGTCGCCCCGGTACAGGCGGCGGACCTGCGGCAGCGTCAGATTCGTCAGCCGTACGCGGTCGTTGACGACCAGGGCGAAGACGGAGACCGCCACGCGGGTCTCCGCCAGGCGCGGGAAGCCGTCGGACTTGGGGCCGTCGGAGAAGGTGAGCAGCGGCGGTGAGCCCTTGGCCCGGCCGCCGCCCCCGCCGGTGAACCGCTTTCCCTCGTCGTCCAGTTCGCGTACGCCCGCCGCGCTGCCGTGTGCCGAGACGGTGATGTCGGAGCCGGGGCAGTCGGCCTCGTACTTCTCTTCGAGTTCCTCGGCGACCGGGGCGAACGCCGTCGAGCCGAGCACCGTCAGCTCTCCCTTCGCGCACTCGATCGGCGGCGGGTCGTCGTCGCGCAGCACGATGATCGTGGCCAGCGTGATGACGGAGAGGGTGAGCAGGACGGTCAGGAGCCGGGCGGGCCGGGAGAGCACGGGCGGCTTGTCGTCCAGGGTGGTGGAGCGGTTGGGCTGCACCTCGCCCGCCTGGAGGCCGCCGGAGACGATGACCTCGCCGCCGACCGGGCCGCCGGTGAGCAGGACGAGGAGCTTGTAGTGCTGGCCCCGGTTGAGGGGGACGCGCGGGATGTGCAGGGTGCTGCCCTCGTAGCGCAGGCCCGCGCCCTGCGTGAAGTGCTCCATGAGGTGGTCGGCGCCGGCCGGCGCGGTCACCGCGAGGCCCCGGACGGTGCGCCCGGAGAAGACGGCGGTGAGGCCGTGCGGCGCGCGGCCGGTGTAGTCGGCGTCGGAGACGGACTGCGAGCCGTCGTTCTCGACGCGGAGCAGGACGAGCGTGGCGTCGGACATCTCCGGCGTCTCGTCGAAGAGGCCGAGGCGGGCGTTGGCGCCGCCCGTGCGGACGTTGTCGCCTATGGCGGTGTCCATCTGCACGCGGTAACCGATGCGCTTGCGGCGCGGGACCCGGCGTTCGTACCAGAGCGCCCCGACGGTGGCGAGCAGGCCGAGGACCGCCGTGAGGACGGCGATGGTGTTTTCGGTGCTCAACCACTCCATGGGCGGTGACCGTAGGGGGCCGGTCGCCGGAGCGGGCCGCTTTCGCCGTCCCGTCGGCGGCTGTTCGCCGGCGGTTCAGCTCGCGCGCCGCCCCGCCCGGCCTCCCGCGCGGGGCGGCTCAGCCGTCCTTGTCGTACGTCAGCTCGCCCGTACCGTCCGTGTTGGCGCGGCGCAGTCTGCCGTCGCCGAGGAGCGTCACCACGCTCGGTTTGCCGGGGGTGCAGGCCGACATGGGCTCGCCGACCGTGATTTCGGTGCCGTCGAAGTGCAGCCGCTCGTCGGAGGCGGACGCCAGCTTGCCCTGGAAGACGCAGCGGTAGGTGCTGCCGTTCTTCATCGGGCCCTCCGCGACCAGGGACAGCGTGGTGTCGCCGGTCTCGCCCTGCTGGAGGGTGAGGCGGCGGGTGTGGTGGCCGTAGTCGTTGTCGAGGCCGCCGGACCAGGTGCCGAGGTACTTGTCGGGCACCGTGCCCTCGTCGTCGTCCTCGGTGCTGGGCGTGGGGTCCGGAGTGCTCGGCCCCGGGGTGGGCGAGGTGGGCCCCGGCGTCTTCGGGCCGCTGCTCGCGGAGTCCTTGGCGTCGTCCTTCGTGCCGGAGCCCTCGCCGTTCATCACGGCGTAGACCGTGCCGCCCGCCCCGATGGCCACCACCAGCGCCACGGCGATCAGCGCCGCCGTCGAACGGCCGCTGCGGCGCGGCGGCTCGGGCGGGCCGAGGGAGACGTAGGGGCCGGGGCCGTAGGGGGGCGTCGAGCCCTGGCCGGGCGGCTGCTGCGGATAGCCGTACGGAGTCTGCTGCTGGGGGTAGCCGTACCGGGCGGGCTGCGGGTGCTGCTGGGGGTGGCCGTACGCCGGGGCGCCGGGCGGCGGCGTGGGCGGCGGGGCCTGCCCCGACACCATGGTGGGCAGGTGGTCGAGGGGTGTGGCCCCGGGCGTGCCGGGCGGCGGGGGCGTGTGCCCGTCGGCGGCGGGCGCCTCGGGGGTGCCGCTGCCCGCGCCGTTCCGCGAGGCGGCAGCGGCGGCGGCTGCCCCCGAGGCCGCCGCGGGCGGAGTCGCGGGCGTCCGCGGCGAGGCGTCCTGCGGCGGGCCGTCCGCGCCCTCCGCCTGCGCCCCGGGCTCGTCAGGGTCCTCCGTGTCGAGCAACTGCACAGCATGCCGCCCGAGTTGGGCGACGAGGGCGCCCGGGAGCCACGGGTCGAGGGTGCGGCCACCTTCGCTGAGCGTGTCCTGCGCGCCCGTGCGCTCCAGGACGTCGTCGAGGGACGGCCGGGACGCCGGGTCCTTGCGCAGACAGGCGCCGATCAGCTCGGCGAGGCTCTCGGGGAGCCCTTCCAGATCGGGTTCCTCCTGTGCGATCCGGAACATCAGCGCGTGCACACCGCTGTTGGCCGTGCCGAAGGGCAGCGCGCCCGACGCCGCGTACGCGAGGACGGAGCCGAGGCAGAAGACGTCGCACGCCGGGGTGATCCGGTCGCCGCGCACCTGCTCGGGGGCCATGAAGCCGGGCGAGCCGACGAGGGCGCCGGTGCGGGTCAGGCCGCCGTCGGCGACCGTCTCCAGGGCGCGTGCGATGCCGAAGTCGATGACGCGTGGGCCGTCGATCGTGACGAGCACGTTGGACGGCTTGAGGTCGCGGTGGACGATGCCCGCCGCGTGGATGTCCTTGAGGGCGTTGGCGAGACCGGCCGCGAGGATGCTCACCGACCGCTCGGGCAGCGGCCCGTGGCCGTGCGAGACGACGCTCTGCAGGGAGGGTCCCGCCACATAGCCCGTCGCCACCCAGGGGATGACCGCCTCGGTGTCGGCGTCGAGGACGGGCGCCGTCCACGCCCCGCCGACCCGCCGCGCGGCCCGCACCTCCTGCCGGAAGCGGTCCCTGAACTCGTCCTGTTCGGCCAGCTCCTGGCGGACCAGTTTGACCGCGACCGTGCGGCCCCTGTCGGACCGCGCCAGGTACACCTGCCCCATGCCGCCGGCGCCGAGCCGCGCCAGCAGCCGGTACGCCCCGATGCGCTGCGGATCTCCGGGACCGAGCTTCTCCATCGCCGCACCGACCTCCCCCATTGGTGTGCAACAGGGTGAGGATAGTGCGCGGGTGCGACAGCGTGGGCCTCCTCACTCTCTACGGTTCCGTAACGGGTTCCGCATCCGGCCCGGGAAGCGTGTCGAGCACCTCGGACAAGCGCTCCAACACCCGTACGGTTTCGGCGAGTTCGGTCTCGCCCAGGGCCGCGGAGAGGCGCCCCGCCAGTGCCGCGTGGCCCGGCTCGATCCTCGCCACGGCGGCCCTGCCCGCGTCCGTCGGGCGGAGCAGTTTGGCGCGGCGGTGCGCCGGGTTCGGCAGGTACTCCGCGAGGTCTTCGCGCACCAGCAGGTCCGCCACGCGCTGCACGCTCTGCCGGGTGATGCCCATGGCGCGGGCGATGCCCGCCACCGGCAGCGGCTCGCGCAGCACGGCGCCGAGCACCTGCCACCAGGCGGCGGTGAGCCCGGCGGGCCCGGCCAGTTCCTCGGCGCGCGCGAGGAACTGGCCGTTGAGGCGGAAGACGGTGAGGGCCGCGCGGCTGAGCAGATCCTGCTGGGCGCGCCGGGCTTCGTCGGTCATGTGCCGGTCCCCGGTCACGCGTCGAGCGTCTCGTAGGCCGCCGGGTCCGAGTCGTGGAAGAGGCGGTACCAGGCGTCCAGCTTCTCGCCCTCGAAGACGTCGCCGAGCCGTCCGAAGACCTCGCGCGCGAACGCGACCGGCTCGGTCGGCCCCGCCGTGACCAGGTCGCCGTCGGTGACGGCGTCCTCCTCGACGTACCGCTCGCCGCCCCGGTAGCCGGTCGCCGCCAGGTACATCGCCGCCGCGCTCGTGTGCGCCCGGTCGTCGAGCAGGCCCTCCCGGGCGATGCCCGCGGTGGCCCCGCAGATCGCGGCCACCGGCACCCCGGCGTCGAGGAAGGCGCGGGCGGTGCGCGCGAAGGGTGCGAGGTCGTCGCCGGTGTCCCAGAGGTCGGCGCCCGGCAGGACAAGCAGCGCGCTGTCCTCGGGGCGCAGTTCGGCGAGGGGGAGGGCGGGCTGTACGCGCAGGCCGCCGAGGGAGGTGACGGGTCCGGCCGACGCGGCGACCGTGCGGATCTCGTAGCCGGCGCGGGCCAGCCATGCCGTGGTGTGGCCCGTCTCCCAGTCGGCGAAGGTGTCGTAGACGGCCAGGTGTACGGGCTTGCGGGACATGGGGTCCTCCGTGAGGTGGATGTCGCTGCGGCTCATGACGTCGTAGGTAAGCATGCTGTCAAAATGGCAGCATCCTGTCAACGGCTCACCTCGATGCGACCCCGCCCACCGTCACCGCCGCCGCGCGGGACGCCGCCCGCTTCGTTAACGTCCGCCAGGGGCGCCCTTAACCCGGCCCTCCCTAGCGTCCGTGGGCATGGACAGCACACTGACCCTCAGCGCCCACCTGGCCGTCGACCTGGCCGCCGTCACGCTGCTGACCTTCGGCGTCTTCTATCCACGGCACCGCAGGCGGGAGCTGGTGCCGGCGTACCTCGCGCTGAACGTCGCCCTGTTCGCGGTCGTCGCGGGGCTCGGGACCGCGGGCGGGAACGGCGGACTCGCCCTCGGCTTCGGGCTCTTCGGGGTGCTCTCGATCGTGCGGCTGCGCTCCGACGCCCTCCAGCACCAGGAGGTCGCGTACTACTTCATCACCCTGGTGCTCGGCCTGCTCTGCGGCCTGCCCGCCCTCGGCCTGCCCGTGGCCGCCGGGCTCGCGGCCGTGCTGCTCCTGGTCATGTACGGCGCCGACCACCCGCGCCTCTTCGCGCACGACCGGCGGGCCGTCGTCACCCTGGACGCCGTGTACCGCGAGGAGGCCGCCCTCCGCGCCGAACTGGCCCGGCGCCTCGGCGACCCGCTCGGCTGGACCGTGCGGGAGATCGACTACGTACGCGACCTCATGGTGCTGGAGGTCCGCTTCCGGCAGCCGGAACCTTCGGCGCGGGTGAAGGAGTTCTCAAGGAGGACGACCTCCCGACGCGCCCCCGAGGAAGCACGAGGCCGCACGACCCGGTCCCGCACGCTCGCCCCCAGCCACCCGAAGGAGACCGTGTGAACCCCGCCGTACGCGCCATCGGCCGCGCCGCGCTCGCCGCACACCCCATAGCGCTCGACGAGGTGAACGCGCGAGCGGAACTGCTCGCCCGCTTCGACAACAGCTATCTCGTGCCCGTCGACGTCTTCGAGGACCTGGCGGCCCTGCTCACCGACCCCCGGCGGCCGGGCGGCCCCTTCCGGGCGCTCAGCATCGGCGGAAAGCGCTGGTTCCGGTACCACTCGACGTACTACGACACCCCGGACCTCGCCACCTTCCACGACCACCGCCAGGGCCGCCGCCTGCGCTACCGCATCAGGGAGCGGGTCTACCGCGACAGCGGGGAGCGGCAGTTCGAGATCAAGCTCAAGAGCGGCCGCGGCGAGACGGTGAAGCACCGGCAGCGGCTCGAAGGGGACGACCACGTCCTGGACGCGGCTCGGCAGGGCTTCCTCGCCGGGGTGCTGCGCGGCTCGTACGGCGTCGAGGCACCGACCGGGCTCACCCCCTCCCTGGTCACCGACTACCAGCGGGCGACCTTCGTCGCCGACGGCCGGCGCATCACGTGCGACGCCGGTCTCGTCGTCCGGGACACCGCGACCGGCAGGACGGCCGAGGCGGACCCCGGCCTCGTGCTCGTCGAGACGAAGACCAGGGGGCATCTGACTGAGGCCGACCGGGTGCTGCACCGGTTCGGGGTGCGCGCGGCCGACTTCACGAAGTACTGCGGGGGGTATGCGGCGGTCCGCCCGGAGCTGGGCGTCAACAAGTGGGCTCGGGCGGTACGGACGGCGTTCCCGCGCGCGGCGCGGGCGGGAACACCAGGGTGACCTCGGCGCCGCCGTCCGTGCTCGCCGCCGCGAAGCGGCCGTGCGCCCCCTCGGCCGTGCGGCGGGCGATGTCCAGGCCGAGCCCGGTGGAACCGGCGCCGCTCGTGCCCCGGCCGGGGGAGGCGTGGCCGGGGAAGCCGGGGCCCTCGTCGCGGACGGCCAGCACCGCGTCGCCGCCGGGGGCGACCCGCACGGTGACGCGGAAGGCGGTGCCCTGAGGGGTGTGGTCGAGGACGTTGCCGATGAGGGCGTCGACGGCCGCCGCGAGCTCGTCGGCGGGGACGGGCACGGGCACCCCGTGGTCCGGGACGGTGACGTCGACGTCCCGCCCCTGGTCCTCGGCCAACGGCGTCCAGAAGACGGCCCGTTCGCGGGCCACCACCGCCAGATCCGCGCGCGGCGCCTCGCGCAGGGGGCGCCTGGCCCGGCGGATCACGTCGTCGACACTGCGCTCAAGGGCGGTCACGTCGGCCGCGATGCGCCGTGCCTCGGCGGTGTCGCGGAGCGTCTCGGCGTCCAGGCGCAGGGCGGCCACCGGGGTGCGCAGGCGGTGGGCGAGGTCGGCGGCGTTCTCCCGCTCGGCGGTGAGCAGTTGGTCGATGCGGCCCGCGAGGCGGTTCAGCTCGCCCGCGATCAGGCGCAGTTCGGGCGGGCCCTCGGGGGTGGCGCGGGCGGTCAGGTCCCCGGCGGCCAGCCGGTCGGCGGTGCGGGCCAGGCGCCGGGTCGCGCCGACGAGCCGGGCGCCGAGCCGGTCGGCGAGCAGCAGCCCGAGGAGGACGAGGCCCACGCCGATGCCCGCGAGGACGAGCCAGGAGGCGAGCGTCCCCGCGTACAACTGCCGTTCGGTGAGCGTCACCCGCACGACCGCCGTGCCGTCCTTCGCGCCCTGCACGGGGACCAGGATCTGACGCCCGCCGGACGCGGGCTCGTAGGTGAAGGCGCGGCCGGTCCGCGCGAGGCGGACGGGGCCGGTGGCGGCGGGGTCCTCCGCGCCTCGCGGCCCGATGACCGAACCGTCCGCGAGCACGAGCGACGTCGCGGGCAGGCCGGCCCCGTTGACGCTCTCCACGGTCTGCTCGGCCGTCGCCCGCTCGTCGGCGGTGGCCAGCGAGGGCCCGATGGCATGAGCGACCCACTGGGCCCGGGCGGTCGCCTCGGCGGTCGCGCGGTCGGCGGCATGGCTGCGGGTCAGCAGGGTGAGGGGAACGAGCAGGGCCGTCAGGACGAGGGCGGTCGTCGCGGCGGTGAGAAGAAGAAGACTCCGACGCATCAGCCGCCGTCCGGGGGGACGGGGCGGGGGGCTGCGGTATCCGCAGCCGCGATGTTCGGTGGCGTGGGGTGCGGGGTGGCGGTGTCCGTGGCGGTGGTGGTCGGCGGTGTGTTGTTCGTGGGGGTGGTGTGCGGGGTGGTGTTCGCGGGGGTGGTGGTGGCCGACTGCGCGGTGTCCGCGGGGGTGGTGTCCGCAGCCGCGATGTCCGGCGGCGTGAGGTGCGTGGCGGTGTGCGGGGTGGTGGTGGCCGGCGGTGTGGTGTCCGTGGGTGCGGTGTGCGGGGCGGTGGTGGTCGGCGGGGTGGTGTTCGCGGGGGTGGTGGTGGCCGACTGTGCGGTGTCCGCGGCGGTGGTGTCCGCAGCCGCGATGTCCGGCGGCGTGGGGTGCGGGGTGGCGGTGTCCGTGGCGGTGGTGACCGGCGGTGTGGTGTCCGTGGGTGCGGTGTGCGGGGCGGTGGTGGTCGGCGGTGTGGTGTCCGCGGCGGTGGTGTGCGGCAGCGGGGTGTCCGCGGGGGTGGTGTCCGCAGCCGCGATGTCCGGCGGCGTGGTGGCCGGGGCGGTCAGTTTTACGCCCACCGTGCGCACCGTGTGCAGATAGCGCGGGCTCTGGGCCGTCTCGCCCAGCTTGCGGCGGAGCCACGACAGGTGGACGTCCACCGTCTTGTCGGCGCCGCCCAGCGGCTGCTGCCAGACCTCGGCGAGCAGTTCGCGCCGGGAGACGACCTGGCCCGGCCTGCGGGCGAGGTGCGCCAGCAGGTCGAACTCACGGGGCGTCAGGTCGACGGCGGCGCCGTCCAGGGTGACCTCGCGGGAAGCCGTGTCGACGGTCAGCGCCCCCACGCGCAGCGGCTCCTCGGCCCCGGCCGCGCCGAGCCGCCGCAGCACCGCCTTGACGCGGGCGTCGAGCTGGGCGGCACCGAACGGCTTGACGATGTAGTCGTCGGCCCCGTCCTCAAGCACCGCGACCATCTCCGGCTCGTCGTCGCGCGCCGTCGCCACGATCACCGGTACGTCGCTGACCGCCCGCAGCATCCGCAGCACCTGCGCCCCGTCCACGTCGGGCAGCCCCAGGTCGAGGACGACGAGGTCGGGCCTGCTGGTCACCGCCGCGTCGAGCCCCGCCATGCCGCTCGGCGCGGTCGCCACGGCGTGCCCCTTGTCGCGCAGGGCCCGTACCAGCGCGCCACGGAGCTGCGGGTCGTCCTCGACGACAAGAAGATGTGCCATACAACCACCGTAGTCGGGGGACCCCGCGCCTTGGCGGGGTTTTAACCGGGCGTTAGGAAACGATGCTGCACAGTGGCGTCATGAGGAAGTGGCGGAGCGCCGCGGCGACGGCGGCATGGGTCGCCGTGGGCACGGCGGCGGGCGCGCTGGGCGCCTGGCAGCTCGCCGGTGCGGACAGCGGGGGCGGCGCCGCGCACAGCAGGCCCCTGGACGAGGCCGCGGTGCGCGAGGCGCTGGCGCGGGCGTCGGACGCGGCCACGCCTCCTGGCGCGGGGGCCGCGGACGGCACGGGGACGCCGCCCTCACGGCAGCCGTCCGGAACGGGACCGCAGCCACCCGGCAGGGCGTCGCAGCCGCCCGGTACGGGACCGCAGCCACCCGGCAAGACGTCGCACCCGTCCGGCACGGCGTCGCGGGAGCCGGCGCGGAAGCCGCCGGAGCCGACGCGGACGCCGGTCCCCGAGCGGTCCACCGTCCGCTTCACCGGCGGCTCGGCGACGGTGGAGTGCCGTACCGACGGCACGGTCTTCCTCGTCTCCTGGAGCCCGGCCGACGGCTTCCACATCGACGACGACGTGACCCGCGGCCCGGCGGCGGTGGCCCGCCTGGAGGCGGAGCCCGGCGACGACGACGAACGGGACGACCTGCCGTACGAGATCCGCTGCACGGCGGACGGCCCGCGGGCACGGCCGGCGGCGGACGGGGGAGACGGGGCGGACGCGGCGGACACGGACGACGACTGAGGGGCCACGGCCCGCGGGGCGCGACCGGCGAGGAAGCCGTACGACACTGTGTCGGGTTCCGCCCGTTCCGTCAGACAGGACGCCCATGTCGTGTCCACTGCGCGGACATCTACCCTCGGCCCCATGACCCCTCAGCCGAATCCCCAGGTCGGCGCCGCCGTGAAGGCCGCGGACCGCGCACATGTCTTCCACTCCTGGTCCGCACAGGAGCTCATCGATCCGCCGGCCGTCGCCGGCGCCGAGGGCTCCCACTTCTGGGACTACGACGGGAACCGCTACCTCGACTTCACCAGCGGCCTCGTCTTCACCAACATCGGCTACCAGCACCCGAAGGTCGTCGCCGCGATCCAGGAGCAGGCCGCGACGATGACGACGTTCGCGCCCGCCTACGCCGTCGAGGCCCGCTCGGAGGCCGCACGCCTCATAGCCGAGCGGACCCCCGGCGACCTGGACAAGATCTTCTTCACCAACGGTGGCGCCGACGCCGTCGAGCACGCCGTCCGCATGGCCCGGCTGCACACGGGCCGCCCCAAGGTCCTCTCCGCGTACCGCTCGTACCACGGCGGCACCGAGCAGGCCATCAACATCACCGGCGACCCGCGCCGCTGGGCCTCCGACAGCGGCTCGGCGGGCGTCGTCCACTTCTGGGCGCCGTTCCTGTACCGCTCCCGTTTCTACGCGGAGAACGAGCGGCAGGAGTGCGAGCGGGCCCTGCGGCACCTGGAGGACACGATCGTCTTCGAGGGCCCGCAGACCGTGGCGGCGATCATCCTGGAGACCATCCCGGGCACCGCGGGCATCATGGTCCCGCCGCCCGGCTACCTCGCCGGCGTCCGCGAGATCTGCGACCGCCACGGCATCGTCTTCATCCTGGACGAGGTCATGGCGGGCTTCGGGCGGACCGGCGAGTGGTTCGCCGTGGACCACTTCGAGGGCGTCGTGCCGGACCTGATGACCTTCGCCAAGGGGGTCAACTCCGGTTACGTGCCGCTGGGCGGCGTCGCGATCTCCGCGGCCGTGGCGGAGACCTTCGCCCGGCGGCCCTACCCGGGCGGTCTGACGTACTCGGGGCACCCGCTGGCCTGCGGGGCGGCGGTCGCCACGATCCGGGTGATGGAGGAGGAGGGCATCGTCGAGCAGGCGGCCCGCCTCGGCGCGGAGGTCATCGGCCCCGGCCTCGCCGAGCTGGCCGAGCGCCACCCGAGCGTCGGCGAGGTGCGCGGCATGGGCATGTTCTGGGCGCTGGACCTGGTCAAGAACAGGGAGACCAGGGAGCCGCTGGTGCCCTACAACGCCACGGGTGAGGCGAACGCCCCCATGGCGGCGTTCGGCGCGGCGGCGAGGAAGCGCGGCCTCTGGCCCTTCATCAACATGAACCGCACGCACGTGGTCCCCCCGTGCAACATCACGGCCTCCGAGGCGAAGGAGGGCCTCGCGGCCCTGGACGCGGCACTGACGGAGGCGGACGCGTACGTGTCGTGACCTGAGGCGGAGCCGGGGGCACCCCACGGGCCCCCGGCGCACCGCGAAACCGCCCCCGGGCGGGCCACCGCGTAGGGTGACGTGCTCGAAAGCAATCCGAAGCTGTCCGAGTGCGCCGGAAAACGACCACGCCGGCACGTCCGGCCAGGCGCCCACGCCAGGGGGAGGCCCCAACCCATGCCCGGAAGCGACGGCCCCGCCGTCATCCGCAGCACGCTGCGCCAGCAGATCGCCGACGCCCTCCGCGACGAGGTCCTCGGCGGCAGACTGGAGCCGGGCCAGGAGTTCACGGTCAAGGAGATCGCGGAGCAGTACGGCGTCTCCGCGACCCCCGTCCGCGAGGCCCTGGTGAACCTCACGGCCCAGGGCCTCCTGGACGCCGACCAGCACCGCGGCTACCGCGTCCACGAGCACACCCTCGCCGACTACCGGTCCCTGCTGGAGGCCCGCGGCCTCATCGCGGACGGCATCTTCCGCGAGGTCGCGGAGCACGGCCCGCCCCGCGAGGGCATGCGCGACGCCCTGGTCTCCGTGCGCCGCCGCGGCGAGGAGGCGTCCCGCGCCGCCTGCGCCGGCGACCTGAACGTCCTGATCGGCTACGACCTCCGCTTCTGGCGCGAGCTGAGCGCCCTCTTCGGCAACCCCTACCTCTCCGAGTTCCTGCACCGCCTGCGCGTGAAGTCCTGGGCCTGCGCCGTCACGCACCTGCGCCGCTGGAGCGAGAGCGACGGCGGCGACCTGCGCGGCGCCCTCTGGTCGCGGCACACCGAACTCGTCGACGCCCTGGTCCGCCACGACCCGTGCGGGGCCCACGAGATCGTCGCGGAGTACAACGCGCACTCCCTCTCCCTCATCGAGCGACTGGCCACCGCATGAGCGTCGACCTGACGGTCGTGATCCCCGCGTACAACGAGGAGCAGCGGCTCGGCCCCACCCTGGACGCGGTCCGGGACCACCTGGAGAAGACGTACCGCGGCGAGTGGGAGCTGATCGTCGTCGACGACGGCTCCACCGACCGCACCGCGGAGATCGCCGCCGCCGCCGCCGCGGCGGACCCCCGCGTCCAGCTCCTGAGCGGCGACCGCAACCGCGGCAAGGGCCACGCGCTGCGCGAGGGCGTCCTCGCCTCGTACGGCCGCCGCGTCCTGGTCACCGACGCCGACCTCGCGGCGCCCATAGACGAGCTCGACCGCCTCGACAAGGCGCTGGCCGACGGCCACACCGCGGCGATCGGCTCCCGTGCCCGGCCCGGCGCCACCATCGGCGCCCACCAGCACCGCCTGCGCGAGCTGCTCGGCCGCAGCGGCAACTTCCTCATACGCTCGGTCGCCGTCCCCGGCATCCGCGACACCCAGTGCGGATTCAAGCTCTTCGACGGCGACCGCGCCCGCGAGGCGTTCGCCGCGTCCCGGCTGAGCGGCTGGGGCATAGACGTCGAGATACTGGAGTACTTCCGCCGGGCGGGCTGGCCCGTCGCCGAGGTGCCGGTGCGCTGGTCCCACCAGGAGGGCTCGAAGGTCCGCCCGCTGGACTACGTACGGGTCCTCGCCGAGCTGACGGCGCTCAAGGCCCGCGCGATCCGCGGCGCCGACATCCGCGCGGCCCTGTTCTTCCTGGTCTTCGCGGTCGTCCTGTACGCGGAGCGCTGGGTGGCGCCCGGCCACCGCTACATCCCGGACGCGCTCCAGGACCAGAACCAGTGGGAGTGGTTCTTCGCGGTGACGGCCGACAACGTCCGCCACCTGGACAACCCGCTGTTCACGACCCTCCAGAACTTCCCCGACGGCGTGAACCTCATGGCCAACACGGTCATGCTCGGCCTCTCCGTCCCCCTGGCCCCCGTGACCTGGCTCCTCGGCCCCGCGGTCGCCCTGAACGTGGCGATGACGGGCGGCCTGGCCGCCACCGCGTTCGCCTGGTACCGGCTCATCGTGAAGCGGCTCGTCGCGCACCGGGGCGCCGCCGCCGTCGGCGCGGCCCTCGCCGCGTTCGCGCCCCCGATGATCAGCCACGCCAACGCCCACCCGAACTTCATCGTCCTGTTCATGATCCCGCCGATCATCGACAGGGCGCTGCGGCTCTGCGAGGGCACCCGTGTCGTGCGGGACGGCGTGGTCCTCGGGCTCTTCACGGCCTACCAGATCTTCCTGGGCGAGGAGCCGCTGCTGCTCGCCGCGCTCGGCATGCTGGTCTTCGCCGTCGCGTACGCGGCCGTCCGCCGTGACGTGGCACGGACCGCCTGGCGCCCGCTCGCCCGCGGCCTCGGCATCGCCCTCGCGGTCACGCTCCCGCTGGTCGC
The DNA here is from genome assembly GCF_040654435.1 of Streptomyces sp. NPDC050703. Classification (NCBI taxonomy): domain Bacteria; kingdom Bacillati; phylum Actinomycetota; class Actinomycetes; order Kitasatosporales; family Streptomycetaceae; genus Streptomyces; species Streptomyces sp. NPDC050703. The sequence continues at coordinate 28,348 of NZ_JBFAHX010000005.1, forward strand.
CTTCCCCCTCTACTGGCAGTTCTTCGGGCCGCAGAGCTACAAGAGCGTGCTGCACGGCGACAACGCGGGCAACAGCCCGCTGGCGTTCATCTCCTTCGCCGAGCGCTCCCTCGCGGGCAGTGAGCGGAGCGTGGACGGCCTGGCCATGAACCCCACCGAGCACAACGCCTTCTACGGCTGGCCGCTGCTCCTGCTGGCCTTCGCGATCGTCGTACGCATGTGGGACCGCGCGGTGGTCAAGGCGCTGGCGTGCACGGTGGCCGGGGCGGCGCTCCTGTCGCTGGGCCTGAAGTTCCGCGTCCCGCTGACGGACGTCGTGCTGCCGGGCCCCTGGGCGGCGCTCGCGGACCGCCCGCTCTTCGAGTCCGTCATCGAGTCGCGCGTGGCGATGGTGTGCGCCCCCGCCCTCGGCATGCTCCTCGCCCTGGCCCTCGCCCGCCTGCCCGGCGCCCCGCGCCCCCGCGTGTTCGCGGGCGTGGGCGCCACGGTCCTCGCGCTGCTGCCGATCGTGCCCGCGCCGCTCGACGCCGTGGACCGGATCGACGTACCGCCGTTCGTCGCGGACGGCACCTGGCGGACGTACCTGGGCGAGGACGAGACCCTCGTACCGATCCCGGTGCCCGACCCCGGCAACGCCGAGGGCCTGCACTGGCAGACCACCGCGGGCCTGGGCTTCCGCCTCCCCGGCGGCTACTTCAACGGCCCCTGGGGACCGGACCGCGTCGGCATCTACGGTCCCTCGCCCCGCCACACCTCCAACCTGCTGCGCGAGGTGCGCGACGAGGGCCGCGTCCCGCGGATCACCCCGGCCTGGCGTGCGGCGGCCCGCGAGGACCTGCGGTTCTGGAAGGCGGGCGTCCTCGTCCTGGCCCCGCAGCAGCACGACGGCCAATTGCGCACCACCGTGGAGAAGCTCGTCGGCAGCCGGGGGAAGTGGGTCGGCGGCGCCTGGGTATGGGATCTGCACGAGGGCAGCTAGCGGACCCGGGCCCGACTACGCTGCCTGCACGCACGTACGCGTACGCACGCACGCGAGGCACCGCTCCCTGACCCGACTCTCGATCCGAGGAGACCTACTTGGCCTGCGACCTGTGGCTGGTCCCGCTCGTCGACGTGTTGTGCCACAGCCCCGACAACCCCTTCGCGGAAGAGCTCGCCGTCTACGACAAGGCGCTGAACCAGGCCGGCCACCCGTCCGTCCCCGTCTTCTCGTACATGCCGGGCCTCTCCGGCGACGTGGCACCGGTCGCCGGCTTCGACTACGACGCGCTGCACTTCCTGCGCCGCGCGTACCTGCTCCGGCTCTGCGGCCTTGAGGTCACGCCGGTCGACGAGCTAGGCGGCGACTACGGACAGCTCCTGGAGATGTTCGACGCCACCGCCCAGCAGTCGCACCTGGTCTGGCACTACGACCACGCGGGCGCGTACGTCCCCGTGGACTTCCCCGCCCCGCTCTCCAACGACGAGCTGCTCGCGGGCGGCGGCCCGCTGGGCTCCTCCCAGGCGCTCCTGCGCGAGCTGGAGTTCGTGGCCCCGGCCATCGGCATCGACCCCGCGAACCCGCCGCCGGCCCCCAGGCCCCCCTCGGCCCCGACCTCCCTGGAGGAACCCGCGGCGCCGTCCCCGCCGGACGAGAGTCCCTTCGCCCGCGAGCGCCACGTCTGGCTCGGCCTGCACGCGGCGACGACCCGGAGCCTGGCGCAGGGCTCGATGATCATCTACAGCTGATCCGCGGCGCCGGAGTCCTACCTGGGCTCCGGCGGCCGCTGCCGGGGCATGTTCGGCCGGGCGCCCGGCGGCAGCGGAATCCGGCCGGGCGCGGCGGGTGCCTGGGCGGGTCCGGGGACCATGGCCTGCATGCCCAGCGGCACGGGACCCGCCCGGAACTCCACCATCCAGTCGGACGTCTCCGTCCGCACCAGCTCGGTCACGTCCTCGCAGAACCTCCGCAGCACCAGCAGACAGCGCTCGGCGGCGTCGCCCGCGGTCCCCTCCGTGGGCCCGAGCACCTCGCGCACGCTCTCCGCCGCCCAGTCGAACTGCAGGGCCTGCAGCCGCCGCTGCACGGCCTGCGCGGTCGCCACGTCCCGCATCCAGCCGGAGGTGAGCCCGAAGAAGCGGTCACACCCCACACAGGCCGCCCCGCCGAGGAGCGCCACGAACCCCCAGGTGGCCACCCCGGGCACGGCCCCCGCCAGGTCGAGCAGCGGGAGCACCCCCGCGCCCACCGCGCCGAGCGCCGCCCCGCCCCGCAGCAGCCGGGCCCCGCGCCGCTTCCGCCCCCGGTCGGTGAGATACCACTCGGCGGTGTCGAGGGCGCCGCGCTCCACCCACCGGTACAGCTCGTCGAGCCGCGCGGCGGGCTCGCCCCAGTCGCCGATGGGCAGTGCCCGGCCGGTCAGATCCCCGGGGTGCCGGGCACCGGCCCCGGCACCCGTGCCCGCCCCCTGCCCGCCCCGGCCCTCGGGGGGCACCCCCTCGGGACGCATCTCCGGCTGGCTCACCCGGCACTCCTCTACGAGATCCCTGACTGTTCGCCGCGGCCCGTTCGCTGCGGCGCCGCAGCGAATCCGTGCCGCTGCGCAGGCTGACGCGGAGCATCAGTACTACCGCCCAATGGGTGGCCATCAGCCCGCTTTCCCGGCTTTTCCGCCCGGATGGGGCCCTTGATCAGGTATAGGAAGACGCTCCGTCTCACTCGAAAGAGTGCCGGGGCGTTGCCTCCTCGGACCACGTAGGCTCGTTTCCAGCGGAAACCCCGCTCCGAGCACCCGTTGATCGAACCGTGAGAACCCAGGAGCTGATCGTGATCCCCGGTGGTGGCCAGCCCAACATGCAGCAGCTGCTCCAGCAGGCCCAGAAGATGCAGCAGGACCTCGCGACCGCGCAGGAGGAGCTCGGCCGTACGGAGGTCGAGGGCCAGGCGGGCGGCGGCCTCGTCAAGGCGACGGTCACCGGCTCCGGCGAGCTGCGCGGCCTGGTGATCGACCCCAAGGCGGTCGACCCCGAGGACACCGAGACGCTGGCGGACCTCGTGGTCGCGGCGGTCCAGGCGGCCAACGAGAACGCGCACGCGCTCCAGCAGGAGAAGCTGGGTCCGCTGGCGCAGGGCCTGGGCGGCGGCGGCATCCCGGGGCTTCCCTTCTAAGAACCCACCCGGCCGACTACCGTACGTATCAGGCAGGACCGGCAGTACCCCCAGAGAGGCGTTCCGTTGTACGAAGGCGTGGTCCAGGACCTCATCGACGAGTTGGGCAGGCTGCCCGGCGTCGGTCCCAAGAGCGCGCAGCGGATCGCCTTCCACGTCCTTCAGGCGGAGCCCACGGACGTCCGGCGGCTCGCGCACGCCCTCCTGGAGGTGAAGGACAAGGTCCGCTTCTGCGCGACCTGTGGGAACGTCGCGCAGGAAGAGCTCTGCAACATCTGCCGCGACCCGCGCCGCGACCCCTCCGTCATCTGCGTGGTGGAGGAGCCGAAGGACGTGGTGGCGATCGAGCGTACGCGCGAGTTCCGGGGGAAGTACCACGTCCTCGGCGGCGCGATCAGCCCGATCGAGGGCGTGGGCCCGGACGACCTGCGCATACGGGAACTCTTGGCGCGCCTCGCCGACGGCACGGTCACGGAGCTGATCCTGGCCACGGACCCGAACCTGGAGGGCGAGGCGACGGCGACGTATCTGGCGCGCATGATCAAGCCCATGGGCCTGAAGGTCACCCGCCTGGCCAGCGGCCTCCCTGTCGGGGGAGATCTGGAATACGCGGACGAGGTCACCCTCGGCCGTGCTTTCGAGGGGAGACGACTCCTAGATGTCTGACGCCACGCTGAACACAGTGACCGACAACCCCGACGACTTCGCGGTGCAGATCTCCGACCAGGTCGCGAGCTTCATCGTCTCGGTCAGGGAGGTCGCGAAGGGCGACGAGCCGGACTCGGCCGTCCCCTTCCTCCTCCTGGAGGTCTCCCAGCTCCTCCTGGCCGGCGGCCGCCTCGGCGCGCACGAGGACATCGTCCCCGACGAGCGGTACGAACCGGATCTCGGCCCCGAGCAGGACGTCGACGACCTGCGCCAGCGCCTGGCCGCGCTGCTCGACCCGATCGACGTCTACTCCGAGGTCTTCGACCCGTACGAGCCCCGCAAGGCCCCGGTGCCCTGCCGCATCTCGGACGACCTGGCGGACGTCGTCGCCGACCTCGGCCACGGCCTGGCCCACTACCGCGCGGGCCGCACCACCGAGGCCCTGTGGTGGTGGCAGTTCTCCTACTTCTCGAACTGGGGCTCCACGGCCTCGGGCGCGCTGCGGGCCCTGCAGTCTTTGGTGGCCCACGTCCGCCTGAACCAGCCGCTGGAGGACCTCGACGGCCTGGACACGGACGAGGACCTCACGGAGGAGACCCTCGAAGAGGCGGCGGGCAGGGTCATGGCGGAGGAGATCGCGGGGCCGCTCGGCCTGCGGACGGTCAAGTAGCCCACAGCTCGGCCACCGGGTGCCCCGGCCCCCGGGCCCGGATGCTGTGACCCGCCCCACTTTCCGGAGTGCCGTGCCCCGGAACGGGCATGAGCCCAGCCGAGCGGCCGGGACGTACGCCCCGACCAGCGGGACGTATGCCGGGCCGATCAGAGCGTGAGCGGGACATCTCACTCCCTGATATGGGCGAGGCGGATTTCGGCCGCTCGTTAGACTGAGCCGACCGCACAACGGATTGAGCGAGGAGCGCACGTGGGCCTTGTCGTGCAGAAGTACGGAGGCTCCTCCGTAGCCGATGCCGAGGGCATCAAGCGGGTCGCCAAGAGGATCGTCGACGCCAAGAAGAACGGCCACCAGGTCGTTGTCGTGGTGTCGGCGATGGGCGACACGACGGATGAGTTGATCGATCTAGCCGGGCAGGTGTCTCCCATTCCCGCCGGGCGGGAATTCGACATGCTGCTGACCGCGGGTGAGCGGATCTCCATGGCGCTGCTCGCCATGGCGATCAAAAACCTGGGCCACGAGGCCCAGTCGTTCACCGGCAGCCAGGCCGGCGTCATCACCGACTCCGTCCACAACAAGGCGCGGATCATCGATGTCACCCCCGGGCGCATCAGGACCTCGATCGACGAGGGCAACATCGCCATCGTCGCCGGGTTCCAGGGCGTCAGCCAGGAGGGGAAGAACATCACCACCCTCGGGCGCGGTGGTTCGGACACGACGGCCGTCGCCCTCGCCGCCGCCCTCGACGCCGAGGTCTGCGAGATCTACACGGACGTGGACGGCGTGTTCACCGCCGACCCGCGTGTGGTCAAGAAGGCCCGGAAGATCGACTGGATCTCGTTCGAGGACATGCTGGAGCTCGCGAGCTCCGGGTCCAAGGTGCTGCTCCACCGCTGCGTGGAGTACGCCCGCCGCTACAACATCCCGATCCACGTGCGCTCGTCCTTCAGCGGTCTGCAGGGCACCTGGGTCAGCAACGAACCACACGCCGAGCAAGGAGCCTCCAAGGTGGAGCAGGCCATCATCTCCGGTGTCGCGCACGACACCTCCGAGGCCAAGGTCACGGTCGTCGGCGTGCCCGACAAGCCGGGCGAGGCCGCCGCGATCTTCCGCGCCATCGCGGACGCCGAGGTCAACATCGACATGGTCGTGCAGAACGTGTCGGCCGCCTCGACGGGCCTGACCGACATCTCCTTCACCCTGCCCAAGGCCGAGGGCCGCAAGGCCATCGACGCCCTGGAGAAGACGCGGTCGGCCATCGGCTTCGACTCGCTCCGCTACGACGACCAGATCGCCAAGATCTCGCTCGTCGGGGCCGGCATGAAGACCAACCCCGGCGTCACCGCGACCTTCTTCGAGGCGCTCAGCGACGCGGGCGTGAACATCGAGCTGATCTCGACCTCCGAGATCCGCATCTCGGTCGTCACCCGCGCCGACGACGTGAACGAAGCCGTCCGCGCCGTGCACACCGCCTTCGGGCTCGACTCCGACACGGACGAGGCCGTGGTCTATGGAGGCACCGGCCGATGAGCCGTAAGCCGACGCTCGCGGTCGTCGGAGCGACCGGGGCCGTCGGCACGGTGATGCTCCAGATCCTGTCGCAGCACGCCGACATCTGGGGCGAGATCCGCCTCGTCGCCTCGCCGCGCTCGGCCGGCCGCAAGCTGGCCGTGCGCGGCGAGGAGGTCGAGGTCCACGCCCTGGCGGAGGACGTCTTCGACGGGGTCGACGTCGCCATGTTCGACGTACCCGACGAGGTGGCCGCCCAGTGGGCGCCGGTCGCCGCGTCCAAGGGCGTGGTCGTGGTCGACAACTCCGCGGCGTTCCGGATGGACCCGGACGTGCCGCTCGTCGTGCCCGAGGTCAACCCGCACGCCGCGCGCGTGCGGCCGCGCGGCATCGTCGCCAACCCCAACTGCACGACGCTCTCGATGATCGTGGCCGTCGGCGCGCTGCACGCCGAGTTCGGCCTGCGCGAGCTGATCGTCTCCTCGTACCAGGCCGTGAGCGGCGCCGGACGCGACGGCGTGGAGACCCTGCGCCGGCAGATCAAGCTGGTCGCGGGCAGCGAGCTGGGCACCAGCCCCGGGGACGTGCGCAGGGCCGTCGGCGACGACACGGGCCCCTTCCCCGAGCCCGTGGCGCTGAACGTGGTGCCGTGGGCCGGGTCCCTGAAGGACGACGGCTGGTCGTCGGAGGAGATGAAGGTACGGGACGAGTCGCGGAAGATCCTCGGGCTCCCCGGGCTCCGCGTCGCGGCCACCTGCGTCCGCGTGCCCGTCGTCACCACGCACTCCCTGACCGTCCACGCCCGCTTCGAGGACGAGGTGACGGTCGACCGCGCGCGCGAGATCCTCGCCACCGCGCCGGGCGTCGTCCTGTTCGACAACCCGGCGGCGGGGGAGTTCCCGACCCCGGCCGACGTGGTCGGGACCGATCCGACCTGGGTCGGCAGGGTGCGGCGCTCCCTGGACGACCCGACGGCGCTCGAACTCTTCGTGTGCGGCGACAACCTGCGCAAGGGCGCCGCCCTGAACACCGCCCAGATCGCGGAGCTCGTGGCCAAGGAGTTCACGGCCTGACCTGCCCGTGGGGACGCCCCAGCGCGTGGGCCTTTGTGGGATCTGTGTAAGTTCTGTGTCCAACTCGGTGTTGTGGCGCCTTGCCCTGGATCAGTCCGGCGTTCGAAGATTCGCGTGCGATCACTGCAACCGGCAGCGGGGCGGGGGGCGTCTTTAGCGATCGCCTTCGAGGTGTGTCGTGAACGCCGCAGGTAAATGGGGCATAGGGGAAGAGCTGGTACGCATGGGGGCATTTAATGCATCGTCACGAGCGATGCCCGCGCGACTCGCCGCAAACGCGACGCCGGATGCGTACAACCCTGACTGGGGGAAGCGTGTCCAACAAGCGTGGCAGAGGTACTCGACTTCACAGCGGTACAGGCGAGAGGCGCGGCGGCGCTGCGCCCCCCTCGGCGTGCCCGCGCGGCCGGCGGCATGCCGGTGATCGCGCCCATGCCCGCAGCGCGGCCCGCCCGCATTCCGGCGCAGCGCGAGGGCGATGACTTGCGCGTGACCGCGGGCACCACCGTCGACCACCTCACCGAGACCTACCGCGCCCACTACAGGTCGCTGCTCGGTCTCGCCGCGCTGCTCCTGGACGACACGGCGTCCTGCGAGGACGTGGTGCAGGAGGCGTTCATCAGGGTCCACTCCGCGCGCAAGCGGGTGCGGGACCCCGAGAAGACGCTCGCCTACCTGCGGCAGACCGTCGTGAACCTCTCGCGGTCCGCGCTGCGGCGGCGCATCCTCGGGCTGAAGCTGCTCTCCAAGCCGATGCCCGACATGGCGAGCGCCGAGGAGGGCGCGTACGACCAGCTGGAGCGCGACGAGCTGATCAAGGCGATGCGCGGCCTCCAGCGGCGCCAGCGCGAGGTCCTCGTGCTGCGCTACTTCGCCGACATGACCGAGGCGCAGGTCGCCGAGACCCTGGGCATATCACTCGGCTCGGTGAAGGCGTACGGCTCGCGCGGCATCGCGGCGCTGAGGGTCGCCATGGAGGCGCCGGCATGAGTGAGCGTGAGCGGGACGAGCAAGGCGGATCCGAGCGGCATGGCAGGAACGGCAACGTGAACCACGGCCCCGACGAGACATCCGGCGGGACCGCCTCCGGGGGCGCGCCCGCGACCGAGAGCGGGGCCGGGCCCCGGGACGAGGCCGGAACCGAGCGGTCCCCGGCCGTTCCCGAGGGGGAGGGCGTCCCCGAGAAGGCCGCCTCCGAGAAGGCCGCAGCAGACCGGGCAGCCTCCGAGGAGGAGACCGGCTCCGAGGAGGAGACCGGCCCCGTCGAGCCGGTCCGCTCCCTGGAGAAGCTCATCGCCGCACGCGCACCCCGCTCGGGCCCCGCTCCCGCGGGCGAGGACCTCGGCGCCGACGAGCTGGCCCTGCGGCGGATGATGCGGCAGGCGGTCCAGGAGATCGAGCCGAGCGAGCGCTCCCTCGACCACCTGCGGCAGGCCGTACCGGCCCGCAGGGCCCGCAAGCGCCAGGCCGTCGTCGGCCTCGCCGCGGCCGCGCTCTTCATCGGCACCGCCGTCCCCGCCCTGGTGCACGTCACCAACGCGCGGGGCGAGGCCGACGACCGTCCCGCGATCGCGGGCAACAGCCAGGAGTCGCAGGGAGGCTCCGGCAGGAGCAAGGGCACCGAAGGCGCCGCGAAGGAGCCGGACAAGCGGCCCGACAAGTCCAAGAGCAAGGACAAGAAGCACAAGAAGGCCAAGAAGGAGGGCAAGGGCAAGGAAGGCTCGGGCGGCGGCGGCACGGGTTCGCCCGACCCCGGCACCTCCGAGGCCGCCACCTCGCCCGCCTGCTCCGCCGCCCAGCTCGCCGCCACCGGTGGCGCGGGCACGGGAGACGGCAAGAGCCCGGTCTACGGCAGCTTCCGGGTCTCCAACATCTCCGACAGCAGCTGCACGGTCGAGTCCGCGGGTGCGGTCTCCGTGACGGCGCAGGGCGCGGCCGACCCCGCCAGGGTCACCGTCGTCGACCACACGGCGGGCGACGCCGCGAGCCAGCTGCCGGACCCGTCCACGGAGGCGAGCCCGCTCGTGCTGCGGCCCGGCGCCGCGTACGAGGTGCGGTTCGCCTGGGTGCCCTCGGACACCTGCCCCATCGAGGGCGGTGGCGGCGAGCCCACCCCCGACCCGACGCCCTCCGAGGGCGGCGGCGGCACCACGGGCAGCCCGGACAGCGGCACGCCCGAGGGCGGCACGGAGCCGCAGCTCGTCCGGTCGGACGGCGGTGTGAAGGACGGCAGTGTCGTGGTCTCCCTGACCGCGGAGGCGGGCGCGCCGTCGGCGGGCACGACGGTCGCCAACGCGTGCGCGGGCACGGTGTACCGGACGGGCATCCTCCCCGCGTCCTGAGCCCCCGCTCCCGGCCTCCGGGGCCGGCCTCCCGCGCCGGGCTCTCGGGGCTCCGGGCTCCCTAGGCTCCCGGCTCCTGGGCCGCCCCGGTCCCCCGGTCCTCGGGAACCAGCCCGAGGCGGGTGTCGCGGGCGATCTCCGCCTCGCGGCGGAACAGCCGGAACCACATGAAGAGCACGAAGCCCGCGAAGACGAACCACTCGCCGGTGTAGCCCAGGTTCTGGAAGGCCTTGAGGTCGAGGCCGGTGTCGTTCGGCGCGGTCGCGGGCACGGCCTTCATCCCGGAGTCCGCGTCGGCGAGGGTGACCCACGCGTCGTACACGTCGTCGCGTACGAGGTTCACGAGCGAGGCCGAGCTGATCGCGCCGAGCTGCCCTCGGGGCAGGCCGCCCGCGGCGCTGACCCCGTTGGAGCCGGGGCTCTCGGAGGCCTGGAGGGCGCCCCGCACGGTGACCTCGCCCTTCGGGGCGGCGGGCGCCTCGGCGGTGTTCGCGTCACCGGGGAGCCAGCCGCGGACCACGGGGAGCGACTTCCCGCTGTCCGTGCGGAGGAGGGTGAGTACGTAGAAACCGCGCTCGTCGTCCACCTCCCGGTTCGGGACCAGGAGTTGCTCGCCGTACCGCCCGGTGGCCGTGGCCTGCAGGCCCGAGGTGTTCTTGTCGACGGGCAGCAGCGAGTCCAGGGGGCGGGGCCGGGAATCGGCGCCCGGCTTCTCGCGCGCCTCGGCCTGCCGCTCGGCGGACTCGTGGTCCTGTACGCGGTCCTCGAAGCGGCCGAGCTGCCAGGAGCCCATGAAGATGCAGAAGGGGATGGCCAGCACGACGAAGACGTTGATCCCCCACCAGCGGGGCGTCAGCAGGAACCGGTACACACCCCCACGGTACGGGGCCGCACGGGGCCCCCGGCCGTGGGGGTGCCCGTCCCTCCCCGCACCTCCGGCGGGGGCCGCTCAGCCGGCCGCGGGCGGCAGGTGCCGTGCGGCGAAGTCCAGCTCCAGGCGGATCTGCTTGATGCGCTCGTCGACGACCAGCGAGCCGTGGCCCGCGTCGTACCGGTAGACCTCGTGGACCGCGCCCCGCGCGGCGAGACGGTCCACGTAGTTGTCGATCTGGCGGATCGGGCAGCGGGGGTCGTTGACGCCCGCCGAGATGTACACCGGGGCCTTGACCTGGTCCACGTACGTCAGCGGCGAGGAGGCCGCGAAGCGCTCGGGGACCTCCTCCGGGGTGCCGCCGAGGAGCGTGCGGTCCATGGCCTTCAACGCCTCCATCTCGTCGTGGTACGCCGTCACGTAGTCCGCGACGGGGACCGCGGCGAGGCCGAGGGCCCAGGCGTCGGGCCGGGTGCCGAGGCCGAGCAGCGTGAGATAGCCGCCCCAGGAGCCGCCCGCGAGGATCAGGCGGTCGGGGTCGGCGAGGCCGGAGGTGACGGCCCACTCGCGGACGGCCGTGATGTCCTCCAGCTCGATGAGGCCCACGCGGTGCTTCAGGGCGTCGGTCCACTCCCTGCCGTACCCCGTCGAGCCGCGGTAGTTCACCCGCACCACCGCGTACCCGTGGTCGATCCAGGCCGCCGGTCCCGCCGCGAACGAGTCGCTGTCGTGCCAGGTGGGCCCGCCGTGCACCTCGAAGACGGTCGGCAGGGGGCCCGTGGCGCCCGCGGGCCGCTGGACGAGGGCGTGGATGCGGCCGCCGGGCCCCTCCACCCACACGTCCTCCACCGGGACGGACCCGGGGGCCTTCAGGCCGGGCGGGTCGAGGACCACACCGCCGGAGGTCGAGCGCACGACCGGCGGCTCGGCCGCCGACGACCACATGTACTCCACGGTGCCGTCCGGCCGGGCCGTGGCGCCCGTGACCGAGCCCGGGGGCGTGTCGACGCGCACCAGCTCCCGCGAGGCCAGGTCGTACCGGAACAGCTCGCCGCGGGCCTCGAAGCCGTGCGCGATCAGCAGCGCGGAGCCGTCCGGATACCACTCGGCGCTCACGTCGCCCGGCAGCCCGAGCGCGAGGTCGCTCTCCTCGCCCGACGCGATGTCCCAGACCATCGGCTCCCAGCGACCGCGCCGCTGGTGCCCGACGAGGAGCCGCGTGTCCCCGTCGACCGGCGCGAAGCCGAGGACTTCGAGACCCAGCTCGACGGTGCCGCCCCTGGTGTCGTCGAGCTCGGCGACGGTGGTGCCGTCCGGCCCGATCACGCGCAGCGCGGAGTGCATCGCGTCGCCGTGCTCCGTGTGCTCCACGGCGATCAGGGTGCCGTCGTGGGAGAGGTCGCCCACGCCCGCCGACTCCCGGTGGCGGTACACCTCGACCGGGCCCGCGTCCGGCGCGCCGGGGCGCACGACGTGGATCGTCGAGCCCTCCTCGTCCGTGGAGCGGCCGACGACCACCGTCTTGCCGTCCCTGCCGAGGGCGAGGCCCGCGGGGTACGAGGCGTCGAGGCCGGGGACCGCGGGCTCGTCGGGGCCGCCGGTGAAGGGCTGGCGCAGCCAGACGCCGAACTCGTCGCCGTCCTTGTCGTCGAACCACCAGATCCACTCGCCGTCGGGCGAGAGCACGCCGTCCGTCGTGCCGTTCGGCCGGTCGGTCACCTGGCGCTGGGCGCCCGTCTCCCTGTCCCAGGCATACAGCTCGTACGTCCCCGTCGCGTTCGACACGAACAGGGAGCGCTGCGGCGCGTCCTCCGCCCAGTCGGGCAGCGACACCCGTGGTGCCCTGAACCGCTTCTCCCAGTCCGGCATGGCTTGCGTCCCCGTGGCCTTCTCGGCACCCGTCTCGCTCATGCCCCCCATACTGCCTGGCGCCGCCCACGATCCGCCGGTGGGATTCCCCGGCCTGTGGACAACGTCCGGCACGCACCCCTCGCCCATGTGCTCCCCGAAGGCGTCACGGCAGCGGTGACGGCGGGCGCAGCCAGCCCTCGCGGCCGGGGTCGAACTCGCCGAGCTTCGTCCAGTCCCAGGACCGCAGCACCTCCCGGCCCAGGTCGTCGCCCCGCCGGATGACGGTGACGACGACGTCGGCGGTGTGCCGGGTCATGAGCAGCGTCCGCAGCCGTGTCGCGACGCCCGTCCTGCGCTGCGCGGGCGCCACCATCAGCTCGCCCAGGAGGAAGACCCGCCCCGATGCGGTCTGCTCCTGGATCCCGGCGGGCAGGATGCCGCGGAAGCCCTCCCACCATTCTCCGCCGCGGGCCGCCCGGTAGCCGTAGAGGCAGCCGACCAGGCCGCCGGCGGCGGCGACGACCATGTCGAAGTCGGGCTGCTGGACGTCGTGTTCGAAGCGTTCCAGGAAGCCCCGCCGGTCGCGGTCCCCGGCGTCGGCCGGCCGCCGGTAGGCCTCCACGTAGAGATCGGCCACCGCCTCGCGCTGCTGCTCGGCCTGCCAGCGGCTGAGCCGCCGCAGAAACACCTCGGCCATGTGTCCTCCCGCCCCGCCCCACTGAGGGCGTCTCCCCCCGCACCCGGACTCCGCATGGTGGCAGGGAGGAACGGCGAGGAGTAGGGGGCGGCGCCGGGACCGGCCCGCACACCCGTCATCGCTGACCCTTATGCCCTAATGGCACCGTTTCGTTCCACGCCGTGACAGGAACGAAGACGGAGACCCGACCCCCCACTCCCGACGAGGCACGATGGCTGACCGCACATCACCATGGCAGCGGCTCGGCGGCGTTCCGGCGAGCAGACAGCCCCCGGAGAACCGCGCCGACCCGATCTACGACGCCCTGCGCAGGCGCTGGAACGCGCAGGGGCGGACCGTTCCCGGCAGGCCCGATCCCGAGTGGAGAAGGCTCGTGGAGCGGGACCCCTGGAGCCGGGACCGCGACGAATAGCGGTACCGCGCCGACGGCTTCCAGGGTGAAGGCCACCCTTCCGGCGGAGTGGCTTCTGTTCTTCCCCATCGTTTTCCTGATGCTGACATCTGTGGCGAGCTATTCGTAGCCCGTGCACGGCATCAATCGTCTGTTTCGACTGAACGCACCAACGGTGGAGGTCCATCTTGCGTCGCAAAGAAGCTGCAGTTCTGTCCCTGTCGGCCGCAGCCCTCCTGATGGTGGGAGCGGGAACCGCCCACGCGGGCGACGACGAGGCGAAGTTCCAGAACAACACGCAGATCCTGTCCTGCCTGACCCTGGAGGTCCTGGACATCCCGATCGCGTCCTCGGCCAACAATAATATCGACTGCTCGAAGAACGAGTACTCCGGTACTTACGAGCGGATGGCGGTTGTGGCGAGTCAGCAGCACTGACCCCGAATGGAGCAAAACCTCCCGGGAAGCCGCTTCGTTGACTGATTGGTGACGCCGGAGGTCCGACCGCCATTCTGATGAATGAATGGTGTACGCCGGTGGCGCCGGTGTTAGTACTGGGTGAAGACGTGTGATAGCCCAGTAGTAGGGACTTTCCGCTTCCGCCAAGGATTCGGAAAGACGAACAAAAGCACACGCCTCATAGGAGAAATCGTGAAGCTCAGCAAGGCCCTCATCATCACCGCCGCTGCGATGGCCGTTGTCGGCGCCGGCGCCGGAGCCGCCCAGGCCGCAGACGACGACACCACCAAGTTCGAGAACAACAGCCAGATCCTCAGCTGCGACGTGGTCGAGGTCATCGACATCCCGATCCTGTCGTCCGCCAACAACAACCTGGACTGCTCGAAGAACACGGAGGAGGAGGAGGAGAACACCAAGATCGTGCACGTCGAGGAGGACGACCACTCCAAGGCTGCCGTGATTCTCCCCCGGAACTCGCACCACCGCTGACCGTGGCCGCCCGCCGGTCACCGTGCACGGCCGGGCGAACCGAAACGGTTTCGTGTCGCTCCGGGGCTACCCGGAGCGACGCATGCATGCGGTGAAAACTCCCGTCATCTCCGGGGCTTTTCATCCTGCGCCACGGGCATGTCCCGGTGCCTTCCGCCGAACGGCGGAACGATGATTCGATGAATCACTGAATCACTGAATCAGTGAATCAGTGAATCGATGATTCGCTCGCGCACCGAAGTGCCCGGTCGGGCCGTCCGCCTCACGGCGGGCGGCCCGTCTTCATTCATAGGAAACACGTATGACCCGCCCGACGCCACGCCGCATTCGGGTGAATTTTCGCGGACCGTCAACGCTCCGGTTTCCTCCTCTCTCTTCGCTCGTTGGGCAGAGGCCAGGTCACGGTGCGGGAAGAGGTTTTTCCCGCCCGGCTCCTGTCGCCGTACAGGCGTGGCCCGTAAGAAGGGGAAAAGCTGTGAAGCTCAAGAAGAGCGCAACGATCGTCACCGGCGCCGTCATGGCCCTCGGAGCGGGTGCTCCCGCGTTCGCCGGGGCCGGGGCCGAGGGGGCGGCCGTCGGCTCCCCGGGTGTCGTCTCCGGCAATGTCGTCCAGATTCCCGTCCACGTTCCGGTCAACGTGTGCGGCAACACCGTCGACGCGATCGCGCTCCTGAACCCGGCGTCCGCCGACTTCTGCGCGAACGACTGACGTTCGCGGTCCCGCTGTTCCCGCTGTGTCTCGGCCGCCCGCGGAAGCGCTCCGGCTCCGGGGCCGGCTCCTCCATCGCACAGAGAAAGATCAATAGATTGCGACAGGCCCTCAGCAAAGGCATGCTCTCCGCCGCGGCCGTGACGAGCATTCTGTCCCTGTCCGGCGCCACGGCGTTCGCCGACTCCGAGGCGAACGGGCAGGCCACGAACTCGCCCGGCGCCCTGGCGGGCAACAACGCGCAGGCACCGCTCGACGTGCCGCTCAACGTCTGCGGGAACACCGCAGACGTCGTCGCGGGACTCAACCCCGCCTTCGGCAACGAGTGCGAGAACGTCCTGGGGCACCGGGAGTCCGCCCCGCCCTACGGGGAGCCCCCGCACCACGGCGGGCAGCACCACGCCGAGCCCGAGCGGAAGCCCGAGCAGCGCCCGCACGTCCCGCAGCGCCCGCACGAGGAGCCCCGCTCGCACGACGAGCACGACGAGGAGGCGTCGAGCACCAGCGGTGCCGTCGCCGAGGGCGAGGCGGTCGGCTCCCCGGGCGCGGTCGCGGGCAACGGCGCCCAGGCCCCGGTCGACGCCCCGGCCCAGGTCTGCGGCAACCACGCGGGAATCGCCTCCCTGCTCTCCTCCGTCTTCGGCAACGGCTGCGACGCTCCCGCCACCGAGCCGGGCAAGGAGCACGAGGAGCAGGAGGGGCACGAGGGGCACGAGGGGCCTGAGGAGGAGTGCGAGGAGGGAGAGTCGCCGCGCGACCCCGCCCCGCACGCCCCCGGCACCGGGCCCCGGATCGTGCCCCCCGGCCCCGTCGAGGTGACGTCGTCCACGCCGAGGGCGCCGAAGCACGCGCCGCAGACGACGCGCGAGGACCACCCGGTCGAGACGCGGGCGCAACTGGCCGAGACGGGCGCCGACGAGATGCTCTACGGGGCCGCTGCCGCGAGCGCCGCACTGCTGCTCGGCGGAGCGATCCTCTACCGCCGCAGGGCCACGTCCTCCGCTGACGAGTAGTTCCGTACACGTCACGGAGAACCGCCCACGGGGAACCGCCCCCGGGAACCGTCCGAGCCCCGCTGCCCGCCAGGCGGCGGGGCTCGGTGGCGTCGGGGCCGGCGCCGGCGTTGGAGGCCCGGCCCCCGCGGACCATCGCGAACACGGGAGCCGGGCCGGGTGCCGTCTCCGCGTCACCTGACCAGAGACTAGGGGCGGGCCCCGGCCCGCGCGCGTGGCACGCCTGGCCGCGCCCGGCGTGCCACCCGATCCGATCAGCGCGCGGACACCTCGGCCCGGCGCGTGACCCCCTCGCGGCTCTGCGCGGGCAGCAGGGCCACCGGCCGGCGCCCCACGTGGCGCCGGACGCCCCGCACCAGGGCGGCCGCGGTGAACGAGGCCCCGTACACGAAGCGCATGCTGGGGCCGAAGCTCGACGCGGTGGTCAGGCCCGCCGTGAAGAGGCCGGGGGACGACGTCTCGAAGCGGTCGCTGACGTAGGGCGAGCCGTCCCCGAGGCGGAGCAGGCGCGCGCGCAGGCCCGGGGCGAGGACGTCGAGCCTGTCGGCCGTCGCCCGGAAGCCGGTGGCCGCGATGACGTGGTCCGTCACGACGAGACCCGCCGCCCCCTCGCGGTTGCGGGTCCGCAGCCGCACCCGGTGGCCCACGCGCTCGGCGGCCTCCACACGGACCCCCGCCCGCAGGGGGACGCCGGACTCGACGCGCTCCCTGACCCACCACGCGCCGGCCGGGCCGAGGGCGGTGGCGGCGGCGTGCGCGCGGACCTCCTCCGGCAGGCGGCGGAAGAGGCCGGGGGTCCGGGTGTAGAAGGCGTTGCGCCACCCGCGGCCGAGGCCGGTCCGCGGGGCGCGCAGCGACTCCCACCAGGGCCGCCGCAGGGGCGCGGGCGGCGCGTTCCAGGCCACGCGCGGCGCGCGGGCGAGGACCCGCACCCGGGTGCCTTGTTCGGCGAGGAGAGCCGCCGTCTCCAGTGCCGCCTGGCCCGCGCCGAGCACGGTCACGTCCTTGCCGCGGAAGCGCCCGAGGTCGGCGTGGTCGCTGCTGTGCGAGACGAGGTCGGCGCCCAGGTCCCGCAGGACGCCGGGGACTTCGGCGAAGGGCAGCACGCCGACCGCGAGGGCCACGGCCCTGGCGTGCAGCTGCTCGCCGTCCTCGGTCCTGGCCGCGTAGCCGTGGGCGGTGGTGTCGACGGAGGTGACGAGGCGTTCGTCGACGGGCGGCGCCGCCCGCCGGGCGAACCACAGGCCGTAGGAGGCGAAGTGCTCGACGGGCAGGGGGCGGCCGTGCTCGGCGGGCAGGCCGTGCCGGGCGCAGTAGGCCGCCAGGCCGTACCGGCCCGCGGGGTCGGAGAGGTCGGAGGCCCAGGGCTCGGACTTGAGGAACATGCCGCGCGGCATGTTCTCCCGCCACGACGCCATGGGCCTGCCGACGACCCGTACGTCGAGGCCGGCGGCGGCCGCGTGGGAGGCGATCGAGAGGCCGTAGGGGCCCGCTCCGACAATCAGCAGGTCATGCACGTCATGCATCGGTGACAGCTCGCTCTCTGTTCGTCGTGCCGGACGGGCCCGTGGGGTCGGCGGGGGCGGCCGGGCCGGGGAGTGCCGCGGGGAGGGGGAGGGGCGCGGGGGCCGGGGCGGCCGCGGGCCCGCGGCGCAGTCGTGCCGCGAGGCGTCGCAGCACGTGGCGGCACCACAGCCGGCGCATGGCCGCCCCGGGGGCGGGGTCGTCGCCGCAGTGCCAGGCCAGTTCGCGCGGCGGTGACGGTTCGCGCCGGCCCGGCAGGGGGAGGGCGCGCAGGGCGGTGAGCGGCGCGTAGTTCTCCACCAGGAAGGTGCGGCCGACGAGGGGCCGCGGGGCGGGCACCGCCCGGTGGGTGAGGTCCAGGTGCAGGGCGCGCACCACGTCCGTCCCCGTGCCGTCGGCGAAGAGGCGGAACTGGGCGCCGGGGCGCGGGTTGAAGTCGATGAGGTGGAAGTCGCCGGTACGGGCGTCCCTGCGGAAGTCCAGGTCGAAGATCCCGCGGTAGTCGAGGGCCGACACCAGCCGGACCGTGGCGGACCACAGGTCGTGGTTCGCGGTCCACTCGCCGGTCACCGTGAGGCCCGCCGAGCGCGGCCAGGAGCGGTGCTTGCGGCCCGTACCGCCGCCACGTACGGCGCCGTCGCCGCCGGCGCAGCCCTGGACGAACCAGTCACCGTCCCCGGCGTGTCCGGCTCCCGGCACGAACGCCTGGAGCAGCAGGGCGCTGCCGGCCTCGCCCCGGCGCTCGAACAGGGCCACGGCCTCCCGCGCGGAGCCGATCACGGTGGTGCTGCGCAGGCCGGCGCCCCGGGGGAGCAGCCAGGGGCGGCTCCACTTCGCCACGGCGGGCAGCCCGATCGCGCGTACGGCACGGGCGGCTTCGGCGGCCGACCCGGGGGCGAGGGTGTGCGGGTGCGCCACTCCGGCCCGTGCGCACACCTGGGCCAGGGTGGCCTTGTCTGCGACGTGCTCGGCCGTGGTCCCCGACGGGCGCGGCAGCAGGTAGAAGGCGCTCAGCTCCGCGTGCAGGGCGCTGACCGCGAGGGCGCCCGCGTCGTCCATGGGGATCAGCACGGCGGGCCCGGTGAGGTGCCGTGCGACCCGGCGCAGGGCGCGCGCCACCTCGGCGGGCGGCGCCCCCGGCGCGGGCGGCGGGTGCATCCGGTGCAGGTGCCGCGAGTGCCGTACGGGACTTTCGTGGTCGTCGGCCACCAGATGGACCTCCACTCCCGCGCGTCCCAGGGAACGTACGGCGCCCAACGTCCCGTGGTGGAAAGGATTGCGGTCGATCCGCAGAAGGACCGCGGGGGTGCGTGTGTCCAGTGGAAGCAATGTCGTCCTCCCTGCTCGGTCGCCCTTGTGGGCGAGGTGGCGTAACGCGGGATTAGAAACTCGATTGGCGCAATAGAGATAAATATGACGGCACGTCAGGACGTGAGTCGGGAAAGAGGAGGAGCGGTCATGGCCCCACGGTGCACACGACGCAGGGAACGGCTTTCTCTCATCGCCGGAGGAATTGCCGCGTCAATGGTCATCGCCGCCGCGCCGGCCTGTGCGGCGGCTGTTCCGCGCGACGCGGGGCCACCCGGCCCCCCGGCCGCACCGGGCGCCGCGCCGACGGACCCCACGGCCGCGGCGACGAGCGCGCCCGCGCCGCCGGCCCCGGTCGCCACAACCCCGGTCGCCCCGGCCCCACTCGTCCCGGTCCCGGCCCCGGTGCCGCCGGGCGACGCTCCGGCACCGCCCGCCTCCTCCGGTCCCGTCCCGCCATGGGCCCCGGAGCCGCCGAAGGCCCCCGGGCCGGTCGGGGCGCCCGCCTTCGGCGCCTATCTCGACTACGGGACGGCCGGGGTCGAGCGCATGGACGCGCTGAGCAAGTGGCTCGGCGGCATGGAGCTGCGGGTCGGGCACACCTATCTCCCGGGCGACCGCTGGAGCAACATCGCGGGCGCGCCGAAGTTCCTCGAAGGGTGGGCGGACTGGCGCAGGAAGAAGGACGACAGGCTTTTCGTGCTCAACGTGCCCATGCTGGAGCGGAACGAGGAGCGCGTCGGGGACGCCGAGGTCGCGGCGCTGCTGCGCAGGGGGGCCGCAGGCCACTTCGACGACCACTTCCGGGTGCTCGCCCGGCGCCTGGTCGACCTGGGCGTGCCCGAGACGGTGATCGTGCTCGGCTGGGAGATGAACGGCACGACCTACACGCATCGGTGCGGCCCGGACCCGGAGTCCTGGAAGAGGTACTGGAACAGGATCGTCACCACAATGCGGTCGGTGCATGGACAGAGGTTTCAGTTCGACTTCACGCCCAACAGGGGGCGCGACGCCATTCCGTGGACGCAGTGCTATCCCGGCGACGAGTCCGTCGACATCATCGGCATGGATTCGTACGACCAGCCGAGCGGAATGTCGTTCGACGAGCAGGTCAAGGAACCCTATGGGCTCCAGGACCACATCGATTTCGCGGCGGCCCACAACAAGCCCATCTCGTATCCCGAATGGGGTCTTTTCCGCAACGGAGACAACGAAGAATACATGCGCGGCATGCTGGAATGGATGAAGGAAAAGAAGCCGTTGTACAACACCCTCACCGACTACTGCCCGCACGGCGTGTGGCAGTGCACCACCAACCCCGGTGCCGCGGCGGTGTACCGGCAACTCCTCTCCGCGGGGATCGGGGACCTCGCCGCACCGGCGGGACCGGCCGAACCGGCGAAGCCCTCCGCGTGTTCCCCGACCCGCGCCGGCCAGTGGGCGGGGCGCTGGCTCGGCAACAGGTTCTGCGTCCGGTTCGACCTGGAGGAGGGGGCGGACCGCTACTGACCCCGCCGCGCCCGCAGCTCCCGCAGCCGCGGCTTCGCCCACTCACGGGCCGACGCGTACCCGGCCGCGGCGGCGAGGAGCGGGGCCGTGGTCCCGCGGGCGAGCAGGAAGCGCTGGTTGGTGACCGGGTCGGGGCGCCAGTGGTGCTTGTACGGCTCGTTGCCGCGCAGCAGGCTCAGCGCGCGGCGCTGCTCGCCGGCGGTGTGCCGGGTGGCCGCGTCGAGGAGCATCGTGGCCACGTCGACCTTGCGTTCCCTGAGGCTGGGGTGGGCACCGTACAGGTAGCCGCCGGCCAGCGTGCCGGAGAGCAGGGTCAGATCGGCGGCGAGGACCTCGCCGTCGAGGCGGAACTCGGTCACCACCGCCTCGCCCGCCGCGACCATCGGCCGCATCGAGCGCAGCAGGTGCTCGCGGAAGCGCGGCTGGAGGTGCTCGGAGGTCACCTTCCGGCCCGCCCACTGGAGTTCGTGCAGGTGCAGCAGGGTGTGCAGGGAGGTCTCGACCTCGTCGGCGGGCACGACGCGGCTCTCCACGCCGAGCGCGGACAGCTTGCGGATCTTGGCCCGGGTGCGCTGCGCGCGCGGTGCCGGAAGGCGCTTGAGCAGGTCGTCCATGGGCAGCGCGGGCAGTTCGAGGCAGGGCGAGTCGGCGAGCGCCCGCTTCGGGCCGTCCCAGAGCCCGTAGACGCCCTCCAGGCAGGCGCCGGGCCGCACTTCGCCGAAGTCGATCAGCGCGGTCCCGGCGAGCCGGCGCAGCCCCGCCACGAGCGCCCGCGCCCCCGCCTCGCGGCAGGCGTCGTCGATGAGCACGTCGGTGAAGTCGGAGATCGCGCCCCCGAGCGGGCGCAGGACCGGGCCGCGCACCCGCATCAGGGGCGCCGCCGCGACCAGCCGGTCACCGTCGCCCACGAGCACCACCCGCAGCCGCCCCGGCCGCCCGTACGACCGCCACCAGGAGGACAGCCACGCATGGCTCTGGAACGGGGTGGCCGCCGCACAGGACAGGTACAGCCGCCGCCAGGCCCCCGCGAGCGCCTCGAACTCCGCCTCGTCCACGCACACCCGGAGCGTCGGGGCGTGGTCCCGCACGGCCGTCACGGGGCGCTCCTCGCCAGGACGGACGCGGGGCCGGGCACGGAGGCGCCGGGGCCGGGCCGCGTACGGGCGTGCGGGCGTACGAGGAGGGCGAGGCCGCCGATCAGACCGCCCGCGCAGCCGCCGACCAGGGCGGTCACCCCGGCGGAGAGCGAGGACGGCTCGGCCGGGTCGAGGGCGCGGGAGAACGGCAGCAGTTCGACCTGGGTGCTCTCCTTGGAGTGGTCGGCACCCGTGGAGAGGGAGCGGGCCACCGCGTTGGCCGTGAGGGCGGCGCTCCCGGGCGTCGTCGCCGACGCGGAGATCGCGATCATCGGCGCGTCGGGCGAGGTGGCCACCTGGATGCTGTCCTGCAGCCGCGTGGGCGACATGCCCGCCGCCACCTGCGCGTCACCGATCACGGCGAGCTGCTTCGCCACCCGGCCGTACGCCTGGGCGTAGCCCAGTGCCGCCGCCGGGTCGGTCTTGCCCTGCGGCACGACGACCACGTAACTCGTCGCCGTGTACTGGGGCGTCTGCAGCACGCCGTACCCGGTGCCCGCGAGGAGGCCGAGGAGCGCGCAGGCCGGCAGGGCCGTCCAGCGGGGCAGCCGTGCGGCGCGGGCACGCAGGGGGGCGAGGCGGGCGCGCAGGGCGCCGAGCCGCGGGCGTTCGTTCACGGGGTCGCTCATCGGGGGGTCACCTCCGGGGTCTGGCCGGAGACGACCGATGTGTAGACACGCATCAGCTGTCCGGCGCTGCGGGTGATGCTGTAGTGCTCCGCCGCGGCCGGTGCGGCGCGGCGCGCGGGGATGCCGCCGCGCAGGCCGTGCAGCGCCCCGGCGAAGGCGTCCGGATCGCTCGCGCAGCGGACGGCGTCGGCCGCGACGCCCTCGGGGAGGCCGTCGATGGCGGGGCACGACGAGTACAGGACGGGCAGGCCGCCGGCCATGCCCTCCACGAGTGCGAGGCCGAAGGCCTCCTCGGGGGACGGCGAGGCCAGCGCGTCCATGGCGGAGAGCAGCGAGGGCAGGTCGGGCACGCAGTCGGCGGCGGTGCCCTCCTCGTGGCCCGCCTCACCGGCGAACCGCACCCGGTCCGCGAGGCCGAGCCGCTGGGCGAGGCCCCGCAGCTCCCGCTCCTCGGGCCCGCTGCCCACCAGCAGGACGAGGACGTCGCGCGGCAGCCGGGCCACCGCGCGCAGCAGGACGTCGAACCGCTTGCCCGCGGAGAGCCGGCCGACGCCGCCGACGACGAACGCCGACTCGGGGAGGCCGAAGCGCTTGCGGACCAGGACGCGGGCGGCCGGGTCGTGGCGGAAGCGCTCCACGTCGACGCCGTTCGGCACCACCTGGATGCGCTGGCGCGGCACTCCCCAGCTGTTGAGGCGCTGCCCGACGGCGGGGGAGACCGCCACGGTCATCCGGCCGAGCCGCTCCCCCGCGAGGTACAGCGCGCGGACCCCCTTGGTCAGCGGCCTGCCCTCCATCTGCGAGTCGCCGAGGGAGTGTTCCGTGGCCACCACGGCGCGCACCCCGGCCAGGCGGGCGGCGACGCGTCCGTAGAGGCAGGCGCGGTACAGGTGCGTGTGGACGATGTCGTAGCCGCCCGCCCTGATGAGGCCGCTGAGCCGGGGCAGCACCGTGACGTCGCGGTTGCCCGCCATGCCGAGGTCGGTGACGCGGGTGCCGTCGGCGACGATGCCGCGCGCGACGGTGCCCGCGTTGGTCAGCGTGATGACGTCGCTCTCCGTCGGCAGATGGCGCAGCAGCAGGCGCAGTTGCTGTTCCGCGCCGCCCACCCCGAGGCCGGTGATGATGTGCAGGGCCCTCATGCCGTCACCGCCGGTCCCGCGAGCACGCGGTGCCTGAGCCGGTTGGTGCGCAGCTTCAGGCGCAGCCGCCAGGCGGTGTCGCCCTGGCCGATGTGCACGCGGGGCAGCGCGAGGGGCCCGGCGAGCGGGCCGGGGGCGATGGCGCAGGCGTAGCGGTACCCGGCGTCGTGCACGGCCATGAGCACCCGCTCGTCCACGTGCCCGTACGGGTAGCAGAACCCGGCGGGTTCCTCGCCCGTCACGTCGCGGAGCGCGGCCCGGCTCCCGGCGACCTCGCGGCGCAGCGCCGGGCCGTCGGCGGCGGTCAGGTCGGTGTGGGTCATGCCGTGCGAGGCGATCTCCATGCCCTCGGCGGCGGCGTGCCGGATGCCGTCGGCGTCCAGGAGCGGCTTGCGGGGGCCGAGCGGGTCCCAGGCGTTCTCCCCGGCGAGGCGGCCCGGCAGCACGAACACGGTGGCCGTGCACTCGTGGCGGCGCAGCAGCGGCAGCGCGTGGTCGACGAAGTCGCGGTAGCCGTCGTCGAAGGTGAGGCCGACGAGGTTGTGCTGGCGCCCCCGGGCGCAGGCCTCCGTGAGCTGCCTCATCGAGACGCCGCGCAGGCCCTGGCGCCGCATCCAGCGGAGCTGGGCGTCGAGGCGGTCGGGGGACACGGTGATCCCGTACGGGTCGTCGGCGGCGTCGGCCACGGAGTGGTACATCGCCACCCACGCCGGGACACGGGGTGTCCTGAGCCGCAGGAAGGGCTCCGTGTCCGACGGGGTGGGCGGGGTGAGGTCAACGGACATGACGCGGCTCTCCTGTCACTGAGCGGGTCACTGAACGGGTCACTGAGCGGAGTACGGACGGCCAGGGCTGTGCCTTGAGGAGCAGACCGAGGAGCGCGAAGGAGGCGGTGACCACCGCGCTGCTCGCCAGGACGGCGAGTGCGGGGTGCCCGATCACGCTCTCGGTGAGGGCGCCGAGCACCGTCGCGCAGGCGGCGGCGGCGGTGAGCCGGGCGAGCCGGGCGAGCACCGCCCTCGTCCTGACGGGCACGGTGTGCGGGCCGAGGCCGCGGAACAGGAGCAGGGCGGTGACGCAGATCCCGGCGGCGTTGGCCGCGGCGATGGCGTGGACGCCCCAGGTGCCGACGGCCAGGAAGCCGATGCCCGCGGTGGTGACCAGGCCGATGGACATCGCGTAGAGCGGCACCCAGGTCTTCCGCGCGACGGAGAAGTGGGCCCTGGCGAGCGCGCCGACCATGGTGTGGCCGAGGAGGCCGAGGGCGTAGACGCGCATGACGGAGGCCGTGATCTCCGTGTCCCGCGCGGTGAAGTGGCCGCGGTGGAAGAGCAGGTCGATGAGGGCGGGGGCGCTCGCGACGACCGCCGCCGCGCCCAGGAGCACCATGCAGCCCACGAGGACGAGGTCGCGCTCCACGCGGTCCCTGGCCCGCTCGGTCTCTCCGGCCGCGAGCGCGCGGGCGACGACGGGGAAGGTGACGGTGCAGAGCATGAGGGCCAGGGCCATCGGCATCTGCGCGACCTTCTGCGCGTAGTTCAGGTGCGAGATGGCGCCCGCCGGCAGCGAGGAGGCGAGGAACCGCTCGACGAGGACCTGCGACTGACGGCACAGCGCGAAGAAGAGCACCGTCCAGATGAGCGCGGTCTGCAGCGTCGCCTCCCCGGCCGGGGCCGGGCCCTTCGCCGTGTCCTCGGGCCGCCGCCGCAGCTCCCGCCGGAGCGAGGGCGCCTGTACGAGCACCATGAGCGCGCCGCCCACCGCGACACCGGCCGCCGCGGCCCGTACGCCGAAGGGGGCGGCCAGCAGGAACAGGGCGGCGATGATGGCGGTGTTGTAGGCGACGTACACCGTCGCGGGCGCCACGAACCGCTGGTGCGCGCGCAGGGCCGCGCTGCAGTAGCCGGTGAGCCCGAAGGTGAAGGCGCAGGTGGCGGTCAGCCGCGTGCAGTCCACGGCGAGCCCGGGGTCGGGCAGCCCCGGCGCGAGCACCTCCACCACGACGGGCGCCGCCGCGACGAGCAGCAGCGCGGCACCGGCGAACCACAGGGACATCCGCGGCAGTGACGCCCGCACCAGGTCGCGTACGGGGTCGGCGTCCGGTTCCGCCGCGCGGCGGGTCAGGGCGAGGCTGAACGCCGGTACGAGGAAGAAGGCGAGGCCGTCCTCGATGAGCAGTGTCGCGGCGAGTTCGGGCAGGGTCCACGCCACGAGGAAGGCGTCCGTGTCCGTGCCGGCGCCGAAGAAGTGGGCGAGCGCCTGGTCCCGTACGAGCCCGAGCAGCGAACCGGCCACGGACAGCGCGGCGGTCACCAGCGCGGCCCTGGCCAGGAAGGAGCCGCCGGTCTTCGGGGAGTGGCCGCTCGGCGGGGCCGGGGCCGTCACGGGTCCGGCCGGGCGCACCGCCTCGTCCGCCGGCTCCGCCGTCACCCCCGGGACGGTCGTCATCCGGTGGCCGCCTCTTCGCGCGAACCCACCGACCACCACGCCACCACGCCGAGCATGACCGCCGTGAGGACGGTGGAGGGCCCGCCGATGTCCGCGTAGACGAAGTCGACGAGCTGCCAGACGAGGAGGCCGCAGGCGAGCAGCGCGCAGTCCGGGCGGGCGCCGCCGCCGTCGCGCCCGGCGCGCTCGCCGTGCCACGCGCGCAGGGCGAGGACCAGGAGCGCGGCCCAGCTCCCGGCGAGCGCGGCCAGGCCGAGCAGGCCCTGTTCGGCGAGGACGAGGAGGTACATGTTGTGCGGGGAGAGCAGCGGCTGGCGGACGAAGCCGCTGCCCGCGCCCGCGGTGTCGCTGGCGGCGGACAGGGCGAGCGAGGCGTGGCCGTCGCGGTGGCCGGGGAAGCCCTTGAGCCCCACGCCGGTCACGGGGTGCTCGCGCCACATGTCCGCCGACGCCGCCCACATCGTGTACCGGTCGACGACCGACTGGTCGGGCGTCCCAGTGACCTGCGTGATGCTGCCCAGCCGCTCCTGGAGCAGGTCCGAGCCGAGGCCGAACCCGGCCACCAGGACCACGGCCGCCGCGCCCGCGGCGAGCAGGACGCGGCCCGCGCGGCGCGCCCCGGCGAGGCACAGCACGGCCGTGCAGGCCGCGGCCGTGGCGATCCACGCCCCGCGGCTGAACGACAGCGCGAGCGGCACGGTCAGCAGGGCGGCGCAGGTCACGGCCGCCGACCGCTGGCGCGGAGCGTGCGGGCGGAAGGCGAGCGCGAGGGCGCAGACGAGCCCGTAGGAGACGACCGTGGCCATCCCCATGACGTCCGTGGACCCGAAGGTCCCGACGGCACGGATGTCCTCGCCCGCGTACGAGGCGCCGGTGCCCGTGAGGTTCTGGTGCACGCCGATCGCGCCCTGCCAGAGGGCGAGCGCCACCAGCGCCCAGGCGACGATCCGGAGCCGGCGGGCGTCGCGGACCAGCACGAGCACGGCCGCGGGTACGAGGACGAAGATCTGGAGGTAGCGCGCGGCACCCGCGATGCCGGTCGCGGCCGACGGGGCGCCGAGGGCGGCGACGGTGACACCGATGACCGGCAGCCCGATGAGCACCGCGGCGGTCCTGGTCAGCGGGCGCCGGCCGGTGCGGACGAGGTGGACGACGCAGCCGCCGACGACCAGGGCGGAGGCCGCGTCGGCCACGGTGCCCGTACCGCCGCCCCCGGCGGCCTCGCCGCCCGCGGGCACCGGGAGCGCGAGCAGCGCGACGAGCAGCACCACCGGCAGGACCGAGGCGTCGCGCCGCAGCGCGCGCAGGGCGGCGTCGAGCGGCCGGGCGCGCGGGAGGACGGGGGAGGGGGCGTGGGTCACGGGCCTCAGCTCCCCGTGCGGCGCACGAGGCAGCCGACGGTGCGCAGCAGGATGCAGAGGTCCTGCCAGAAGGACCAGCTGTCGATGTAGGCGTTGTCGAAGCGGCACCGGTCCTCGATGGAGGTGTCCCCGCGCAGACCGTGGATCTGGGCGAGCCCGGTGATGCCGGTCGGCATCCGGTGCCGTTGCGCGTAGTGCGGGTAGGACTGGCTGAACTGCGCCACGAAGAAGGGGCGTTCGGGACGCGGCCCGACCAGGCTCATGTCGCCGCGCAGCACGTTCCACAGCTGCGGCAGCTCGTCGAGGGAACTGCTGCGCAGGAAGCGGCAGAACGCGCTCATCCGGCGCTCGTCCGCGACGCTCCACCGCGTGGCCGCCTCCTGCGGGTCGGCGGGCCGGTGGGTGCGGAACTTCAGCAGGGTGAAGAGCCGCCCGTCCTTGCCGACGCGTTCCTGCCGGAAGACGACGCCAGGGCCCTCCGTGGCCCGCAGGACCAGCGCGCAGGAGAGCAGCACGGGCGCGGCGAGCAGCAGCAGGGCACCGGAGACCGCGACGTCGAGGAGCCGCTTGCCGAGGCCCGTCCCCCGGCACCCGGCCGGCAGCAGCGGGCGGCAGCGGAACCCCGCCACGTGGGCCCGGGCGCTCTCCCGGGGCGAGGCGAGGCCGGGGCCGCGCGGGTCGATCTCCCAGAGGTCGCAGCCGAGGCCGCGCAGGGCGGTCAGCCGGTCGGCGGGCCCGGGAGCGTGGCCCGCGAGCAGCAGGACGGCGCGTACGTCGTTCTGGATGACGGCCCGGTGCAGTTCGTCCTCCGTGCGCAGCACCGGAAGTCCCGGCGCGGCGGGCGGCTCGGTGCCGTCCTCGTCGGCGGGCCGCTGCTCCGCGGCCTCGTCCACCACGCCGACGGGGCGCAGCCCGCAGCGGGGCCGCCGCAGCAGGGCCGCGGCCACGGCCTGCGCCTGCCCGCCGGGGCCGAGCACCAGGACGGGCCGTGGTCTTCGCACGGCGCGGGCCCGCAGGAGCCGGTGGACCAGGGCGCGCCCGCAGACGCCGGCCAGGCAGTGCGCGGCGGCTGCCCAGAGGAGGGTGCGCGGCGCGAGCTGCGGCAGGTGGGCGGGGAGGGCGGGCGCGAGCAGCGCGGCGACGCACCAGCCGAGGGCGATCCGGCCGCAGAGCGAGGGCACCTCGTCCAGGGTGGCGGGGACGGCGGTGTACCCGTACAGGCGGCCCCGCGCGTTCAGGGCGAGGACGCCGAGGACGAGCAGCGGCGCGAGCACGGCGATCCGCCGCGGCTCCGCCAGTGGGACCACGGCGAGCAGCGCGGCGGCGGCGTCGACGGTGAGCAGGGCGGTCGCCGTGCGCCGTCCGCGCGAGGGCCGCCTCGCCGGGGTCCCGGCGCGCGGGCCGACGGCGCCACGGGGCGCCACGACGAAGGGCCCGGCCGGGGTGTACTTGTCCTGCCGCGGCTGTCCCGCGGAGGAAGCGACGGTTCGTTCGGCACTCACGTGGACGTGGACTCCCTGTACTTGGTGGGCGCCGGGTACTTGGTGGGCGGCGGGCCCAGAAGCTCCCGGTACACCGCGTCGATCGCCGACGCGGTCCGCCGGGCGTCGTGGTGATCGAGGACATGACGGCGGCCCCGCCGCCCGAGCCCGGCCCGCAGCGGGCGGTCCCGCAACAGGGCGAGCAGGGCCCCTGCCAGCGCCGCGGGGTTCCCGGGCGGTACGAGGGCGTGCGCGCGGTCGGCCGGGGGCAGGCTCTCCCTGGCGCCGTCCACGTCGGTGACCACCACGGGGCGGCCACAGGCCATGGCCTCCAGCGGGGCCAGGGCCATGCCCTCCCAGCGGGAGGGCAGGACGACCACGTCGGCCGCCCGGTACCAGCCGGCGGCGTCGTCCGTCGTGCCGGCGAACGTGACGGCCGGGTCCGCCAGGTCCCGCAGCCCGGCCGCGTCGGGCCCGTCGCCGACGAGGACGAGCCGGGCGTCGGGCAGCGCCGCGGAGACGGCGGCCCAGGCGCGGAGCAGGACGTCCTGCCCCTTCTGCCGGCACAGCCGCCCCACGCACACCACGAGGGGGGCCCGCGCGAAGGAGGCGGGCAGCAGTCCGCCGCGGGCGTCCGCCCGGCGGCCGGGGGAGAAGCGGGTGACGTCCACGCCGTTGGGGACCACCGTGTACGCACCCGTGACGCCCGCCCTGCGGCCGGTGATCCACTCGGCCTCGCTGACGCAGACGATGCGGTCCGTCCAGCGGGCGGCACGCCGCTCCCAGCAGCGGGTCAGCGGCGCGGTGAGGCCGCCGACCGCCTCGAAGGACCAGGCGTGCGGCTGGAAGACGGTCGGGAGGCGTCCGCGCAGGGCGAGGCGTGCGGCGAGGCCCGCCTTGGCGCTGTGGGCGTGCACGAGCGCGGGCCGTACGCGGGCGATGACGCGGGCCAGGTCGCGTACCTCGGCGGCGAGTTGCGGCCCGGGGGAGCGCGAGGCCGTCCACGGGTGGCCGCGCACGCCGCCGTCCGCGGTGTCCCAGATCCGGGGCAGCGTGCCCTCGTCGGGGCAGGCCACGTGGACGTCGGCGCCCGCCGTGGCCTGCGCGCGGGCCAGGTCGGTGACCACCTGGGCCACACCGCCCTCGACGGGCTGGCTGACGTGCAGGATGCGCGAGCCCGGGGAGTGACGCATGACGGCGTTGGCCTTCCGAGGTGAAGAGCTCTGAACCACAGCGGAGACAAGACATGTGCAAGGAATGCCGGGATCTGACGTATATGACTGAAATATCCCAATCGATGCGCAACTGTAGCTCGGTGGAGGAGCAGCTCCGCCGATCCCCGCACGTGTGTCGGACCGGTGAAAGGCATGGTGGGGCGGGGTCGATGGAGACGGCACGCGCCTCCCGCGCGCGCACCGGCCGGTCGTCCCCGTCATCGGCCGTTGCCGCCGCCGTCAGCGCGGCACGCGGCGCACATCACCCTTCCGGGTGCACAACTCGTGGTCTGGATCGGCAGTTGATTCCCCGTACACGGGCATCCCGCCCGTGCGTCACACCCTTGCCAAGGAGCAGCACCCCATGTCCCGTAGCACCAAGGCCCTCGCCTTCTCCGCCGTCGCCGCCGCCGCCGTGGCCGGTTCGGCGGGCGCCGCCGTCGCCGATGCCGACGCGAAGGGCAATGCCTCCCACTCCCCCGGCGTGGTCTCCGGCAACGTCGTGCAGGTGCCGGTCCACGTCCCCGTGAACGTCTGCGGCAACACGGTCAACGTCGGCGGCCTGCTGAACCCCGCGTTCGGCAACAAGTGCGTCAACCACTGACACGTCGTCCGGAGAACGGCCGTCCCCGCTCCCGCGGGGGCGGCCGTTCCCGCGTCCGCGGCGGCGTCCGGGGGTGCGGTGCCCCGAATGGAGTGGCGTCCCGCGATTATCCGACCACCCGTCAAATACCGGCGCCACCTGCGCCGATGCGTCCGCGTGACCGGTGTGGCCGGGCCGCGGGGGAGCCGCTCGGTTGCGGTGTGCGTGCACCCCTCGCACGGTGATCGCAAGATCCGACGTATCACCGAAAGGCTGTGACCTATGCGCGCTCTGCCCGTACGGCGTATCGCGACCACCACCCTGTGCGCGACGCTGCTCCTCGGCACGGCCGGCCCCGCGCTCGCCTCCGCGGACACCGCCCCCGGCGAGGAGACCCGGACCGCGCCCCACACACCCGGCCAGTCGCCGAAGGCCCTGCTGGCCGAGGCGAAGCGGCTGCACGACGCGGGCGGCGTCATCACCCCGGCCGCCGACCTGCTGGTGGCGGTCCTGGAGGCCAAGGGATACGAGCTCTCCGTCGCGGCGGCCGACAAGCACGCCCAGGCCGTACGGACGGAGGCCCAGAAGGTCGCCGCCAGGCAGCCCGCCGCCCCGGCCGGCAGCTCCGCCGCCAGGGCCCCCGAGCCCCCGGCGGGCAGCCTCCCCGCCCTGCAGAAGACGGTCGACAACCTGCTCAAGGCCTCCACGACCGGCGACGCCACCGGCGTCGTCAAGGAGGGGCGCTCGCTCGTCACGGGGCTGCTCCAAGGGGTGCTCGGCGGCCTCGGCGGCGCGGCCCAGCCGGCGGCCCCGGCCCCGGCCGCGGTGGCTCCGGCCCCGGGAGCGCAGCTGACGCCCACGCTCTGAGGGAGGGACGGCGGGCGGTCCTCATGCGCACGGGCCTGCGGGAAGTTCCCGGCTCAGGGGTTTCCGCACAGGCCCGTGCTCGTTGGTTCCTGGTGAAGTGACACGACAGGTGACGTGACACGCCCCGGCGGTCGACGCCGGGGCGGCACGTCCACCGGGCGACACGCGTTGCCAAAGAAAGGAACAAGATGAAGGCCATGAAGGCTGCCGCCGTCCTTGCCGGTTCCCTCGTCATCGCCGGTTCCGCCGCGCCCGCGTTCGCCGGCACCCAGGCGCCCTCCCGCCTGAACGGCGGCCTCGACGACCTCGCGAGCAAGGGCCTGGAGGCCGCCACCCCCGTCGGCACGAACATGCTCAACCCCGAGAACAGCGACTCCATGGCCAACACGGTCAAGGGCGTCGTCAGGGGGCTGAGCTCCGAGGGCCCCGGCAAGCTCATCGGCGGCCTCCCGGCGGGCAAGTAGACGCGCGCCGCCTCGCAGCCCCCGCCGAACACAGAGGGCCGGCTTCCTCCACGGGCCGGCCCTCCGGTGTGCGTACGGGCACACGAGGCACCCCGTACGGAAACCTGTTCGATCTGGCGCCGCTCTGTGGCCCCCCGGTGTGACCCCATCGTGTGATGGCCGCCCACGGCTCCGCCACCCGGGTGACAACGGAACCGGTCGTGCCCCCGGGCGTCTATACGGTTCCCCCATGACCATGACCACGACTACGACCCCCGGCGGCCCCCGCGCCGCCGCGCACCGCCCGCCGCGGACGCCCGGCCTCCGCCCGTGAGCGCCACGGAACTGCCGCTCCGCGTACCGGCCCAGTCCGCGGGCGGGCGCGGCCCGGCCGCGGTGCCGCAGTCCGACGGGCCCGGCCGGTGGTTCGGCGTGCTCCTCGTGGTCACCGGGGCGGCCGGCCTGCTCGCGTCGTGGGTCATCACGCTCGACAAGTCCAGGCTGCTCGAAGACCCGGACTTCCGGCCGGGCTGCGGCCTCAACCCGGTCGTGGCCTGCGGCAGCGTCATGCAGAGCGAGCAGGCGTCGGCCTTCGGGTTCCCCAACCCGCTCATCGGCCTCGTCGCGTACGCCGCCGTGATCGGCGTGGGAGCGAGCGTGCTGGCGGGCGCACGCTTCCCCCGCTGGTACTGGCTGACGCTCGACGCGGGCACGCTCCTCGGCGTCGCCTTCTGCACCTGGCTGCAGTTCCAGTCGCTCTACCGCGTCAACGCGCTCTGCCTGTGGTGCTGCCTGGCCTGGGCCGCGACCATCCTCCTGTTCTGGTACGTGACGGCGCACAACGTACGGCGCGGCTTCCTGCCTTCGCCCGAGGGACTGCGTACGTTCGTCTCCGAATTCACCTGGGTCCTTCCCGCCCTGCACATGGGCGTGATCGGCATGCTCGTCCTCACGCGCTGGTGGGACTTCTGGACGAGCTGAACCGCACGGTGGAGACGGGGCGCGGCCGAGTGAGCGGCCGTGCGGGGCGGCCGGGCACGGCTCATGAGGAGGCACGGTGGGCGATGGGAAGTGCGGAGTGACCGGGCACGGTGAGCGATGACGCGCGCTGAGCGTGCTGAGCGTGCTGAGCCGCGACGGCTCGTCGACCGCGTGACGCGCCGGCATCTCATCGGCGTCGCGGCTCTGTCCCTGCTCGCCGCCGCCGAGGTCATGCGGAGGCCCTGGGCCACGCGCGAGCAGAGCCCGTTTCCGGCCCCGGTCCCCGCTCCGGAACCGCGAGCCGCCCTGGCGTCGGACGGCCCACCCGCCGGCTTCGACGAGATGTACCGGGGCCGCCGCATCCAGGGAGAGCCGGTGGCCGCGAGCGAAGGGCAGGCACCGGAGAGCTGGCGGATCACCGTGGACGGCCGGCCGCTCGGCCTCATGCGCCGCGCCGACGGCAGTTTCCTCAGCATGGTCGACCACTACCAGTCGTACGCCACCCCGCTGGCCGCCGCGCGAGGCGCCGTGGACGAGATCGGCCCCCTGCAAGCCCTGAGCGGCCGGCACCACTGAGCCCGGCAGCCCCCGGACCCGGAACGGACGGACATGGCCCCCACGCGCAAGAACCAGAGCAGTCTGACCCGGGCCGAGCGGCGCAGGTTCGTCGACGCGGTGCTGAAGCTGAAGCGCCGGGGCGAGTACGACGAGTTCGTGCGCACGCACATCGACTTCTACGTCTCGGACGGCGAGAAGGGCCTGCGGGTGGCGCACATGGCCCCCTCGTTCTTCCCGTGGCACCGCCGCTTCCTGCTGGACTTCGAGCGGGCACTCCAGCGGATCGACGCGGGCGTGGCCGTCCCGTACTGGGACTGGACGAAGGACCGCAGCCCGGCGGCGTCGCTGTGGGGCGACGACCTGATGGGCGGCACGGGACGGAAGCCGGACCGCAGGGTGACGACGGGCCCGTTCGCCC
Source organism: Streptomyces sp. NPDC050703 (assembly GCF_040654435.1). Classification (NCBI taxonomy): domain Bacteria; kingdom Bacillati; phylum Actinomycetota; class Actinomycetes; order Kitasatosporales; family Streptomycetaceae; genus Streptomyces; species Streptomyces sp. NPDC050703. The sequence goes on from NZ_JBFAHX010000005.1 coordinate 61,822, forward strand.
GCGGGAACGGCCACTGGGTCATCAAGGAGGGCGTGACCGACGGGGACTTCCTCACCCGCGACCTGGGGCGCTCGCACGACCCCATCGCACTGCCGACCGCGCGGGACGTGGCCGACGCGATGGCGGACCCGCGCTACGACGTCCCGCCCTACGACTCCACATCACGCGGGGGCTTCCGCAACCGGCTGGAGGGCTGGCCGACCGCGCCGGGCGGCGAGCGGTGGCGCAACCACAACCGGGTACACCGCTGGGTCGGCGGCCACATGCTCGGCGGGGCCTCGGTCAACGACCCGGTCTTCTGGCTGAACCACGCCTTCGTCGACCTGCTGTGGGACCGCTGGCGCCGCCGCCACCCCCGCTCGGCCCCCTACCTCCCGGCGGAGCCGCCGCCCCTCGGGTCGTCCCAGTACCGGCGCGTCATCGCGCGCCATGAGCGGATGCCGCCGTGGGACGTACGACCGCACGACCTGCTCGACCGCGGCAAGCCCCACCGGGACGGGGGGTAGCCCCCGGTGCGCGGTTCACCGGGGGCCGACGGGCCGCTCAGCGGCGGCCCGGGGCCACATCAGTGGCCGTAGCCGCCGCCGTGGTGGCTGACGTTCGTGCACTTGTTGCCGAAGGCGGGGTTCAGCAGGCCGACGACGTTGACGGTGTTTCCGCAGAAATTGACCGGGACGTGGATCGGAGCCTGCACGACGTTGCCCGAGACGGCGCCGGGGGAACCGACGGCAGCGCCCTGCGCGTCCGCGTCCGCCATGGCCATGCCCGCGCCACCGAGTACGACAGCGCTGGTACCGAGGGTGGCGGCGGTGACCTTCGCGATGCGAGACATCACGTTCTCCTTTGACTTGGTAAGCGCGGCTGCCTACGCGCAGCCGCACCTCCGTTAACGCCCGGCGTCAACGTGAAGTAACGGTCCCGCGCCGTGTCACATGCGGCCGCCGACGACGCACGAACTGCCGTACCGCCAGTCGCACACGGGCGAGCCGCCGACGGAGGCATCGCGCACGGAGGCGTCCCGTACGAGCCGGTTGCTCTCAGAGGTGTTGGTTACCGCCGGGGCCGGGGCCGGGCCCGTGGGTGTGGCCGCCGCGGACACGATCCCCAGCGGGGGGACCAGGGCGAGCGCGACGATCAGAAGCGGCCTGGTGAGGTGAGCCGACACGTCCGGTCTCCTCGTGATCGACGTGAACCCGAGACAGAGTGATGGTGCACATACCTCACCCAAGATCGCATGCCGATCACGTTTGGTGACCGGCGCTGGGGTGACGTGCGGCGACACCGCCGCGCCGTACGGCGAGGAAGAGGAGACGGGCGGCTACTTTATGTGATCGTCCCGCTTCCCTCGGCGACTGGAGTCCCGTGAAGATCGATTGCGTCGGCGGAGGCCCCGCATCCCTGTACCTGGCCATCCTGGCGAAGCTCAAGGACCCGGCCCACGAGGTCACCGTCCACGAGCGGCACGCCGAGGGCGCCAGCCACGGCTGGGGCGTCACCTTCTGGCCCGACCTCCTGGACGAGCTGCGGGCGCACGACCCCGAGTCGGCGGCGGCCATCGCCGGGCGGTGCGTGAACTGGAGCGGCGGCTTCGCCCACGTAGGCGACAGGACCACCGCCCACGACGGCGACCTGGGCCACGCCATCGGACGCCACGAGATGCGGACGATCCTCGCCGACCGGGCGCGCTCCCTCGGCGTGCGCCTGGCGTTCGGCACGGAGATCGCCGGCCGCGAGGACCTGCCGGACGCGGACCTGATCGTCGCGGGAGACGGAGCGCGCAGCCGGCTCCGCACGGCGGGGGCCGAGCACTTCGGCACGCGCGTGACCACCGGCGCCAACCGCTTCGTCTGGCTCGGCACGACCCGCGTCTTCAAGGCCTTCACCTTCGCCTTCGTGGAGACCGGACACGGCTGGATCTGGTGTTACGCGTACGGGTACAGCGGCGGGCACAGCACCTGCGTGGTGGAGTGCTCGGCGGCCACCTGGACGGGCCTCGGCCTCGACCGGATCGCCCACACCGACGCCCTGCGCCTGCTGGAGAAGCTCTTCGCCGAGCCGCTGGACGGCCACGGACTGCTCGGCCGCGACGACATCGGGGGCCACGCGCAGTGGCAGGCCTTCCCGACGGTCACCAACGCCACCTGGTCCCACGGCAACCTGACGCTGATCGGCGACGCCGCCCACACCACGCACTACTCGATCGGCGCGGGCACCACGCTGGCGCTCCGCGACGCCGCGTGCCTGGCGGAGGAGCTCAGGGGCGTGGGCCCGGGGGAACTGCCCGGTGCCCTCGCGCGCTACGAACGCCGACGCAAGCACGCCCTGCTGGCGGTGCAGAGCGCGGCCCGGCACAGCGCCCAGTGGTACGAGAACCTGCCCCGCTACATCGGCATGCCCCCGGAGCGGATGTTCGCGCTCCTCGGCCAGCGCCACTCGCCGCTCCTGCCCTACGTGCCGCCGCAGATCTACTACCACCTGGACCAGACGGTGGCCCGCCTCAACTCCCTCCGCTGGCTGAAGCAGCGCCTGGGCCCCCGCGTGGCCAGGGCCTTGCAGGGCAGGCGCCCCGAATCCTGAGAACAGCTGCTCCCACGGCCTGCTCCCATGGCCTGCTCCCGTGGCTGCGACTGGGCGCCCATGGTTGCGTTGCCCAAGTGTTCACCCGTACGGCCCCCCGGGCCCGAAAGTGCCGTGACCGGCTCGATCGGCCCGGTTACCGGGGCGGGCACGGCTGACGGGGCGTTCCCCGTACGCTCCGTGATCCTCCGCCTTGCGGGGCGGGCCGGGGCGGCGCGCGATGGACCTGAGGCGTGCGTCGTCCCGTGGCGGATCGGTTTTCGCCCGTCGCATGCTCAAAGGGAGTGATCACCCATGACGCAGGGCGAGGCCTTCACCAACCCCGACGCGCTCAAGGGCCTGACAGCCTATGACCGGACCGGCGAGAAGATCGGCAGCATCGAGCGGGTCTACCTCGACGACCGCAGTGGCCGCCCCGAGTGGGTGACCGTCAAGACGGGCCTCTTCGGTATGAAGGAGAGCTTCGTGCCGCTGTCCGGGGCGCGCCTCCAGCAGGACGCCCTGCACGTCTCGTGCACCAAGGAGGCCGTGAAGGAGGCGCCGCGTGTCGACGCCGACCAGCACCTGGAACCCGGCCAGGAGCACGAGCTGTACACGCACTACGGCCTGACCCGCCCCGGCACGGGCACCACGGGCACCGGCACCGGTACGGGCATGGGCACCGGTACGGGCATGGGCACCGGCATGGCCACGGGCGAGCGCCCGATGGCGGGAGCCGCCGGGGGCCGCGAGTACGCCATGCGCGGCCGGGAGCACGACGACAGGGCGCAGGACATGATCCGCTCCGAGGAACGGCTGCGGGTCGGCACCGAGGAGGAGGAGGTCGGCCACGCCCACCTCCGCAAGACGGTGGTGAACGAGGACGTCACGAAGTCCGTACCGCTCTCCCACGAGGAGGTCCGCGTCGTACGCGAGCCGATCCGCGAGGGCGACCGCTCGCGCGCCGACATCGGCGAGGCGGAGACGGAGGTGACCCTCCACGCCGAGCACGCGGTGGTGAGCAAGGAGTCCGTGCCGGTCGAACGCGTGCACCTGGAGACCGAGCGCGTCACGGAGACCGAGCAGGTCTCCGGCACGGTCCGCAAGGAGCAGATCGAATTCGACGACGGCACGAAGGACACCCGCCGCGGCAGGAAGGGCGACCGCCGAGGAATGAAGGGCGCGGCGGACGACTGGCGCGACGACAAGCGGGGCCCGGGCCACTGACGCCGCGCCCTCGGCCCACGGTTCCAGACCGAGGCCCTCACCTGCCGGGTGAGGGCCTCACGCCGTCTCCGCGGCCGGGCCGGCGTGGCTCTCGGCGAGGGCGAGCCGGCTGCGCCAGACGTGCCGGGTGTTCGGCACCTCGGGATGGTCGAGCATCCACAGGACATGGGCCGCATGGCGCCGGGCCCACGCATGCTCCGAGCGGGCGGCCGCGGCGAGCCTGCCGCGCAGGTCGTCGCCGTCCAGGACCCGGCAGAGGCGGACGTACTCGCGGTCCTTGCAGCGGTAGGGCCGCAGGACGACGATTTCGACGAGGTCCGTGAGCGCGGCCTCGACCGACGCGATGTGCTCAGGCACGGCGAGGGCCCGTATCAGGGAGGCCTTGGTCCCCCAGTCCTTGGCGTGCCGAGTCCACTCCTCCGGGTACCGCGCCTCCCACTCCAGATAGAGCAGGGCGTAGGGCAGCCCGGGCCAGGCGGTGATGTCCTCGCCGGCCGGCCGGTCCCACAGCGCCTCGGGCAGCGAGCGCCCGCAAGCCCGGTAGTACTCCCGTTGGGCCCTGGCCCGACGCCCCGGCCACGCGGCACCCCGCCAGGCCCCATTCAACCGATCAAGAGTACCCAGCACCTCCCGCTGACCCTCGCCCCATCGCGCGAGCGCCGCCTCTCGCTCGTCCGCTCTCTCGGCAACGAGCCCGACCGCCCACCCCAACCGCTCCCCCCAACCACCCGAACCGAACCCCACGCCCCACACCACCTTCACCACCAGGCCTCTCTCCCCCTCCCGCGAACCGGACCTCCCCGACCGACCTCGCCGGCCCTGACCGTCTTCGGAGAAAGGCATGCGTTCAAACAGTCCCGGACGCGAAGCAAGGAAACAAGCCACATCCTGCGCTGCCTGTTTGCTGATACACGGCTCAACGGCAGCATGGTCGAGCAACGCGGGAAGAGCTACTACCCAGGGCACCCCCCGAACACCTGTCCGTCACATCGCGCGTGTCGCTGCTCTCCGGCAGGGGCGTCCCCTTGGAGGAGAGAAGCAGATCCGGCCCGTGATCCAGACCGGCGCCGTGGTCATGGACGGCATCTTCGAGCGCGCCCCAAAGCGATGGTCACGCAGATAGACACGCACGCAAAAACAGGTGAGGCCCTTACCGAACCGGTAAGGGCCTCACCTGATGTTTCACTGTCGGGGTGGCGGGATTTGAACCCACGACCTCTTCGTCCCGAATGAGGGTCGGCGAAGATCGACACCAGGACTGATGAGTATCTGTGCTGCTCAGGGGCTTGGAACGGGTTGGTCTCGGGTGGCCTTGATGGGCTTCCGGACGAAGATCATCTCCCAGATTTCTCCCGCACCGCGAGGCAGCTGATGGACCCTGGGATCAAGCAGCAGGCACGGTTGTCCATTGCCTTCGCACATTTGCGGTGAGACCGCAGTCGGCACCTGGCGCTTCCGGCGCTTCGTCGATGGGCGGCACAACTGTCAGCGCCTGCGCCTTTCCGAGCCGATACGGGGTTGCAGGCCGTATCGGACCTTCGCCGGTCCCTCGCGCTCACTCCATAGACGTGACTCGGACCTCATCAGTGTCCAGCCGCTGTCCTCGTAAGGCATGAGTTCTCCGACGCTGAGCTGCCCCAAGAGGTGGGTCAGCTCCTTGGCCATCCGGAGATCATGCTCGCGCTCCCGCGCGTCGGCATTCATGTAGCCGTCGGCGCGAGCGCTGAACTCCTGGTAGGTCATCTCGCCGAGACGGCGTCGATGGGCGACCAGCGCCTCAGCATCGACGTATGCATCGGAGTATTCCTTGCCAAACTGGCGACCGTATCGGCGTATTCGCTCGCGTTCCCCCTCCAGCATCTCAGGGCTGATCTGCCGCTGACGGAAGGTGGCGATCTCGTCGGCACGCGATAGGAGCCAAGTCAGCGGGGAGGGGCACAGGAACACTCCCAGCCTGCCGTAGCCCTTCCATTCGCACTGCGTATATCCGACTGCCTGCGCCACCCAGCTGTAGCGCTCGCCGGTGCTGGTGTTCGGGGCGAGATTCTTGAACTCCACGCCGAAGGCCGGCTCTTGGTCGTGCCAGCCGTCCGGTTCCCGGGGTCTTAGCGCGGCGTCTATTCGAGTCTCTTCGCCAGTCCAGGAGCGGCCGGGGACCTGCTCCTCGATGTGGAACCACCGGTTCAATTTGCCGAGGACGAAGGTGGCAAGAGCCTTCTCGTTGGCGAACGTTCCGGGTTCCGGGAGTAACGCCCTCTGTCCGTATCGCACCCGGTGACTGTACGACGCAAGCTGACCATCCGGAAGGTGGCCTAGCTGCCGACAACCGCCGACGCCACGGCGCTGTCAGTCTGCGCCGGTCGACCGGCGACGGACCGGTGTTGGCACCCCCTTTCGGGCGGACGTGGGAACCGTCCGCACAGGCACGCGACCAGTCAATCCCACCGGCCGCGCTCAGTTCGGCGAGCAGGATGCGGCGGGGCTGGTCGAAGACGTCGGCCCGCTGCCACCGCTCCAGGCGACGCCGGAGGTCTGTCCCGAACTGAACCCACCGAAACCCAGCTCGAACGGCAGAAGTTGCCGGGCTATGTCGCTGTAGAGGACGTACAGGATGCCTTACAGGCACAGCCGGTCGTCTATCGGGCGCGACCCCGGCGCCCGGTCGGGCCAAGGCGGCAGCAGCGGCTTGATCAGCAACCACAAGTCGTCGTTCACGATCCACGTGCATGCTTCAGCGCTTCGCCAAGCTCACCTGTCAGTGGCGCCTCGTAACATCCATCTGACGGCAGCAACCTGGGAGGGGCAAGTGGCGGAGTCAGCCGAGCACGCTTTTCTTTCTGACGCAGTTCTGCAAATTCTCGAAGATGCGTCAACATCCCGCCTTTATGCATACAAAGAGGCTGATCGAAAACGCTTTGATTTTGCTTGCGATATCGCCACTAACTGGAAGAGGGCCGTTTCGGGGCAGACGCTCTGGAAGCATAGCGAGGGGATCGACAAAGATATTAGGATGCTCCTCTCTGAGTCGGAATCGGATGCCCTTGTTTATGTTGCCCGCACTACGATGAAAAATAAGTCGGTGCTGCACGAGGCTATCGCCGACTATAAAAGAGCCGGATTGACGGATAGGCTTGACCGGCTGCGCGTATTCTGGGTTCCAGAAGACTTTGATGCCGATTCCGAGAGTCACAGGAGACTAGTTTATTCAGACCTGGAAAACTCGCTGTCCCGTGATCTCTTGCTTGCCGTTGTTCTTGGTGGCATCACTGAACGAGATGTCGCATCCTTTGCGACATGGAGTGGAATTTGTGGGCTCAGTCTGGCTGTCTTGGCTCAGGTGGAAGCCTCTGGTTTCGGTAACTACACAAGGCTCGGCAAGCAGATAGGTGTCGGGGTAAACCCTGTGAAGGAGCGGATTATTCGGTTGAATCTCACGGGGTTTATTGTGCACAGCCCAGACCCTCGAAAATCTGGAACCATTTACGAGGTGTCACCTAAGGGGTACGCTCTTATGGATCTCTGTGGGAGGCTTGCTGCCGAGCGCGAGGGAGGAAACGTGGATTCTGGGTTGAAGCACGTGTGCTCGCTGCTGGGTATCGATCTGAGGAAAGTTGATCTCTGGCCTTTCATTCCTGAATATGATGCACAGATTGATGGCGGTTCGAATCCTCGCCTTCGCCGCGATACCTCTTCAAGGCTAGCCAGGGAGATTAACTACGCGCTTGCAAGATGGGGTGTGGTGCTTCCAGATCCGCACTACGAAATCCCGCGCCTGGACATTTCTTGAGGTCGGCGGCGGATTTGGTCTGAAGCTGCTTTGGGGTGAGTGACAATGGCCCATCAAGCTGATGGCGAATCGAGCAGCCTGTGGACCTGCTCGTTTATTGCTCGTACGCCCAGGCCCTGCCGGTCTGCCGGTACTCCTCCACAGGGATCGGCTTGACCCCTGTGCGCATGCGGGCGGTGTAGAGCAGGCCGTCGAGGTGGTCGATCTCGTGGTGGATGAGGCGGGCGAGGCCGCGTTCGTACACGGTGGTGACGGTCTCGCCGGTCAGGGTCGTGGTCTCGACGGTGATCTTCAGGGGGCGGGGGACGAGTCCGCGGACGTCGAAGAAGCTCAGGCAGCCTTCGTACTGCTCGTCCAGTTCGTCGGAGCGGTCGGTGATCTGCGGGTTGAGCAGGATGATGGCGGGCGCGTCGCCGGGCGGCTGGACGACGGCTGCGGAGCGGCCGATGCCGATCTGCGGGGCGGCGATGCCCATGCCCTTGGCGAAGGGGTGGACCTGGCCGATCCGTTCCATGGCGGCGAAAAGCTCGTCGGTGATGCGCTCGGCTTCGTCGCGCTCGTCGGGCAGCGTGAAGGCGCGGGCCGCTTCGGCCAGGATGCCGGCGCCGTGCTGGACGACCCCGAGGTCTCGCATCTGCTGGCTGGGCCGCACATCAATCACCTGAAGTCCCCTTGCTCCGTGTCGTGTTCGGGCCGTGCCCGGAACCTCCACTCAAGACGGTACCGAGCATGGAGGGCGGGCGTGGTCGTGATCCAGGTGAATTGCCTCAGTTCACCGTCGTCGCTGCGGACGGGCGGGGTCCGCAGAGGCGACGCTTCGGCGGTCATGGAGGTCTCGGTGCCCCACACGACGGGGTCGAGGGCGGCGGGGAAGGCGAGCTGGACTTCGAGTTGCTCGGTGGGCAGGCGCACGGCCCGCTGGAACCAGTTGCCCCATTTGTCGTCGCCGACGGTGTAGGCGTATTCGATCCATACGGATTCGCCGGGGTAGAGCGGGAAGCGGCCATGTTCGTTGTCGAACAGCAGCCAGACTTCCTTGAAGGCGTCGCGGTCATGCTTGGCCTGCCAGCGCATTGTCTCGCCGCGGCAGGTGGCGGTGAGATCGAGTTCGTCCCAGGTCAGCGGGTGGGCTCGGTAGTGGGCGTTGGACTGCTCGGGGTCGCCGGGATAGCGGTCGACGGAGATGCGGATCAGGTAGCGGGTGACCGGTTCGTCGCCGGTGTTCCTCAGTAACCGCCTCATGGTGAGCCGGTAGGAGTGGCCGTCGTACTGGAGGCGGGCAGCGTCGTGTTCGACGACAAGCGCGGATCCGGTGGCGTACGGCTGCTCATGCCTGCGCTGGGCCGGTGGGGCCGTAGGTTGGCGCCGGGACTTCGTCCGGGCCTGCTCGTAGTCGCACCAGTGCCGCCAGATCGCCTTCCCGGCGTTCAGGTGCTCGTCGGCGAGCCTGGCGAACTCCTCGGTGGGCTTGTGGCGGCCGGACTCGACGTGGCTGACGTAGGACGGGTCGAAGCCCATGGCCAGCGCTAATGCCCGCTTGGACATGCCGCGTACTTCCCGCCATCTGGCTACCTCGGCCGCGAAGCCCTCGGCCGCCTGCTCGACGGTGATCTCCTCGCTGTGCGCGTCCATCGAAGCCCCGCTCCGCGTCACTTGGTGAGCATGAATGAACCGTGAGTGATCCAAGTTCATCATCCCGTCACGGCATGCGTCGCCGTTTTCCTTCTCTCAGCGGCCCGGATCGACCCCCGGGCGGATGAGGGAGGCGACGCAACCATGCGCGTGCTGTATCTGCTGAACATCTCCAACCCCGACCGGCTGTCTGCGGATTCGGGTTGGATCTTCGCGGACCTGCTGGCCCCGGCCCTGGTCGACGCTGGGGCGGAAGTGACTGTTGCGGCCCCGGCGGCGGCCGGGGATGCCCGCTGCGGATTCCACCGGACGAAGGTACCGGGAACGAAGTACCGGGCCCGGTTCTCGGCGGACATCGACGAGTTGGTGGCCTTGATCGCCTCGGAGAAGCCGGACGTCGTGGTGGCCAACCAGATCGAGGAGGCCCCGGCTGTCCGCACGGCTCTGCTGGAGGGCGGGTCGGATGCGCTGCTGGCCGGGTACTGCCACTACCTGCCGTTTTCGTTCGCGGGCGGCGGGCAGATGCTGCTCGACCCGTCGCTGGATGATGCGAGGCTCGGGAGGCCGGTCCTGCTGGCGTTCGCCGCGGGCCTGGCCGCGTGCGACCGGGTGATGGTCCACTCCTCCACGGCCGCCTCGTGGGTGTCGGCCGCCGCCGCCCGGATGACGGTGGACCTGGGCGACCGGCTGCGGGTCGTGCCCGCGCCGCGTGACGAGCGTCTGGTCCGCGACCCCGCCACGGTCCAACCCACGACCGGCACGGCGATCGGTATCTACAACCACCGCCTGTACGCGCACTACGGCACCGAGCAGTTCGTGGGCCTGGCCCGCCAGCTCAGCGACTCCGGCACCGTGCGACTGCGGGTCTTGGACCTGTTCGGCCAGCGCCGTCCCGAGCGCAAGGGCCTGGACGCCAGCCCCGAGAAGATGCGTGACCAGCTTGCCGCGCTGCCGCACGTGCAGGTCGTCTCCGACCGTGGCGACCGCGTCCGCTACAAGAACCTGCTGGCCGGCGCCCGCTTCGGCATCGCCCCGTTCCGGCCCGGCTGCCCCTGGTCGATGAGTGTCATCGACTGCCAGGGCATGGGCCTGCCGGTCATCTCGCCCCGACTGGGCTGGCTCGCCGAACACATCGACCCTGAGCTGTGCTTCACCACCCCGGCCGAAGCCGCCGCCCTAGCCGAACGCCTCGTCACGGACGACGAGTTCCACGCCGTCCACGCCAAGCGGGCGCACGCCTCCACCGCCGACTTCGCCCCCGCCCTGGTCGCCGCCCGCTACCTGGAGGCGATCTCGTGACCGGCTTCGACGCCGTGTTCCTCTCCTACGACGAGCCGATGGCCAACTCCCTGCATTCCCGGCTCCAGCGGACGCTCGGCGGCACGGTCAAGCGCCTGCACGGGGTCCACGGGATGCGCCGGGCCTACCGGCTGTGCGCCGAGGTCGTCGAGCGCGAGCAGTTCTTCCTCGCCGACGGAGACTTCGCCATCGACACCGACTTCGACCCCGCCACCGTCGAACCACTGGAGGAAGGCGTCTCCATGCGGGTGTGGCGGGCGGTCAACCCGGTCAACGGCCTGACCTACGGCTACGGCGGCCTGAAGCTGATCCGCCGCAGTGCTCTGCGGGAGATGGGCGACGCCGTGGACGTGCTTGCCGCTCTGCCCGGACGGATCGAATTCGCCCAGCACACCGCCGGGATCACGCGGTTCAACCAGAGCCCCTTCCACGCCTGGAAGGCGGGATTCCGCGAGTGTGCGATGCTCGCCCGCGGCAGCGAGTACGGCATGGCCGACGACGACGCCCACCAGCGCGTCGATGCCTGGATGCGCAGCCGCAGCGGCGAGTTCGCCACCCACGCCGCTGCCGGGGCCAGGGAGGGCGTCTCCTTCGCCCGCCAGGCCGCACGTGACCCGCAGCAGTTCGACCGCCTCAACGACCCCACCTGGCTGCGGGAGAGGTTCACCGCTGCCCATGGGGACCAGGCGGTGTCCGGATGAGGGGCAGGCTCGTGCTCATCGAGCCGTACGCGAACCGCCTGGGCGGGCACCACCAGCGCACACTGGTGGCCCTCGCCCAAGCTCGGCCCGGCAGCCTCGTCATCGCCCCGCACGGGATCGCCTCCGAGTCGGTACGTGCCTTGCGTGAGGCGGACGCCCGACTGGTGACCGCACCGGCCGGGTCGGCGGCTACCGTGCTGCTGGCCGTCTCCCGGGTGGCGGCGGGGCTCTCCGCGGCCGGACAGTGTGTGTTCCGCTCTCGCCGCTGGCCCCGCCGTCTGAGGAGGGTGCCGCACCAGATCACCCTCCTCGCCCGCTGCCTGACCGAGGCGTCCGCCCTGCGGTCCTCGCGCTGGTTAGTGTCCGACGCCGACGCGGTGGTGATCCTGACCGCGAGCGAAGCCCTGCACGGGGCCGCCGCCCTCCTCGGTGGGCAGCCGCACCTTCGGTTCGTCCACGAGGCGGTCACGGCCGAGGACGCCGTCGTACGGCTACTGGGCCGACTCGCCCGCCGGGGCGAACAACGGGTGATCGCCGTGTACCCGACCCAGGCCGTCGGCGATCAGTTCGCAGCGGCCTTCGCCGACCTGCCCGCGGTGGTGGGCGCCTTCGCGGTCGACGACGGCCGCCGTCTGAGCGACGCCGAACGCGACGGAGGCCGGGCCGCGTTCGGCATCCCCGCCTCCGAGGCCGTGGTCTGCCTGGTCGGCGGCTGGTGGCCCCACAAGGACATCACCGTTGTCAACGCCGCTCTGGCCCGGCTCAAGGAGCCCCTGCACCTGGTGGTCACCGGCTTCCCGCTCGACGAAGCCGTCCTGCAGCGGTGGCGGTGTCTGCCCGGTCTGCGGGTGCACACCGTGCCCGGCCCCGTCAGCGACTCCGTGCTGCGGCTCGTGTACGCCGCCGCCGACGCCGCCCTCGTCACCCGCCGCTCCGGAACCGGCAAGGAATCCGGACTCGTCATGGACGCCGCCCGCCTCGGCGTCCCCCTGATCATCTCCGAACACGACGGAGCCCTCACCACCCGCCTGTACGGCCAGCCCTGGGCCCTGATGTTCCCCGCAGGCGACCCGGATGCCCTCGCAGATGCCCTGCACACCGTCATCCGTCAGCCGCCCCCGCTACCCGGACCGGAGGCCCCGGTTCTGCTCGGGATGCGGTCCGCCACCGAGCAGGCCGACTTCCTCACCCGCACCTTCGCCCCCTTGCGCACGAAGGAGTCCTGAATGCCGAGCACGCCTCCCGCGCTGATCGCCGTCGTCGGCCCCGTCGAGCCGCCGCTGCTGGCCGCCTGGGCTCGCCACTACCGGTGGCTGGGCGTCGAGCGGTTCCTGATCGCCTTCCACTTCCCCGACCACGTCCCCGACGCACAACGACACGAGCTCCAGGCCGCGTGCCGGGAGCTGGGCATCATCCCCACCGGCACCAGCACCGGCCCCTGGCACGAGCACACCAACACCCAGCTCCGCGATGCCCTGCGGCACCGGGCCGGTCCCGGCTGGCACCTGCTTGCCGACGCCGACGAGTTCCAGCAGTACCCCGCCCCGCTGAACGAGGTGATTGCCCAGGCCGAGAAGTCCGGAAACCCTGTGGTGGGCGGTCTGATGCTCGACCGCCTCGCCGCGAGCGGACGCCTGACCGGCTGGCGGCCCGAAGGCGGACTCGATCTCGCCTATCCCCTCGGCGGACACCTCACTCACCGGCTCCTGCACGGCGACCCGAGGAAGATCGTTCTCGCTCGCCACGACGTCACCGTCTCCTCCGGCAACCACCGCGCTCCGGGCCACCGGCCGGACGCGGACCGCATCTGCGCAGTTCACCATTTCAAGTGGCGCTTGGGTGTCCTGGACGACCTGCGCCGCCGGGTCCAGCACTTCGCCTCCGGCACCTGGCAGGAACACACCCCGGCCGTCCGCGACGAGGCTGGACGCCTGCTGGCTCACGTCGGACAGCACGGCGGCGTGATCAACACCAGCGACCCGCGGTTCGCCTTCCGCCGGGTGGGCCTCGACCGGATGCCCTTCAGCTGGCCCTCGGAGGCCCGCAGCATCTTCACCACCTGGCGTCCGCACGCCCACAGCGGCCAGGATTGACACACGACGCACTCACACACGGACAGCATGTCGCGGAAGGATGACCACGTGCCCCTCGCCGTACTCCTGGCCGGTCTCACAGGCTCCGGGAAGACCACCGTCGCCCAGGCCCTGGCCGACCGCGGCTACCTCCGGCTGTCCGTGGACGAGGAGGTCCACCGCCTCCACGGCCGGTACGGCGTGGACTACCCCGAACACACCTACTTCGAGCGCGAACGGCCCGTGGTCGAAGTGATTCGGGGCCGGTTCGTCAAGGAGATCGAGGCCGGCAACGACGTCGTCCTGGACCACGGCCTGTGGCGCCGTGCCGAGCGCGACACCTGGCGGCAGGCCGCCCGCGAAGAGGGCGGCCTGCCCGTTGTCGTCTACCTCCCCGCCGACCGCGACGAACTGCTGCGGCGCCTGACTGAGCGCAACGCACGCCAGGACGCCAACGCGCTGACCGTGACCCCGGAAGCCCTGGACGACTTCTTCGCCCGCTTCGAGGCCCCGGCCAATGACGAGGATGTGATCGTCTACACCGGCGACCTGGACGTACTGGTGAGCGCGCTCGCCGAGGCCCGGGGGCGGTAAGGCCGCCGGGGTCGTGGTCCGGAGGCCAGCTGCATGACTCGTACGGGGCCGTGCCGTTGGGAGCGGCGGGCAGGCGGCGGACGTACCCGGCGCCGCACGTGGAGTCGAAGCCGCATGGCGCCGACTCCACGTGCGGCTCGCGGTGGGCGTGTCAGCGTCGCCGCGCCTGGGGCGACTGTGGTTGAGCGGCCGGAGCAGCCGGTGGAGATTGCACCAGCGTGCTCGACCGCCGTGCCGCACTCTGCGCCTGTGCCGCATGTGCGTGGGCGCTGGGCGCCGACCTCGTACTGAGGCGTTCGACTCGCCATGTCAGCACCCGCGCGGGCCGGCGGGCATCGTCGAGCGCACGCTGGTCGGCGGCCTGTTGCAGGAGCTGCTTCGGGTCGTGCCCGGCTTTCTCTGCGTCGGCAAGCACGGCAGCGAGTGCGTCGAAGGCCGGGTCCTCCAACACCTGTTCCGCGTGATCGGGCATTGTCTGCCGGATGAGGAGGATGTGCCGCTCCACTACCTGTGTGGGCGGCCTGCGCTGGGCGAGCACGGTCAGTGGCGCGGCGGCAGTTTGTTCGTAGGCGGCCCGGAGGTGGACCAGGGCCTGGTGGGCTGCGGCCACCTGTTGGTCGTGGTGGCGGAGCTGGTGCCAGCGGGCGGCGGCGGTGACGGCGAGGATCGCGGCGTCGAGGAACATCGCCAGCAGGGCGCCGTCCTTGGGGGTGGGCTCGCGGACCATGGCTCGCACGGCACCGCGCAGGGCGCGGGCGTGCCGGTGCTCGGCCTGGATGCGGGAGCGAGTAGCGCGCTCGAACGCCTCGGCTGCCTGACGGAGTTGGGGCTTAATTCCCTGGGGTGCGCGAAGGGGCAGGGCGTCGAGGGCTTCACCCAAAGCGGCAAGGTGAGCTTGGGCCGCTGTGCCTTCACCGTGCTCAAGGCGATGGGGGATGCGCTCCACGGCGGCGGTGGCCTGATGCCACGAGTTGGTCTTGCGTGGGCCTTGTCGCGGTTCGGTGGCGTCAAGGCGCTTGCGGATCTTGGGAAAGGACAGGTCGGGAGAGAGCTCGGAGCCTGAGTACCAGACCGGCTCTTGCACGGCGTTGACGTCGCCTTCGAGGGCGACGGTGTAGCCGCGTACGTCTCCGGACGGGAAGTGCTTGACGTCCACGAGGATGCCGTCGGTGTGCTCCAGCAGGTAGATGAACTCCTCGGTGCTGGCGGCGGCGGCCACGGCGGTACGCACCGTGGTGCGCAGGCGTTCGCGTGCGGTGCGGGCCTGGCCGGCGCGCTTGGTCTTTTCCTGCTCGGCGCGCGTGGGTCGTTTGGCGGCGGTGCGATCCCCACGGGCGACCTGGTGCAGGCCGTACTCCTTCTCGATGGCGGCGAGTTCGCGGTCGGCGGTGAGGTAGTCGTTCCAGTGGCGGGCGGTGCGCAGGTCGGACCGGACCTTGGTGGCGGCGATGTGGATGTGATCGGGCGCGTGGCGGACGGCGACCCAGCGGCAGCCGTCCGGATCGCCCTCGGGCGCGATGCCGGTGGCGGCGACGACGCGGCGGGCGATGTCGGCCCATTCCTCGTCGCTGAGGTGCCGGTCGGTCTCGGCGGCGCGGATCGAGCAGTGCCACACGTGCTTCTCGGGGGCGCGGCCGAGCCGCTCGGCCTGCTTGACGTGTAGGTCGAGGTCGGCGACGAGGAGCTTCTTGGTGGCGGCGATATCGTCGGTGCGGCCGGGGTCGGGGGCGAAGCCGTCCCAGGAGGCGACCAGGTGGGGGTCGGTGTGGTCCTTGGCTTTCTTGGTGTCGTACAGGTAGCGGATCAGGCCGGTGGTGCTCTTGCCGCTGCTGATTTTCGCGATCATGGGGCCGCCTTGTGGCCGACGGCCTGGTTGGCGGCTGCCGCGATGTGGCGCACGGCCGTACCGACAGCGTCCAGGGTGCGGTCGGTCTGGGCCAGCAGGGCGCTGTCCCCAGGGTGTGGATGGCTGCCGGAGTTGAGCTTCTTGGCGATCTGGTTGACGTTGTGGCCGATGGCGGCGACCTCGCGGCGCAGGGTGTTGAGTTCGTCGATGTAGTCGTCGAGCGGGGTGCGCTGGCCGGGCACGGTGAGGTCGCCGTGGACGTGGGCGAGGGTGACGACCGCAACGTAGTGGGCGCCGCTGACGTTCAGCGACCTGGCCTTGGCGAGGATGGCGGCCTTCTCCTCGACGCTGTAGCGGGCATCGACCCGCTTCTTGCGCTGGCCGTTCACGTCGGGCTTGCGACGTCGGGCGACACGGTGCAGGGCGGCGACGTCGGCAGCACGTGGCAACGGCGCGTCGGAAGCAGCGGCGGGATCGGTGTTCGTCGGCTGTTCCTCCTCGGGCACCCCCTGGTGCCCGAGTGCCTTCGCCACCCCTGGGGCGGAGGCTTCCCCGTGGGACCGGCCTGTGGACGGTCCAGCGGGATACCTTGCTGACTCGGTCGTGGGTGCTGTGGCCTTGGCTATGTCCTGATGTGCGGTGGGCAGTTCGTGCTGTGGTGCGGGCATCGTGACCTACTCGGTGGTGGTGTGGTCTGGGGAGTGCGGTGATGCCGGGTCGACTCGTCGCGGAAGGGAGACTCGTCCCCGCGCTGACGTGCGCGGGGACGAGAGATGCGGGATGCGGTTGGCAGCGGCCTGTGGTCAGGAGGCGATCGCTGCTGGCGCGGTCTCGCTCGGTTCGGCTGCGGCGGCTTTGTCGAGTTCGGCCTGGAGCGCGTCCTTGACGCGTTCCGCCTCGTCCTTGCCGATCGAGCGGCCGGTGCCGCGGACCGTGTCCTCGATGTGGCGGCGCGAGGCTTTGCCTCCGCGCCCACGAGGCGCACGGCGGGCGAGGGCGAGCAGATCGGGGTCGATGGCGTCCGTATCCGCTTTGTCGTCCGCACGGGAAGTGGCGGTGGAATCTGCCACATCGGTAGCCTCTTCCGCCACGTCTGCCGAGCCGCCCGCCACCTTGAGGCGTGTAGGCAGGTGGACGTCGGAGGGGGCGCCGTTGGCGACCGGCTCGGCGCCCTCCTGCTCAGCGGACAGCGCGAGGTCACGCTGGATGATCTGGTAGAAGTGCACCGCGCCGGCCAGAGCGAGCGGCGGGAGCGCAGAGAGCACGGCTACGGTCCAGTCGCTGAGCTGTAGACCGCCGTCCAGGGCTTGCTGGTTGAGGCGTACGGCGTGCAGCGCGTTGGCCCAGATGCTCAGCGTGGTGGCCAGGATGACGAGGATCCACACGTACAGGCGGGCGGCCGTGGAGGCGGTGCGCACCAGGAGCAGGGTGCCGATGCCGATGGCGATGAACCCGTCGATGACGAGGGGGAAGCCGATGGCGAAGAGCGGGCGGATGTGGGCGGAGACGGCCATCTGCCGCAGGGCGTCATAGGACAGGACGAAGCCGATGGTGCCGAGCAGGGCGATGCCGAAGCGGATGGCGCCGGTCTTGGGCGCAGAGGATCCGGATGCGTGCGGGGGCAGGGAGAACCTCCGATGGGTGGGGGCACCTGCGAGCAGGCAAGGCAGCGGGGCAGGGCGCTTTGGCTGCGAGGTGCTGGGACTCGTACCACTCGTCGCGTGCCTGGTCAGCACAGGTACGAGTGGCGTGGTGATGTCGAGACGACTCGTTGCGGGATGCTCACTCGTCCCCGCGCTGACCTGCGCGGGGACGAGTGATGCGGGTGGAGTCGAGTCAGGCTGCGGTGCCGGGCAGGAGCCCGTCGCCTGACGAGGCGGGCGTGTCCGCCGCCTTGGGCTCGGGGCAGTAGCGGGCCCAGGTGTCGAGGAATTGGTTGCGCGCGAACCCCTTGGCCTGGGCACCGTCGGGGAAGCGGCGGTTGGCCGAGCTGATGCCGTACGGCTTGAGCAGCAGCTGCAGGCCGCGCGGGGTCAGGCCGTTGGCGCCGTACTCCGCCCACGGTGCTTCCTTGTCCGCATTGAGCGCCTCCAGCAGGTGCTTCGTGCTCAGCACGGCCGGGTCACCGACGGCGGCGAAGGCCCGGCGGATGCCGACCAGGAGGCGGGTGCGCAGACCGCCCTCCTCGTCCTGACCAGCCTCATAGTCGGTCATGGCGCGGCATGCGGTACGGGCCAGCGCGGGCCAGTTGCCTCCGGCGAGGTCGGCGATGATGACCAGCGGTTCCCAGGTGTCTGCCGCACGGTCCTCGACCGGCATGGGCGGCTCCATCTCCATGGCCAGCTCGTACAGCGGCTGCAGCCAGGCGTGGAGGCGGTCGCGGATCGCGTTCAGGGCGGGCGTATCCCGGCCCGTGCGGAAGGACGCAACCTTCTCGCCCGCCGCACGGCGTCGCATCCGGATGACCACCGCGCGGTCCATGATCGTGTCGGGCAGGTCGCCGATCCCTGCCAGCGCGGCCATGGCGAAGGTCGGGAACTCCTGCACCTGGTGCTCCGGCCCCGACACCCGCAGGGTGGGTCGGCCGCGCTGGTGCCCGGCATTGATCAGGCCGCGGACCTCCTCGTTTTTCTCCGCGGCCTTGGTGGTGCTGAACATGGCGTCGGCCTCGTCGACCAGGAGGGTCGGCGGGTCGTCCCCGTCGATCGACCGGAAGATCGCCGCCGCGCTGGCGTTGACCGTGATCAGGCGCTTGTGCACGGTCTCGGTCACCACGTCCAACAGCCGCGACTTACCGCACCGCTTTTCCGGAGCGACGATCGCCAGCCGTGGGGCGTGCTGCCACGCGCGCTGTAGGTGCGTCGCCGCGACCCACAGCGCCACCGCCGTCACGGCCTCCTCGCTCGGCATCGCCACGTACCGCTTGATCTGCGTACGCAGGTCGTCCAGGATCTTCGCTCCCTCAGGTAGCGGCACAGTCTTGGAGGCGTCGTCAAGGTCCTCGTCCGCGGGAGGCGCGGTGGAGTCGGCCGGTCGGCCGGGCACAGCAACTGGGGGCCATGACGTGGCGGCGGCGTCGGGAAGGGATGGCGTACTCGGCTGGGGATCGGTCATACTGGGCATCAGCTCCTCTGCTTGCGGGCCATATGGGACGGCAATCCCGGTCTCCGCAGGTTGATCGCTAGGGATGGCGGTTGAGAGGTTTGCGCTTGAGCCCCCGGCATCGCCGGGGGCTTCTTTCATGTGACGTGCGGTCGTGCGGGGCTCCTCGGGTTGGTCGGGACCACCACTATGCCACACGAATTGCAGATCGCAGAAGTGTTCTGCATCTCGCAGTACGCATGTTACTGTTAGGGGGTCCTTGCAAATGGCAGGGGAGTGCTACGTACGGAAGGAGGTGGCCATGGCGGATGAAGACCCGCCGCAGGGCGTGTTGCTCAGCGGTGAGGGCAACGTCGCGGTGCGCATCAAGCTGGAACGCGAGGCGCGCGGCTGGAGCACCAACGCTTTGTCCGACCGCATGAACGAGGCCGGCTTCGAGATGAACCCGTCCGCGGTCTGGCGGATCGAAAACGGCAAGCGCCGCATCAACCTCGACGAGACCATCGGCTTCGCCGAGGTCTTCGGCCTCGACCTGCGCAATCTCGTCGGCCCCCCACAGCTGGCCGCCGAGGCCCGCGCCATGGAGCTCATCGACGAGATCGTTGACGCGTTCCGTGCCACCCAGCGCGCCAACATGGCCTTCACCGAGGCGCGCGACGCCCTCGACGCCTACCTCGCCGACCACCCTGACGTGCGCGAGGAAGCCGACGTCATGGTCTCCAACGCCATCGCGGAGGAGGCCAGCAAGACCATGCTGAAGATGCACGGCCCTCCGGCTGGTGGCGGCGACACCGATCCCGCCGACGAGGCGTAGCCCCCGGCTCCCACTCCCGTGCTGGACCCGCAAACCCCCAGCACGGGCACCTCATCCCCATCCCTTTAGCGATCGACCGGCGGGCGGCGTTGCCGCGCCCGTGCCCGCCAGAAGAGGACCCACCCTTTGCACCAAGCCGCGATATCCCCTGCCTCCGCACCGACTCCGCACGCCGAGGCCGCGCTGCCGCGCCTCTATGTACCCGAGGAAGTCGCTGCCGTACTCGGCTGCTCCGCCTGGTGGGTCAAGGACCGTGCCCGCCGGCGACTCATCCCATTCACCCGCGTCGGCCGCGCCTACCGATTCTCGGACGAGCACCTTGCCGAGATCATCCGCATGTACGAAGAGCGTCCGGCTCAGACTTTGCAGCGCCCTGGCGCCGCCTCTGCGCCGGCCCGGAAACCGCGCAATCGGCAGCAGCCCGAGATGGCTGCCCCCACGGTCCGTCTCAAGGCCCGTCCGCCACGCCGGACGACCAAGTCCCAGTACGGAACCGCTGCTTAACGCACCCCACACGTCAGAAGGGAGGGAAATCTGTGGGGTACGCAGAAAAGCGCGGCGGCTACTGGCGTGGCCGCTACAAGATCGAGGACGGCAAGTACGGCACCGTCGCCGATTCCATGGGCGTCGTGGTCAAGTTCGCCACCAAGCGCGAGGCCAAGCAGGCCGCAGACGCGGAAGAGGTGACCGTTCGGCGCGGCCAGTGGCGCGACCCGGGTCTCGGGCAGGAGACGTTCGGCGAGTACGCGAGCCGCTGATACGCCGCCCAGGACCTGGCCGCCTCGACCATGCAGAACTACAAGCGTCACATTGAGGAGCACCTGCTCCCGGACTTCGAGGACAAGGCGCTCGCGGGCATCCTGCGCACGGACGTCGATGCCTGGGAGAAGAAGGAGCGGGCCGCGTACGCGGCTTCCAGCGTCAAGACCTGGCGCTCGACGCTCCACCTGATCTTCGAGGACGCGATCGACGAGGGCCTGCTCACGTCCAACCCGGCGGCCCGTCGGCGTGGGCGAGGCAAGCGCGCCGGACGTTCCCGTGACCGCGGCCCGGAGAAGGTCGTCACCGACGCGCTCGGCATCCTGCTGACTGCCGAGCGGGCAGCCCTGCTCTCCGGTCGCGATGACGAGTTCGTCGCGACGGTCCTCAAGGGGTACACCGGCAAGCGCTGGGGCGAAATCGTCGGCCTGGAAACGGAGTTCGTCCGGCCCAACGCCTTCCGCGTCGAGTGGCAGCTGTACGAACTCGACACCGGCGAGCTGGTGCGCTGCCCGCCCAAGGACGACAGCTACCGCGACATCGACTCGACGGACTGGCTGTCGGCCCTGGTCTTCAACCACATCGCCCGTACGAAGCCGACGCCCTGCCCCTGCCACGGCAGGACGTACGTCTTCCGCGGCCAAGGCGCGGCGCGCACCGGCGGCCATCAGGGCGCGAAGCTCGTAGACGTCGCCCGTCGTGCCGGAGTCTCCACGGGCACGGTCTCCAACGTCCTGAACCACGCCGACCGGGTACGCGAGGACACCCGCGTACGCGTCGAACTCGCCATCGCAGAGCTCGGGTTCGTGCGAGGTGGCATGACGTCGGAGCACGCCGCTCACTGGCGCCGAAACGGCTTCGCCACCTGGCTGTTCACCCCGGCGGTCTCCGGCTGGTACCCGAGGAAGGCACCTCAAGAGGCCCGGCCGGTGCCGATCCTCGGCGAGCCGTGGCCCGGCATCCCGGCCCGAGGGCGAGGCGCCGCTACTCGGGCGGACGCCTGCTGGCTCCCCATAGCTAAGGGCCTCACACCCCACGGCCTCCGGCACACCCACCGGACGATGATGGAGGACCTCGGTACGGAGAAGGTCCTCATGGACGAACGCATGGGCCACATCGACGGCTCAGTCTCAGCCCGGTACGCGCACGTCACTCCAGGCATGCGCAGGCGCCTTACGGCCGGCCTTACCGATCGGTGGGAGGCGGCGCTCGATGCGCGTCGGGTCATGTGCTCGTCCTCACCAGTACGAGTTCTCGATCGCCTGCTGAGGTCGAGGGGATAGAGCGGCTGGCAAGTCGCGAGAGGCGGGGCTGTCGTTGGAACAGTCCCGCCTCGTCGTTTTGAGCTGCTAGTCGTCTGCTCCCAGCGATGGGTCAGGTCCGAAGCCGGTGACTTTCATGCGGGCAAGCCCGCCGGGCGGACTGGTCAGCATGCCGCTCACTCGGACGGGGTTTCCGGCATCGTGGCAGTGCACGGCTGTGTGATAGTCGCTGTCAGCGAGGTCCATCCATACCGTGCGGCTGCGGCGCTGAATGAGCGTTTGGACCCCGACGCGCCCGGTGTCGTCATCGGGGTGGCGACTGAGGTCTGTGACCACGCCGTAGATCAAGTGCTCCCGCGTGTAGACCTTGGTCTTGAGTTGTTCGGACACCAGGTCGACGATCTCGATCGCATCGCGGTTGAACTCAACGCGCGCTGGCGTACCTGGCGGTGGTGCAGCTACGCGGGACCAGTTGAATGCCACGTCGAGTGCACTGACGGACTCGGTGTTCACGACTTTGGCGAGGGCCTGACACAGTTCGTAGGAGACCCCCTCGCCGATGGAGTCATTAATCTCGCTGGGCGTGGGTTCGTGGTCGGCGCCTGCCATGTCTTCAAGTACGCCTAGTGCGCGAGACATCGTGGCAGTCACCCGGCGGTCGAAGAGAGTCTCCTCGACCTGGACGTCGATGTGATCCTGACGGGGTGAGTAAACGTCCTCGGGGGAGCGCGCCTGGCTGATGATGGGCACGATGTAGGAGCCGCGACGAGTCTGGCCCAGGCGAACCTCTCGTGCCTGATCACGCGCCCGAGTCGGGAAGTTCCGGAAGTGCCCTTGACGCCGGATCGTTGCCGCGGCCGAGGCCACCCGAAGTCGTTTGGCGGAGACAAAGAGTTCGTACCCGGACTCAAGCGGGATCGATCCGTCGCTCATTGACGGGTGGGAGGCCCGGAGGTCGGTGACGTCGTTGTAGACCGTGGCGACGGCGTCGTGGACAGTCTGGATATCTTCGAACTCGATCCTCGCCAGGTCTTGGATCAGGATCCGAGCCCTCTTGGCGAAGTCTGGTGCGCCCGGCTTCATCGGAACCAGGACGACTTCGTCCGCCGGCCCTGGAAGCCTCCATAGCTCGGCCACGTCTCCGCCCGATACGGGTGCCCATCCGGTGACCTTGAGATAGCTGCGAATCTCTTCAGGGCCGAAGTCAGGGGTGATGTCCGCCATGTCAGCTCAACCCCAGACCAGCGCTGTGGGTCATGCGACGCGCAGCATCGAACATGGTCCCCATGGCCTTCACGGTGAGCTCCTGGTGCTCAGGAAGGTGGATCGCGGTAGTAGAGCTGCCAGCGGCCTCTCCCATCCCATGAAGGGAGGACCAGTAGCCGTGGCAAGCAAGGACTATCGAATCCGGCTGGTGGATGACCCAGCGGCCGATGTCGGGCGGAACGATGAGCAGCGCAAGGTGACCAGGCGCAGAGCGCTCAGGGTCACGTAACTTGTCGTAGGTCTCGATGTCAAGGTCGAAGCTGTAGCCGCTCCTGATAGTGCGTGGGCTTTGTGTGCACTTGAGCTGGATATCGACCATGAGGCCGCGGGAACGGAGTGTGACGTCGACCCCATCCTTGTCCACGTTCCAGTCGCAGATCGTGTACCCGCCTTGCGTTGCTAAGGCATGCACGTAAGCGCGACTGACTTGCTCCTTCTGCCAGCTCGTTGCCTCAGCAGCCATGACCACCCCCCGGTAGCGTGATCGCGAGGATAAGTGGGATCTGCAAGTGAGGGAATACCGCGTACGCAGGCCAACTTTCCGGAGCCCCTGTTGCGGGCACCTCAGATACCGATTGGCGAACGCACAGGTTCAGCGGCGTGACGGCTGACGTGCGCTGGGTGCGAGATGCAGGACCGTCTGGGAGACCCTGACCAAGATCTTCTCCCAGATTTCTCCCAAACGATCTCCAGAGACGCAGCAAGGGCCTGATCCTCAAAGAGGATCAGGCCCTTGACCTGCTGTTTCAGCTGTCGGGGTGGCGGGATTTGAACCCACGACCTCTTCGTCCCGAATGACGCCAGACCAAGATCCGTACCGGGAGGTCGAGGTCGTGCAGGACCTCGAGCGAGACCACGGGGCTCGTGCCCCTGGTGGCCGCCTCGGCGGTCGCGACGGTACCGCAGGCCGCGGTGGTGAGACACAGGGCTCCGGCCAGCAGGGCGGCCGCCGCTTGTTTCCGGCGCATCAGAACTCCTCACTCGGGCTTGTTGCCGACGAGGCCGCCGATCTCGTACGGCGTGGTGACGTTGTCGTACGCGAGGTGCATGACCATGCCGAGCTTGCTGTGCCAGAAGTTGTGGCAGTGGTCCATCCAGATGCCGGGGTTGTCGGCCTTGAAGGCGACCTGGACCTCCTCGCCCGGCCGGACGAGCACGGTGTCCTGCCACATCGGGCTACCGGAGGCGCGCTTGCCGTTCTTGCTCAGCACCAGCATGTGGTGGCCGTGCAGGTGCATCGGATGGTCCTCGCTCCCGCGG
This sequence comes from Streptomyces sp. NPDC050703, assembly GCF_040654435.1. NCBI lineage: Bacteria > Bacillati > Actinomycetota > Actinomycetes > Kitasatosporales > Streptomycetaceae > Streptomyces > Streptomyces sp. NPDC050703. The sequence goes on from NZ_JBFAHX010000005.1 coordinate 85,999, forward strand.
TTGATGAAGGTGGCGCGGGCCAGGTCGCCTTCCTTGATCATCAGCATCGGGGTGTCAGGGAAGACGCGGCCGTTGATGGTCTGCTTCAGCCCGAAGCTGCCGTCGTAGAAGCCCAGCCACTCGTCGAAGACCAGCCGGTAGTCGCGGTCGAAGTCGCTGTCCGGGCCGAGTTCCGTCCGCTTCGGGCTGCCGTAGCCATACGGATCGAATTCAGGGCCGCTCAGATCCGCCTTCAGCTTCCCCTTGCCGTCCGGCGAGTAGACGATGCCCGCGTCCGGTGCGCTGCCGTCGGTCACTCGCACCGGCCCGTCGGGCATGGTGAATTCGACGTCCATCCGGTTGCCGCCGCCGAGCACCAGCTTCTTTCCCTTGAGCGCGGTCGGCTTGTGCACGTCCGTGCCGTCCAAGGCGGTGACCTTGTACGGGACACCGTCGACGGCGAACTCGCGGGTGGCACCGCTGGTGTTGGTGAGCCGCATTCGCACCTTCTCGCCCTGCTCGGCGCGGCGCTGCTCCAGCTCGTCGGAAGCGCCAATCGCAGGCACCGTGCCCTTGTCGGTCTCCCAGTCGTGGGCGAGGACGCTGACGTCCTTGTCCACCGGCCGGCGCTGCTTCTTCGGCTCGATGATCAGGGCGCCGAACAGACCGCGGTCGACCTGCTCGGAGGCGGCCTGGTGGGAGTGGTACCAGCGGGTGCCGGACTCCTCCACGCGGAAGCGGTAGGTGAAGGACTGGCCGGGCAGCACGGCGTCCTGGGTGGCGCCGGCCACGCCGTCCTCGCGGTTGGGGACGTCGACGCCGTGCCAGTGGATGGTGACGGGGGTCTTGCCGGGCAGCCCGTTGCGCAGCTTGATCTCGACCAGGTCGCCTTCGGTGACCCGCAGCTGGGGCCCGGGGATCTGGCCGTTGTACGTCCACGCGTCGACCGTCTTGCCGGAGGCCAGCTTCACCTTCTTGGCCTGAGCGGTGAGGGAGAAGCGCCGGTCGGGTGTGCCACGCGTGGGGCCGCGCAGCTGGTCGACGGAGACCTCGTCGGCGCCGCCGGTGCCGGTGGCCATGTGGTGACCGCCGGCCATGCTGTGGTGCTGCCCGGCGGCACCGCCGCCCCAGTCGGCTTCCCCCTTCATCATCGAGAAGGTGTGCGGCAGCCGACTACCGGCCATCCCGTAATTGACCAGCCCCACCACGGCGGCGAGCACGACCACGGCCGTACCCAGCCGGACCGCAAGCGCCCGTTGCCAGGGGATCTCACGGCCGGTGGACATGCGCTGCAGCCGGGCGATGGCCCGCCATACCAGCAGCCCGGCGGCCGCGGCGGTGAGCAGCCCGTACGTGCAGAGGCTGATCCAGAACGACCGGTCCGGTGGCAGGAAGAGCTGCGCGAAGCAGCCGAAGCCGCCGAAGGCGGCGAGCCGGGGCGGCACGACGTGGCGCGGGGACCTGGCGCGCGACTGCTCTTCCAGCGGCACCGGCGCATCCCGGTCGGGCAGCCGTACCCGGGCGGCGGATGCCAGCCACGGCACCGTCCAGACGGCGGTGGCGAGCACGCCCGGGAGCAGCATGACGAAGGTGGTGAACAGCCGCCGGTCGCCGACGAACACCCACCCCTGGCGGGCAAGGAGCCCGTACATGAGGAGCCTGGCCGCGGTGAGCAGCAGGGCGACGGACACCAGCACCAGCGCGATACGGGACATCCGCCGTTTCCGGCCGGCTGTACGGCGGCCCGGCTGCAGGCCCGTCGTGACCGCGGCGAGCAGCCATGCGGGGAGCAGGAAGATGCCCAGTGCGAGGTCGAGTCCGGATATGGCCACGTACATGGCCGTCACCTCCGGCCCTGCGACTGCGGGGCCGAGGTCGTCCGCGGCTCTGACGGGCTTCCCTCGGCAGCGCCGGTGATCAATGAGCGAGTCACTTTTCCGCCTTCGGAGCGGTATCGGGGGCCCAGAGGAAGGAGAAGCGCTCCATGACGTTGCTGCGCTCGGTGTTGTGGAACGCGGCGATTTGCCAGGTGTCGTCGGTGTCACGTACCAGGGTGAAGGTCGTCACCTTCGTGAGTTCGTCCGCGCCGGGCTTGTCGCCGGTGTAGTCGGCGCCGCGGCTGGTGAGGACGGCGACGTCCTTGGTCAGGAAGCGCATGTCGAGATACCTGGAAGCGAGTTTGCTGTCCTTGAGGAAGCCCTTGAAGAGCGCGCGGTGGCTCGCGGTGATGTCGGCGCGGCCCTCGTAATGGCTGCCGATGTAGGTGGTGTACGTGCCGTCCTCGGTGAACTGGCGTCCGTACGCCTCCGCGTCACCGCGCTCCCAGGCGTCGGCGAGAGTATCGAGGGTGGCGCAGACCGCCCTGCCGTCGTGGCGATCTGCGCCGTCCGGGATCACCTCGCCGCAGGTTTCGGCACCGACGCGCTGCACGTCGGAGGTGGCGTCGAGATAGAAGTAGCCGCCGGTCGCGCCGAGGGCGAGGACGAGCGCAGTGACGCCGAGCACCCGCTTGACGGTGTGGCGCCGGTTCCGCGGTCGGGGCTCGGTGGCCGTGTCGTCGGTGGACGTGTTGCTCTCGGCGGGGTCGTCCGGATTCGGGATGCTGGTCATGGGCCTGCTGTATTCGCTGATCTCTGGCATGCCTCCAGCGTGGCGATCAACGCACCGGCCGAGCATCCGCCGATCCTCGCTACCTTCCTCGGCGGAAAGCTGCAGGCTGGGCGGCGCCGTGTACAACTTTCGATCGACGCCCGCACTCCCGCACCCCGGCTAGCCTGCAGCCATGACATGGCACCGCCGCCTCACGGCCCACCGGGACCGTCTGCGTCCACTCGCGGGCGCCCTCGTCGCGCCGGCCCTCGCCGTGACCACGGCCGCCAGCGACGGGATATCCGCTAGGTTCGACTACCTGTCCGCGGACCCGCCGCTCTTCGTGGCGGTCCCAGTCGGGCTGCTCGTCGGCCTCGCGGCATGGTTCCGCCAGCGCCGCCCTGTGCTGCTTCTGCTGGCCGCGCTGGGCGCTTATGTGGTGCTGTCGGCCTGGATCGCCGTGGTGTTCGCGCAGTACGTCCTGGCCGACCGCGCCGCCTCCTGGCGCCGGGTCGCCGCCGCCACCACGGTCGCCGTCGCCCTGGTCGCCCCGCCGATCTGGCGGGGCGGCGGCTATGACGCAGCGATCATGAGCGTGGGCATCTGCGTCTTCCCGGCCCTGCTCGGCCTGTACACCGGTGCCCGGCGCCGCCTCATGGCCGAGCTCCGCGAGCGCGCCGAGCGGGCCGAACGTGAACAGCAGCAGCGGGTACTGCAGGCCCGCAGCGACGAACGTGCCCAGATCGCCCGGGACATGCACGATGTCGTCACCCACCGCGTATCCCTGATGGTGCTGCACGCGACCGCCCTGGAGGCGACCAAGGGCGCGTCCGCCGTCAGCATCGGCAAGCAGATCGGCGCCATCGGCCGCGAAGCGCTGACCGAGCTCCGCTCGCTGGTGGAGGTCCTGCACACCCAAGCCGAGGCCCCGCTCGCCCCCCAGCCCGGCCTGGCCGAGCTGGAGACCCTGATCGCCGACTCCCGCAGCCTCGGGATGCCGGTCACCCTGGAGCTGACCGGCGACTACGACACCACCCGCCCACCCGAGCTGCCGGCCCTGATCGAGCACGCCGTCTACCGGGTGGTGCAGGAAGCCCTGACCAACGTCCACAAGCACGCCGCCGACGCCGAAACCCGCGTCCGAGTCCACCGCACGCGCCGGCTGCTGTATCTCACGGTGGTCAACCAGCAGGGTGCCGGCGGCAACCCCTCCGGTCTTCCCAGCGGCGGCCACGGCCTGCTCGGCATCGCCGAACGGATCCGGCTCGTCGGCGGCGAACTCACCGCGGGGCCGACCCCGGACGGCGGCTTCGAGATCGCCGCCGAGATCCCGCTGGACGACGTACCCCACAAGCAGCCCACCCCCATGGAAGCCACCCGATGAGCGAGACGACGACCCGGGTCCTGATCGTGGATGACGAATGGATGGTGCGCTCCATGCTCAGCACCATCATGGCCTCCGCCCCCGACATCGAAGTGGTCGGCGAGGCCGCCGATGGCAACACGGCCGTATCCATGGCCGCCACCCTGGAGCCGGACGTCGTCCTGATGGACATCCGGATGCCCCGCTCCGACGGCCTGACCGCCACCGAGCGCCTCACCCGCTCACCCCGCCCGCCGCGCGTCGTCGTGCTGACCACCTTCGACCTGGACGAATACGTCCAGACAGCACTACGTCACGGAGCGGTCGGCTTCCTGCTGAAAGACGCCACCGCGGACGAGATGATCGCTGCGGTACGCAGCGCGGCCCGCGGCGACGCTATGCTCTCCCCGAAGATCACCCGCCGCCTCATCCGCCGCTTCACGGAGGACGACGATGGCCCCTCCGCGGAGCGGCAGCGCCGCCGCTCCGCGGCCCGCAGCAGCCTTCAGGCCCTGACGGAAAAAGAACGCGAGGTCCTGATCGCCCTGAGCGGCGGCCTCTCCAACACCGACATCGCCGCGGCCCTGCACATGAGCGAAGCCACCGCAAAGACCCACATCAGCCGGATCCTGTCGAAACTCTCCCTCACCAACCGCGTTCAGGCAGCGATCCTGGCACACCATGCAGGGCTGGTGGACTGACCAGGCGCTTCGATGCGTATTTGCCCACGGACTTGACGGATGGTGCCGCCAGATACCGCGGCACCCCGCCCCTGTCGGGAATCCGGGGCCTACAGCGCGAGTTTGAACCCTTCGTGACTGCTACGAAGCCCAGCCCGGCATAAGAGCGGTGCGCGTCCTGACGCTGCTTGTTGCTCGTCAGCAGTCGCAGCCCGGCACGCGTGACCGGGTAACCGCATGCTCCATAAAGATCCGGCCGAGCCCGCTGCCGCGACGGTCCGCACGGATCCGCACCGCCTCGATCAGGGCCCGCTCGGCACCGCCCTTGCCGAGTCCGGGGATGTACGTCGCCTGCAGACATGCCACCACCACATCACTTCACCCCCCCCATGATCATGGCTGAAGACAGGCCCAAGCCTGGGCGAGGTCGTTAAGGGCTGAGATGTGACGCCGGTTTGCGTCGGCGATCTAGCGAGCAATCCAGATCGGCACCTTCAGGCGATCACAGAGGAAGTCAGCTGGGAGAACCCGACCAAGATCTTCTCCCAGATTTCTCCCAAACGATCTCCAGAAATCACTCAGGGGCCCGACCCGCTAAGCGGATCAGGCCCCTGACCTGGTGTTTCAGCTGTCGGGGTGGCGGGATTTGAACCCACGACCTCTTCGTCCCGAACGAAGCGCGCTGCCAAGCTGCGCTACACCCCGATGTCGTTGCTCCACTGTCCGCACTGCTGCGGCCGTGGCGACATCGATAACTCTAGCGGACCCGGGGCCGGAGACGAAATCCGGTTATCGGGGGACGGGGCGCGGGGGGCTCAGGCCCGGCGGGGCGGGGGGCACGGGTCCGGGCCCGCGAGAACCGCGGGACCGCAGGGCCGCAGAACCGCAGGACCGCGGAACCCGCCCCCCCCCAAGGCCCCCGGCCCGATCCCTCAGACCCGAGGCGCCAGCGTCAGCAAGGTCGCCTCCGGGGGGCAGGCGAAGCGCATCGGGGTGTAGCGGTTGGCCCCGCAGCCTGCTGAGACGTGGAGGTAGGACGTCTGGCCCTCGGCCTCGTGCGTGGAGAGGCCCTTGACGCGGTCCGTGTCCAGGTCGCAGTTGGTGACCAGCGCCCCGTAGAAGGGGATGCAGACCTGGCCGCCGTGGGTGTGGCCGGCCAGGATCAGCGGATAGCCGTCCGCGGTGAAGGCGTCCAGGGAGCGCAGGTACGGGGCGTGCACGATGCCCATCGAGAAGTCGGCGCCGGAGTCCGGACCGCCCGCCACGCGCGCGTAGCGGTCGCGTTTGATGTGCGGGTCGTCCACACCCGTGAGCGCGATCTCGTAGCCGTCGATCTTCAGGGAGCCCCGCGTGTTCGTGAGGTTCACCCAGCCCGCGGCGTCGAAGCCGTCGCGCAGGCCCTCCCACGGGTTGTGGATGACGCCGACCGCGGGCGGGTTCCCGTTCAGGCCGTGCTTGCCCTGGACCTTTTCGAGGAGGTAGCGGGCGGGGTTGCGGGGCTTCGGGCCGTAGTAGTCGTTCGAGCCGAAGACGTACGCCCCGGGGAACTCCATCAGCGGGCCCAGCGCGTCCAGCGTCTCCGGTACGCCCTCGGGGTCGGAGAGGTTGTCGCCCGTGTTGATCACGAAGTCGGGGCGCAGTCCCGCGAGCGACTGGAGCCAGCGCTGCTTCTTGCGCTGCCCGGACACCATGTGGATGTCGGAGACCTGGAGGACCCGGAGGGGTCGCATTCCGGACGGCAGTACGGGCACCGTGACCCGCCTCAGCCGGAAGGAACGGGCTTCGAAGCCCACCGAGTAGGCGAGACCGGCCGCAGCCGTCGCCGTGATGCCCAGGGGTACTGCGTATCGCGCGCGCATCCCCCCATCGTGTCAGACACCGCAGGTCCGTGATCCCGAGGGCGGCCGACCCCAACAGCCGCCCCGACGACGTCCCGTCAACCGTCCCCACAGCCGTCCCCACAGCCGTCCATCAGCCGTCCATCAGTCGCCTCATCAGCCACCCCGGCAGCCGTCCCGCCCGTGCGCGCATCCGCCCCCATGGGCGCCCCGGCTGCCGCCCCAACAGCCGCCCCACCGGGCGCCCTCGGGGAAATCGGGGCGCAGGGAACCTTCCGCACCTGCCACAATCAACCCATGACCACGCTCAAGTCGAAGCTGCAGGAAGACCTCACCGCCGCGATCCGGGGGCGTGACGAGCTGCGCTCCTCGACGCTCCGGCTGACCCTCTCCGCCATCACCAAGGAGGAGGTCTCGGGCAAGACCGCGCGCGAGCTCTCCGACGACGAGGTGCAGAAGGTGATCGCCCGCGAGGCCAAGAAGCGCCGCGAGGCCGCCGAGGCGTTTGGGCAGGGCGGTCGCGCCGAGCAGGCGGAGCGCGAGAAGGCGGAGGGCGAGATCCTCGCCGAGTACCTCCCGAAGCAGCTCTCCGACGACGAGCTGCACGCGATCGTCGCCCAGGCCGTGGAAGAGGCCAAGGCCGCCGGCGCGGAGGGGCCGCGCGCCATGGGCCAGGTCATGAAGATCGTGAACCCGAAGGTCGCGGGCCTCGCCGAGGGCGGCCGGGTAGCCGCCACCGTCAAGAAGCTCCTCGCGGGCTGACGAGCATCAAGCCCCACGCGGGCTGATGAGCAGGAAGCCCCGCGTGAGCCCATGAGCGCGAAGCCCTGCGTGAGCCGATGAGCGCGAAGCCCCACGCGAGCTGACGAGCGGGAGCTCCGCGCGAGCGCGGGCTACAGCTCCCTACGCACGGGGGCGGGACCGCCTCCGTACGGAGGCGCTACGGAGGCGCTACGGAGGCGACGGCCCGGCCCGCTCCTCGCGGCGGACCCGTCACGCCGGAGGGCGCCCCCCGACCAGGCCGGAACAGCCAGGTCGAAGGGCGCCCTCCGGCGCGTGATGCGAGCGCGCGCTCACGGGGAAGCGGAAGCGGGACTACGGCCGCCAGCCGCCGATCCCACCGCCACCGCCGCCGTTGCCGCCACCATTGCCACCGCCGTTGCCGTTTCCGTTCCCGCCGCCGTCACCCAGGCCGCCGATGGCGTCCGGCGGGATCTCGACGTCCGGCCAGCCGTCCCCGAGGCCGCCGTTGTCGCCGCCGTCACCGTCGCCACCGCCCGTGCCCGGCTTGTCGTCGTCCTGGTCCTGGTCCCGGCCCTGGCCGCCGTCACCGTCGCGGTCCCTGTCGCGGTCCCTGTCCTTGTCGCCGCCGGGGATGTGCACGGTGTTGAAGCCGGGCGCCGGCTTGCCCTGGAGGGCGCCGCTCATCGCGTCGCGCCAGATCGGGCCCGGCACCTCGCCGCCGAAGACCTTGCCGTACGGGCGCCCGCCGATGGTGATGTCGACCATCCGACGCTTGTGCTGCGGGTCGCCGACCCAGACGGCGCCGGCCATGTTCGGGGTGTAGCCCACGAACCAGGCGGCGTAGCGGTAGTCCGTCGTACCCGTCTTGCCCGCGCTCGCCCGGGAGCCGAGGCCGGCCTGCTTGCCCGTGCCGTCCTCGACCACGCCCTTGAGCAGCGTGTTCATGGTGTCCGCGGTCTTCTGCGACATGGCGCGCGAGCACGTGGACTTCGGCACCGGCAGCGACTTGCCGCTGAGCGTGTTGATCGACTCGATGGCGATCGGCGTGCAGTACGTGCCGCGCGAGGCGAAGGACGCGTACGCGCTCGCCATCGTCAGCGGCGACACCTCCTGTGTGCCGAGGGCGATCGAGGGAGCCTGCGCGATGTCCTTGCCGTCGGCGCGGTCGACGCCCATCTTGTCGGCCATCCGCGTCACCGGGCAGATGCCGATGTCGCCGATGAGCTGCACGTAGTAGGTGTTGACCGACTTGGCGGTCGCCTCCCGCATGCCGTACGGGCCGACCTCGGTCTCGTTCTCGTTGGTGAGCTTCTCGTTGTTGCTGTTCACCCACTGCTTGCCGTCACAGGTCGAGACCCGTGCCGGGTACGGCATCTCGTACGGGGACGAGTAGCGCTGTCCCGCCGACTTGCCGCCCTCCAGGGCGGCCGCCGCGACGATCGGCTTGAACGTCGAACCGGGCTGGTAGCCCGCGCCGCCGCCCATGTCGCTGTCCACCGAGAGGTTGATGGTGGTCTCGTCCTTCTGGAAGCCGTAAGGACGTGACTGGCCCATGCCGAGGATCTTGCCCGTGCCCGGCTCGACGATGGTCGTGGCGGTCGCCACGTCGTCGCTCTTGTTCACGTGGTTCTTGATCGAGGCCTGGACCGAGTCCTGCGTCTGCGGGTCGAGCGTCGTGCGGATCTTCAGGCCGCCCCGGTTCCAGACCTTGGCGCGCTCTTCCTTGGTCTTGCCGAAGACCGGGTCGTTGAGGAAGACCTCGCGTACGTAGTCGCAGAAGAAGCCCGCGCCGCTGACCGCGGTGATGCAGCCGTTCTTGGGGCGGCTCACCTTCAGGCCCAGCTCGGTCTTCTTGGCCTCGTCCGCCTCCTGCTGCGAGATGTCGTGCGTCTCCGCCATGCGCTGGAGGACGACGTTCCGCCGCTGGGTGGCCTCCGTGGCGTCGTTGACCGGGTCGTACCGGCTCGGCGACTGCACGATGCCGGCGAGGAGCGCGGCCTCCTGGAGCTTCAGGTCCTTGGCGGGCTTGGAGAAGTACCGCTGGGAGGCGGCCTCGATGCCGTAGGCCTGCTGCCCGAAGTAGGTGATGTTCAGGTAGTTCTTGAGGATGCGCTTCTTGCCCAGCTCCTCCTCGACCTGAATCGCGTACTTCAGCTCGCGGATCTTGCGCCCGAGCGTCTGCTGGGTGGCCTGGGCGACCTTCGTCGGGTCGTCGCCGGCCTCCTCCACGAAGACGTTCTTCACGTACTGCTGCGTGAGGGTCGACGCGCCCTGCGCGACACCGCCGCTCTGCGCGTTCTGGTTGAGCGCGCGCAGGATGCCCTTGAGGTCGACGGCGCCGTGCTCGTAGAAGCGGGCGTCCTCGATCGCGACGATCGCCTTCTGCATGTACGGGGAGATGTCCTTGAGGGGCACCACCGTGCGGTCACGTGAGTAGACCGTCGCGATGTTGCCGCCCTCGCTGTCCAGGATGGAGGTCCGCTGGCTCAGCGGCGGCTGCTTCAGGTTGGCGGGGATCTCGTCGAACCCCTCGACCGAGCCCTTGGCCGCCAGGCCCAGCGCTCCGGCCGCGGGCAGGGCGATCCCGGCCAGTACCGCACCCGCGAGCACGCTGACCCCTAGGAACTTCGCTGCCTGCTGAGTGGGAGACAGACCACCGCCCGAGCGCTTCTTTGCCATGGGGGCAGCCTACGTTCTGATTCGCCGGACACGCCTTAATGCCTTGGCCTAAGCTACTCCCAACTGTCACAGGACTGCGGTGTGGCAACAAGCCCTCCGTCGCTCCCGATTCTGACGGATTCATGTCCGAATTCGCCGTGAGTGGCGTCCGGTGTCCGTTGTGACTCAGCTGAACTACCCCGATTTGCCGGGTTTCTCACATATGTCGTCAGCTCACTCCGTCGGGTGATCTGCCGCTTACGCATAGTCCGTTCGGGCCATTCAAGATTGGGCCCGAAGGGGGTGTTGCGCCGTGCCCACCTTCCGTAACGTCCTCAACTGGCGGCGGTGCATATGCCGCTGCCGCCGTGGGGGAGCCTCGATTCGGGAGAGGACGGCGCCGGTATGGGCTGGGTAACCGACTGGAGTGCGCAGGCGGCCTGCCGCACTACCGATCCGGATGAACTGTTCGTTCAAGGAGCAGCGCAGAACAGGGCCAAGGCGGTGTGCACCGGATGCCCGGTGCGGACCGAGTGCCTGGCCGACGCGCTGGACAACCGCGTCGAGTTCGGCGTGTGGGGTGGCATGACGGAGCGTGAACGCCGTGCGTTGCTGCGCAGGCGTCCCACCGTCACCTCATGGCGCAGGCTCCTGGAGACAGCGCGCTCCGAGTACGAGCGTGGTGCGGGCCTGCTGCCCGTGGACTTGGAGGACGAGGAGACGTACGAGAGCTACGCGGCCGTCGGGTAGCCGGCCGCACCCGCACGGTCGGCCGGCGGATCGCGGAGCCGGAGCGGACCGACCCTGTCGGCGGGTCGGCGGGTCGGCGGGGCGGTGGTTGTCGGAAGGCGTCGGCGGGCCGGTCAGCCTGCCAGCCGGTCCCCGATGGCCCGGAGCCCCGCAAGATCATGGACGTCGCCCGGCAGCGCGGCGACCTCGGCCACCGCCACCTCGGGGTGGAGCGCGGTGAAGCGATCGCGCGTGCGCTGTTCACGGTCGAGCAGCCGCATGCGCTCCGCGTGCAGGCGCAGCAGACCCGCGGTCAGCTGCGCGGTCAGCCGGTCCTCGGACGGGTTACCGGCGGACGTGCCGACGAGCGCGTCGGCGGACGTGTCGGCGGACGTCTCGGAGGGTGTGTCGGCGTCGGTGTGGGCTTCGTGCGCTTCCGGTGCGGCAGATGCGTCAGGTGCTGCGGGTGTGTCAGGTGCGTCAGGTGCGGCCTGTCCGGGCCGGGGAGCCTCGGTGGGGGTGCCGGAGGTCTCGGGGGTCTCGGAGTGCTCGGGGGAGCTACGCACTGCTTCCTTCCCGTCCTCCTGATCCACAATGCGATTATCTTCAAGATTTTCCGCGGCGGCGAGCGCCCGCTCGGCCGAGAGCTGCGCGGCACCACTGCCGTGGACCCGGTTCAGCACGAGGCCGGCCAGCGGCATGTCGTCCGCGGCGAGCCGCTCCACGAAGTACGCGGCCTCGCGCAGCGCGTCCCGCTCCGGCGACGCCACCACGAGGAACGCGGTGCCGGGCGCCTGGAGCAGCCGGTACGTGGCGTCCGCGCGCGTACGGAAGCCGCCGAACATGGTGTCCATGGCGGCCACGAACGTCTGCACGTCCCGCAGCAGCGGCCCGCCCAGGAGCTTGCCGAGTGCCCCGGTCATCATCGACATGCCGACGTTCAGGAACTTCATCCCCGCCCGGCCGCCCACCTTGGCGGGCGCCATGAGCAGCCGGATCAACTTCCCGTCGAGGAAGGAGCCGAGCCGCTTGGGCGCGTCGAGGAAGTCGAGCGCCGAGCGCGAGGGCGGCGTGTCCACGACGATGAGGTCCCACTCGTCGCGCGACCGGAGCTGCCCCAGCTTCTCCATCGCCATGTACTCCTGCGTGCCCGCGAAGCCGGCCGAGAGCGACTGGTAGAAGGGGTTGCCCAGGATGGCCGCGGCCCGCTCCTCATCGGCGTGCGCCTCGACGATCTCGTCGAAGGTGCGCTTCATGTCGAGCATCATGGCGTGCAGCTCGCCGTCGCCGTCCACGTCCTTGACCCGCCGCGGGACGTTGTCCAGCGAGTCGATGCCCATCGACTGGGCGAGCCTGCGCGCCGGGTCGATGGTGAGCACGACGACCTTGCGGCCCCGCTCCGCGGCCCGCAGGCCGATGGCCGCCGCCGTGGTCGTCTTGCCGACGCCGCCGGAGCCGCAGCACACCACGATGCGCGTCTCCGGGTCGTCGATCAGCGCGTCGACGTCCAACGCGCGCGTGGCGTCGTCCAGCGCGCGTGCGTCGTCCAGGGGCCGTGCCGGTTCCGGGGTCATGAGATCCCTTGCTTCCGCAGTGCCGTGGCGAGCTCGTAGAGGCCCGCGAGGTCCATCCCGCCCGACAGCAGCGGGAGTTCGTGCAGAGGCCGGCCGAACTCCGTGAGGACGGCGCGCTGGTCCTCCTCCAGGGAGTACCGCTCGGCGTACTCCGATGCCTGCTCCAGGAGCGGGTCGACGAGCCGCTCGGCACCGCCGCCGCGCCGGGTGCCGCCGAGCCCCGCGGCCGAGAGGGACTCGGCGATGGCCTGCCGGGGCGGCCGGTCCAGGCCGAGCCTCAGCGCGGCCTCGTCGAGCAGGGCGGGGCGCACCATGTTCACCATGATCCGGCCCACGGGGAGCCGGGCGGCCCCCAGCTCCGCGATGCCGTCCGCGGTCTCCTGGACGGGCATCTCCTCCAGGAGGGTCACCAGGTGCACGGCCGTCTCGGGGGACTTCAGGACCCGCATCACGGCCTGCGCCTGGTTGTGTATGGGCCCGATCTTGGCGAGCCCGGCGACCTCGTCGTTCACGTTCAGGAAGCGGGTGATGCGGCCGGTCGGCGGCGCGTCCATCACCACGCAGTCGTACGCGAAGCGCCCGTTCTTGTCCTTCCTGCGCACCGCCTCGCAGGCCTTGCCGGTCAGGAGGACGTCCCGCAGTCCCGGCGCGATGGTCGTCGCGAAGTCGATGGCCCCGAGTTTCTTCAGGGCCCGGCCCGCGCCCCCCAGTTTGTAGAACATCTGGAGGTAGTCGAGCAGCGCCAGCTCGGGGTCGATGGCGAGGGCGTACACCTCCCCGCCCCCGGGAGCGACGGCGATCTTGCGCTCCTCATACGGCAGCGCCTCCGTCTCGAAGAGCTGTGCGATGCCCTGCCTGCCCTCGACCTCCACGAGGAGGGTGCGTCTGCCCTCCGTCGCGAGGGCGAGCGCGAGGGCCGCGGCCACCGTGGTCTTGCCGGTACCGCCCTTGCCACTGACGACCTGGAGCCTGCTCACACTTCCGAGCCTAACCAGTCGTCGGCCGGGCTACGCAGGAGCCCACCGTGAGCATCCCCTCACACCGACTACAGTCGGCCACATGACCAAGTGGGAATACGCAACCGTGCCGCTGCTCGTCCATGCCACGAAGCAGATTCTGGACACCTGGGGCGAGGACGGCTGGGAGCTGGTCCAGGTCGTGCCCGGGCCGAACAACCCCGAGCAGCTCGTGGCCTACCTGAAGCGCGAGAAGCAGGCATGAGCGGCGCCGTGGAGGCCCGGCTCGCCGAGCTGGGCCTGACGCTGCCGGAGGTCGTGCCGCCGCTCGCCTCGTACCAGCCCGCCGTCCGGTCCGGCGTGTACGTCTACACCGCGGGGCAGCTCCCGATGGTGGAGGGCAAGCTCGCCGTGACCGGAAAGGTCGGCGGCGAGGTCACGCCTGAGGAGGCCAAGGACCTGGCCCGCACCTGCGCGCTGAACGCGCTGGCCGCGGTCAAGTCCGTCGCCGGTGACCTGGACCGCGTCGCACGGGTCGTGAAGGTCGTCGGCTTCGTGGCCTCGGCCCCCGACTTCACCGGCCAGCCCGGCGTGATCAACGGCGCCAGCGAGCTGCTCGGCGAGGTCCTCGGCGAGAAGGGCGTGCACGCCCGCAGCGCCGTGGGCGTCGCCGTGCTCCCGCTGGACGCTCCGGTCGAGGTCGAGATCCAGGTGGAGCTGACGGAGGCGTGACACCCGGCCTCGCGGGGCCTCCGTAGGGCCGGCGTGCTCAAGGCGATGCCTCCGTAGGGCCGGTGCGCTCAAGGCGCGGCCTCCGTAGGGTCCGATTGTTGCCTCTCGAACATCAGCCCACCAGGGGATAGCCTCCGCCCATGGCAAATGGGCAGTGGTACCCCCCGGAGTGGCCCGATCGCATCCGCGCCCTCGCGAGCGGCGAGCTGACTCCGGCGACCCCGCGCCGCGCCGCGACCGTCATGCTGCTCAGGGACGGCGCGGAGACCGGCGCACCACAAGTGCACATGCTGCGCAGACGCGCCTCCATGGCCTTCGCCGGAGGCGCGTACGCGTACCCGGGCGGCGGCGTCGACCCGCGCGACGACGACCACCTGGTGCGCTGGGCGGGCCCCACGCGCGCGTCCTGGGCGGCCCGGCTGGGCGTCGACGACGAAGCCGGGGCCCAGGCGATCGTCTGCGCGGCGGTCCGCGAGACGTACGAGGAAGCGGGCGTACTGCTCGCCGGGCCCACCCCGGAGACGGTCGTGGGCGACACCACCGGCGAGGACTGGGAGGCGGACCGCGAGGCCCTGGTCGCCCGTGACCTGTCCTTCGCGCAGTTCCTCGACCGCAGGGGCCTGTACCTGCGCAGTGACCTCCTGGCCGCCTGGGCCCGCTGGATCACCCCGGAGTTCGAGCCCAGGCGCTACGACACGTTCTTCTTCGTGGCGGCGCTCCCCGAGGGGCAGCGCACCCGCAACGCCTCCACGGAGGCGGACCGTACGGTCTGGATTCGTCCTGCGGACGCGGCCGCCCGCTACGACGAGGGCGAGCTGCTCATGATGCCGCCGACGATCGCGACGCTGCGGGCGCTGGCCGCCCACACCTCGCCGGCCGGGGCGCTCGCCGCCGCGGCGGAGCAGGACATGGCGCCCGTACTCGCCGAGGCACGCCTTGAGGGCGACGCCCTGGTCCTCACCTGGCCGGGCCACGACGAGTTCACCAAGCGGGTCGCGTCGGGCGCCGAGGACGCCGAGGACGCCGAGGACGCCGAGAACTCCGAGAACGCCAAGAACGCCGAGGACCGCGAGGGCGCCGCGTGACGCCGCCCGAGCCCGCGCGGACCGGGGTTCCGGCCGCCGTACGCGACGCGCACACCTCCACGCCGACGGGAGCCACCCCCGCATGACCGACGCCGCCGCCCTGCCCGGACAGCCCCGTGGCGGGGTCCTCAGCGGGCCTGCCACCGCCCGCGCGGTCAACGTTCTCGCGCCGAACGCCTCCGCCATGACGCTGGACGGCACCAACACCTGGATCGTCTCCGAGCCCGACTCGCCCCTCGCGGTGGTCATCGACCCCGGGCCGCTCGACGACGGCCATCTGAGCCACGTGGTGGAGACGGCGGAGAAGAGGGGCAAGCGCGTGGCGCTCACCCTCCTGACCCACGGTCACCCCGACCACGCGGAGGGCGCGGCGCGCTTCGCCGAGCTGACAGGAACTCACGTACGCGCCCTCGACCCAGCCCTGCGCCTGGGGGACGAGGGCCTCGGGGCCGGTGACGTGATCACCACGGGCGGCCTGGAGCTGCGGGTGGTGCCCACCCCCGGCCACACGGCGGACTCGCTCTGCTTCCATCTCCCGGCCGACGGGGCGGTCCTGACGGGAGACACGATCCTCGGCCGCGGGACGACGCTCGTGGCGCACCCGGACGGCCGCCTGGGGGACTATCTCGACTCCCTGCGCCGCCTGCGGTCCCTGACGGTCGACGACGGCGTCCACACGGTCCTGCCGGGCCACGGGCCGGTCCTGGAGGACGCGCAGGGGGCCGTCGAGTTCTACCTCGCCCACCGGGCCAGCCGCCTCGCCCAGGTCGAGACGGCCGTGGAGAACGGCCACACCTCGGCGGCGGACGTCGTGGCGCACGTCTACGCGGACGTGGACCGCTCGCTGTGGCCCGCGGCCGAGCTCTCGGTCAGGGCGCAGCTGGACTACCTCAAGGAGCACGGCCTGATCTGAGGGCGTGCCTACGGAGATGGGCCCCGCCTCTCCACGAGGCGGGGCCCATCTCCGTACGTCGTACGGGCGTCAGCGCGAACGCTTGGCGAGGCGCTCCACGTCGAGCAGGATCACCGCGCGGGCCTCCAGGCGCAGCCAGCCGCGTCCGGCGAAGTCCGCGAGCGCCTTGTTGACCGTCTCGCGGGAGGCGCCGACGAGCTGGGCCAGCTCCTCCTGGGTGAGGTCGTGCACCACGTGGATGCCCTCCTCGGACTGCACGCCGAAGCGGCGCGACAGGTCGAGCAGCGCGCGGGCCACACGGCCGGGCACATCCGAGAAGACCAGGTCCGACATCTGGTCGTTGGTCTTGCGGAGCCGCCGGGCGACGGCGCGCAGCAGCGCGGACGCCACCTCGGGGCGCGCGTTCAGCCAGGGCTGGAGGTCGCCGTGGCCCAGGCCGAGGAGCTTGACCTCGGTGAGGGCGGAGGCGGTGGCCGTACGGGGGCCCGGGTCGAAGAGCGACAGCTCGCCGATGAGCTCGCCGGGGCCGAGCACCGCGAGCATGTTCTCGCGGCCGTCGGGTGAGGTGCGGTGGAGCTTCACCTTGCCCTCGGTGACCACGTAGAGGCGGTCTCCGGGGTCTCCCTCATGGAAAAGGGCGTCTCCGCGCGCGAGCGTCACCTCACTCATGGAGCCGCGAAGCTCCGCGGCCTGCTCGTCATCGAGCGCCGCGAAGAGCGGGGCGCGCCGCAGAACGTCGTCCACGAGTTCTCTCCTTGTCGACCTGCATCAGGGGACCGTGTTCCCCAGTTTGCCGGACGGTCCAAACAGTGTGATCAGTCACAAGTCTGCCGCACCGGCGTGGCGTGCTGTGCGGGAGGGGGCCAATTGGGGGCCGATCCATGAGGTCAGGGACGGATGTCAGTGCCGGGCCCTAGGCTGGCCGGGTGTCCAAAAAGCCGGTGAACACACAGGCCGAGGGGGCTGAGAAAGCGGCCGCAGCCCCTGATTCCGCTGTGGGCGAACAGGAGTCCGGTGCGTCGGGCGAACCGGCGAATCGGGCAGGAGTGACACGTCCGGAGGGTACGCCTCCGGTGAAGCGGGCCACACGCGCCGAGCGGTCGGTCCGTGCACGGCAGACGACCCCCGAGCAGCAGCCGGCCTCCCCGAAGAAGGCACCTCCAGTGAAGCCACCAGTGAAGAAGACGCCCCCGGGTTCGGAACCCGCCCCGTCGAAGAAGACGGCCGCGAAGAAGACGGCCGCGAAGAAGACGGCGGCCAAGAAGACGGCCGCCACCGCCAAGAACACGGCCGCCACCGCCGAGAAGGCTGTCGAGAAGACCGCGGCCAGTTCCAAGAAGGCCGCTGTCAAAAAGGGCACCGCCAAGAAGACCGCCGCCAAGAAGGCCACCCCCGAGAAGGCCCCCGCCGCCCCCAAGACGTTTCCCCAGGAGTCGCGTACCGCCCTCGTCCGCCGTGCCCGGCGGATCAACCGCGAGCTGGCCGAGGTGTACTCGTACGCCCACCCGGAGCTGGACTTCGAGAACCCCTTCGAGCTGCTGGTGGCGACGGTTCTCTCCGCGCAGACGACGGACCTGCGGGTGAACCAGACGACGCCGCGGCTCTTCGCCAGGTACCCCACCCCGGAGGACCTGGCCGCGGCCGTGCCCGAGGAGGTCGAGGAGCTGATCAGGCCGACCGGCTTCTTCCGCGCCAAGACCAAGTCGATCATGGGCTTGGCCAAGGCCCTGACGGAGGACTTCGGGGGCGAGGTCCCGGGGCGCGTGGAGGACCTGGTCAAACTGCCGGGCGTGGGCCGCAAGACGGCCTTCGTCGTCCTGGGCAACGCCTTCGGAGTGCCCGGCATCACCGTGGACACCCACTTCGGACGCCTCGTCCGCCGCTGGAGGTGGACCGACGAGACGGACCCGGAGAAGGTCGAGGCGGCCGTGGGCGCGCTCTTCCCGAAGAGCGAGTGGACGATGCTCTCGCACCGCGTGATCTTCCACGGCCGCCGCATCTGCCACTCCCGCAAGCCCGCCTGCGGCGCCTGCCCGATCGCCCCGCTATGCCCGTCGTACGGAGAGGGCGAGACGGACCCGGAGAAGGCGAAGAAGCTCCTGAAGTACGAGATGGGCGGCTTCCCCGGGCAGCGCCTCAAGCCCCCGGCCGACTACCCGGGAAAGCCGGCGCCGCCGCTCGCCGAGGGGTGACATCACGGCGAGGCGGAACGAACGGGGAGACGAAGAGCGTTGTCCAGACGGACGGGGGTGCCGATGACGCACGCGAGCGAGATGACGGACGCCACGAACAGCCACAGCAGCAGCCACCTGGGCGGCGCGAGCAGACACATGGGCGGCACACACACTGGCGGCGGAGCCGCGCCCGTGGGCGGCGAGGCCCCTCTCGTCCGCGCCGACGGCCTGCCGTCCTGGCTCGACCCGGTCGCGCACGCCGCGCGGACCGTCGAGCCGCTCCAGCTCAGCCGCTTCCTGCCCCCGGAGAACGGCACGGGACGCCAGTCCGCGGTGCTCGTCCTCTTCGGGGAGGGCGAGCGGGGCCCCGAGCTGCTCCTGATGGAGCGCGCGGGCTCCCTCCGCTCCCACGCGGGGCAGCCCTCCTTCCCCGGCGGCTCCCTCGACCCCGAGGACGGCGACCCGCGGACCGAGGGGCCGCTGCGCGCCGCGCTGCGGGAGGCGGAGGAGGAGACGGGCCTCGACCCCCGGGGCGTCCAGCTGTTCGGCGTGCTGCCCCGCCTCTTCATCCCCGTGAGCGACTTCGTGGTCACCCCGGTGCTCGGCTGGTGGCACACGCCGACCCCGGTCGGCGTCGTCGATCCGAACGAGACGGCCCGCGTCTTCACGGTCCCCGTGTCCGATCTCACGGACCCGGCCAACCGCGCGACGGCCGTCCACCCGAGCGGCCACCACGGCCCCGCGTTCCTCGTCGAGTCAGCCCTGGTCTGGGGTTTCACCGCGGGCGTCATCGATAGGATTCTGCACTTCGCGGGCTGGGAGCGCCCCTGGGACCGGGGTAGGCGGGTCCCACTCGACTGGCGCGCATGACAAGGTTGCGTGCAGTGGCGGTGGCGATGCGAGGCGAGGATTGAATCGGTGAACGTGCTGGACGTCCTGTTGCTGCTCGCCGCGGTCTGGTTCGCGGTCGTGGGCTACCGCCAGGGCTTCGTGGTCGGCATCCTCTCGGTGATCGGGTTCCTGGGCGGCGGCCTCGTCGCCGTGTACCTGCTGCCGGTCGTCTGGGACGCGCTCAAGGACGACGACGCGGCCGGGGTGAGTACGACGGCCGCGGTCGTCGCCGTCGTCATCGTGATCGTCTGCGCCTCGATCGGCCAGGCCTTCACCACCCACCTGGGCAACAAGCTCCGCAGGTACATCACCTGGCAGCCGGCCCGCGCCCTGGACGCGACGGGCGGCGCCCTGGTGAACGTGGTGGCGATGCTCCTGGTCGCCTGGCTGATCGGCTCCGCCCTCGCGGGGACGACGCTGCCGACGGTCGGCAAGGAGGTGCGCAACTCCAAGGTGCTGCTCGGTGTCTCGCGCGCGCTGCCGGGCCAGGCCGACACGTGGTTCAACGACTTCTCGTCGGTCCTCGCGCAGAACGGCTTCCCGCAGGTCTTCAGCCCGTTCTCGAACGAGCCGATCACCGAGGTCCAGCCCCCCGACCCCAAGCTCGCCAAGAGCAAGGTCGCCACGACCGCGAGGCGCTCCATCGTGAAGGTCCGCGGCGAGGCCCACAGTTGCGGCAAGGTCCTCGAAGGCACCGGCTTCGTCTTCGCCGACCGCCGCGTGATGACGAACGCGCACGTGGTCGGCGGCGTGGACGAGCCGACGGTCCAGATAGGCGACACGAACCAGACGTACGACGCCAAGGTCGTCCTCTACGACTGGGAGCGGGACATCGCCGTACTGGACGTGCCCACGCTGAAGGCGCCGGCCCTGAAGTTCACGTCCGAGGACGCGTCGAGCGGTGCGGGCGCCATCGTCGCCGGCTTCCCCGAGGACGGCCCCTATGACGTCCGTCCCGCGCGCGTGCGCGGCCGCATCCAGGCCAAGGGCCCGGACATCTACCACCGCGGCACGGTGCGACGGGACGTCTACTCCCTCTATGCGACGGTCCGCCAGGGCAACTCGGGCGGACCGCTGCTCACGCCCGACGGCAAGGTCTACGGCGTGATCTTCGCGAAGTCGCTCGACGACCCCGACACGGGGTACGCCCTGACGGCGGACGAGGTGCGCGAGGACATCGAGCGGGGCCGCACCGCGAACCAGGAGGTCGACAGCCAGGGCTGCGCCCTCTAGACGCAGGGTTGCGCCCTCTGGGCGGTCGCGGAGGTGAGGCGCCGGGAGGGAGCGGGGTCAGTCGCGCGTGTGCCGGAGCCGCGCGGAGACCCAGCGGGCCCTCCGGCGGAGGATGCGGGAGATGCCCATGGCCTGCGGCGGGCCGTGACGGCCCCTGTCCTGTTGCCCGCCCCTCTCGCGGCTGTTCAGCGCTGTGGCCGAGCGGCGATTGCGTGCTACGTCACTGTAGTCGTGCGTCCAGCCCATACCCGGACGTGTGCCCGGGCCCCATGGTCGGTAACCGCGCTCAGGGGCCCCAATTGGCCTATGCGCCGGGCAATTGGCGTTCGTAGGACAAGTGTTCCCGGGAGTTATCCGGATGACCACGCTCCGGAGACCTGACAGCGGGCCCCGGGGGGGCCTCACCGGTCGGGTTCCGGGTCCTTCAGCCAGTTCACCAGCTCCGTGGAGAACGCCACCGGGTCCTCCTCGTGCGGGAAGTGCCCGAGGCCGTCGAACAGCCGCCAGCGGTACGGGGCTTCGACGTACTCACCGGACCCCGCCGCGCTCCTCGTACGCATCACGGGATCGAGCGAGCCGTGCAGATGCAGCGTCGGTACGCGCACGGGCCGCTTCATCCGGCGGTTGAACTGGATGCCGTCGGGCCGCGCCATCGACCGCACCATCCAGCGGTACGGCTCGATCGAGCAGTGGGCCGTCGAGGGGATGCACATGGCCCTGCGGTACGTCTCCACCGCCTCGTCGTCGGGCAGCCGCGGCCCCGACCAGTCCCGCACCAGACGCCCCACCAGGGCACCGTCGTCGGCGACGAGTTGACGCTCCGGCAGCCAGGGCCGCTGGAAGCCCCACACGTACGATCCCGCGGCGGTCTGCCTGCGGTCGGAGAGCATCGCCGAGCGCCAGCGCCGGGGGTGCGGCATGGAGGAGACGGCGAGGCGGCGCACCAGCTTGGGCCGCATCACGGCCGCCGTCCAGGCGAGGTAGCCGCCGAGGTCGTGGCCGACGAGCGCGGCGTCCGGCTCGCCGAGGGAGCGGACGACGCCGGTGATGTCCAGGGCGAGGTTGGCCGGGTCGTAGCCGCGCGGTGTGCGGTCGCTGCCGCCCACGCCCCGCAGGTCCATCGCCACGGCCCGGAAACCCGCGTCGGCGAGCGCCACCAGCTGGTGCCGCCATGTCCACCAGAACTGCGGGAAGCCGTGCAGCAGCAGGACCAGCGGTCCGTCCCCCATCTCGGCGATGTGGAAGCGGGCCCCGTTGGCGGCCACGTCCCGGTGGGTCCAGGGGCCGTCGAGGCGTACGACGGACGAGGGCTGCGCGGGTTGCGTGGGTTGCGCCGTATGGGTGACGAGGTCCCGCGCGGGGTCCAGGTCGTGGCCGTGCCGCGGGGTGCCGTCGAGGGCCTGGTCCTGAGGGGCGGGGTCCGTCATGAGGACGAGCGTGCCACAGTGGCCCCCGTCTCACCGACTCGGACGTCGATCGCACCCGCGGGGGTCACGGAACGGGCGTGGGGCTTGGCGTTCCCCAGTACGGCAGCCGTCTCCTTGGCCGAGGCGGCGACCTTCTGCGGGCCCTTGCCCTGCTTGGCCTTCTTGGCGAAGACGACACCGATCAGCGCGAGCGCGCCGGCGACCAGCACGTTGGCGGCGAAGGACAGCAGGAAGCAGACGGCGAGGTTCCAGTCGCTCCAGGTGTGGATGCCGTACGCGAGCGCGAAGCTCAGCATCGGCAGCGAGAAGATGAGGACCATGCCGGCCGCGCCGAAGGCGCCGCCGCCGATCGCCCCGCGCTTGACGTCCTGCCGCAGCTGGGCCTTGGCCAGCGCGATCTCGTCGTGCACCAGCGCGGACATCTCGCTGGTCGCCGTGGCGACCAGCTGGCCGAGGCTGCGCTCGGCGCCGACGGGGCCGTCGGGTGAGCTCATGGCGTTCTCCCCTTTTTCTCTTCTGATCTCTTCTGAGATATGTCTGCTCAGATCATGCCGGACCGTTGCCATCCTCGCTTTCCCCACCCGCGACTTCGGCAAGCCTGCGGTGTTCAGCGGCCTTCTTCTCGTGGATGGCCGCCATTCGGAGGTGGTAGTCCGGCTTGTCGAGCTCGTAGATGTCGGGTATCCCGTCCAGGTCCTCGTCGCGCTCCTCGTCCTCCCAGAGCTTGCGGTACTTGGCGTTCCGCAGCTTCAGGAGGATGCCGGAGAGTACGGCCGCGATGAGGGAGCCCGCGAGGACGGCCGCCTTGATCTCGTCGGTGAGCAGCGGATCGCCGGTGAAGGCGAGCTCGCCGATCAGCAGGGAGACGGTGAAGCCGATGCCGGCGAGCGAGGCGACCGCGAACACGTCCGGCCAGGCCAGGTCCTCGTTCAGCTCGGCCCGCGTGAAGCGCGTCGCGAGCCAGGTGCCGCCGAAGATGCCGACCGCCTTGCCGACCACGAGGCCGAGTACGACACCCAGCGTTTCCGGTTGCGTGAAGACGTCGCGCAGCGCGCCGCCCGAGATGGACACACCCGCGCTGAACAGGGCGAACAGCGGCACGGCGAGACCGGCGGAGAGCGGGCGTACGCGGTGTTCGATGTGCTCGCCGGGGGAGTGCGGCTCGCTGTCGTCCTCGCGGTGGCAGCGCAGCATGAGGCCCATGGCGACGCCCGCGATGGTGGCGTGGATGCCGCTGTTGTACATCAGGCCCCAGATGACCAGGCCCAGCGGCACGTAGAGGTACCAGCCGCGGACCCGCTTCCTCAGCAGCAGCCAGAAGAGGACGAGGCCGGCGAAGGCTCCGCCGAGCGCCGCGAAGTTCAGGTCGCTGGTGAAGAAGACCGCGATGATCAGGATGGCGAAGAGGTCGTCGACGACGGCCAGTGTCAGCAGGAAGGCGCGCAGCGCGGACGGCAGGGAGGTGCCGATGACCGCGAGGACCGCGAGCGCGAAGGCGATGTCGGTCGCGGTGGGCACGGCCCAGCCGGCCGTGGAGCCGCCGCCGAGCACGTTGGTCAGGACGTAGACGAGCGCGGGCATGGCCATGCCGCAGAGGGCCGCGACCACGGGCAGCGCGGCGGCCTTGGCGTCGCGGAGGTCCCCGGCCACCAGCTCGCGCTTGAGTTCGATGCCCGCCACGAAGAAGAAGACGGCGAGCAGTCCGTCGGCCGCCCAGTGCTGGAGGGAGAGGTCGAGCCCGAGCGAGCCGGGCCCGAGGTGGAAGCCGCGCACCGCCTCGTACGAGCCGCCTGCCGTGTTGGCCCAGATCAGCGCGGCGACCGCGGCCACGAGCAGCAGGACACCGCCGACGGTCTCGGTGCGCAGGGCTTCGGCGACGAAGTTCCGCTCGGGCAGCGAAAGGCGTCCGAGGAGCTTGTGGCGGGTGCGGGGGACAGGCGCGGTCACGGGGGTGGACCTCCGGGCAGGCGGGCAGGACGGATCACATGCCGACCAGACTTCCCGGCGCACCTGGGTACTTCTCGTCGCGATCGGGCCGTGCTCTCCTGGCACGTCCTTGACGCGGATTCCAGCCTACCCAAACCGCACTGGGACGTATCCGGCGATCTTCACTTTACGGAGAAAGAGGGCACCCGGCGCGTCGCCGGATGCCCTCCCCGTACCGCTGGTGCCGTCGCTGTCGCGGGCGCTCTCTCGGTCAGTCCTCGCTGGGTGCGGCCGGGAGCCGCGTCTGGATCAGGTCCATCACGGAGGAGTCCGTGAGCGTGGTGACGTCACCCAGCTCGCGGTTCTCCGCGACGTCCCGCAGCAGGCGCCGCATGATCTTCCCGGAGCGCGTCTTCGGCAGCTCCGCCACCGGCAGGACGCGCTTGGGCTTGGCGATCGGGCCGAGCGTGGTGCCCACGTGGTTGCGCAGCTCGGCGACGAGCCCCTCGGCCTCGGCGTCGGCGGAGCCGCGCAGGATCACGAAGGCGACGATGGCCTGCCCGGTCGTCTCGTCGGCGGCGCCGACGACCGCGGCCTCGGCGACCGCGGGGTGTGAGACGAGCGCCGACTCGACCTCGGTGGTGGAGATGTTGTGCCCGGAGACGAGCATCACGTCGTCCACCCGGCCGAGCAGCCAGATGTCGCCGTCCTCGTCCTTCTTGGCCCCGTCACCCGCGAAGTACTTGCCCTCGAAGCGCGACCAGTAGGTGTCGATGAACCGCTGGTCGTCACCCCAGATGGTGCGCAGCATGGAGGGCCACGGCTCGGTCAGGACGAGGTAGCCACCGCCGCCGTCGGGCACTTCGTTGGCCTCGTCGTCCACCACGGTGGCGGAGATGCCGGGCAGGGCGCGCTGCGCGGAGCCGGGCTTGGTCTCGGTCACGCCGGGCAGCGGCGAGATCATCATCGCGCCGGTCTCGGTCTGCCACCAGGTGTCCACGATGGGGCACTTGTCGGCGCCGATGTTCTTCCGGTACCACATCCAGGCCTCGGGGTTGATCGGCTCGCCGACCGAACCGAGCACCCGCAGACTGCTCAGGTCGAACTTGGCGGGGATGTCGTCGCCCCACTTCATGAACGTCCGGATCGCCGTCGGCGCGGTGTAGAGGATCGTGACCCCGTACTTCTGGACGATCTCCCAGAAGCGGCCCTGGTGCGGGGTGTCGGGGGTGCCCTCGTACATCACCTGCGTCGCGCCGTTCGCCAGCGGGCCGTACGTGATGTACGAGTGCCCGGTGACCCAGCCGATGTCGGCCGTGCACCAGTAGACGTCGGTCTCCGGCTTGAGGTCGAAGACGGCGTGGTGGGTGTACGCCACCTGCGTCAGATAGCCGCCGGAGGTGTGCAGGATGCCCTTCGGCTTGCCCGTGGTGCCCGAGGTGTAGAGGACGAAGAGCGGGTGCTCCGCGTCGAAGGCCTCGGGGGTGTGCTCGGCGGACTGCTTCTGCGTGGCCTCGTGCCACCACACGTCACGGCCCTCGGTCCACGCCACGTCCTGGCCGGTGCGGCGCACCACGAGGACGTGGCGCACGCCCTCGGCGCGGCCGACGGCCTCGTCGACGGCGGGCTTGAGCGCGGAGGGCTTGCCCCGGCGGTAACCGCCGTCGGCGGTGATGACGACCTTGGCGTCGGCGTCCTTGATGCGGGCGGCGATGGCGTCCGCGGAGAAGCCGCCGAAGACCACCGAGTGGGCGGCGCCGATGCGGGCGCAGGCCAGCATCGCGACGACCGCCTCGGGGATCATGGGCAGATAGACGGCGACGCGGTCGCCCTTCTCGACGCCCAGCTCGGTCAGCGCGTTCGCCGCGCGGCTGACCTCTTCCTTCAGCTCGGCGTAGGTGATGGCCCGGCTGTCACCGGGCTCACCCTCGAAGTGGATCGCGACGCGGTCGCCGTGTCCTGCCTCGACGTGGCGGTCGACGCAGTTGTACGCGACGTTGAGCTTGCCGTCGGCGAACCACTTGGCGAACGGCGGGTTCGACCAGTCCAGCGTCTCGGTCGGTTCCGTGGCCCAGGTCAGCCGGCGGGCCTGCTCGGCCCAGAAGCCGAGCCGGTCAGCCTTGGCCTGTTCGTACGCCTCCGCAGTGACGTTCGCGGCGGCCGCCAGCTCCGCCGGCGGCGCGAAGCGACGCTCCTCCTTCAGAAGGTTGGCCAGGCTTTCGTTGCTCACGACATCTCCCTTTCGCTGCATTGCCGGCGGCGACCGTTGTGTCCGAAGCCACAGCTCATCAGACACAACCCGGCGTGACAAGGGTCTGCCGAAAATTGGTTTAGACCTTTACGGGGCTCACGGTCCTCACGGCTGCGGCGCCGCCGCCCGCTTGGACCCCAGCCGGGTCGGCGCCACCTGGTCGAAGACCTCATAGGGTGGTTTCCCCACCCCGGAGCCCTCCGTCAGCAGATAGGCCTGCGCCTCTCCGACGTGGAAGTACATACCGTGCAGCTCAAGATCACCGGTCGCAAGCCGACGCGCCACCGACTCGTGCGCCCTGAGGTGCTCCAACTGCTGGATCACGTTGGTGAGGCACAGCTGCTCGACCGGGTCCGCCGGCGCCTGGCCCGCGAGGCGCGCCCAGTCCTCTCCCTGGGCGGCCACCCGCTCCAGGCTCGGCCGGCCGTGGCGCAGCCACCGCCACAGCGGGGTCCGCGCGTCTCCCTGCGGGATGCTGAGCAGGGCCTGCATCGCCCCGCACCCGGAGTGCCCGCACACCGTGATCGACCGCACCTTCAGCACGTCGACCGCGTACTCGATCGCGGCGCCCACCGAGTCGTCGCCGCTCTCGGCACCCGGCAGCGGCACCAGATTGCCCACATTGCGTACGACGAAGAGGTCACCGGGGCCGCTGGAAGTGATCATCGAGGTGACGACCCGGGAGTCGGCACATGTCAGGAAGAGCTGCGCGGGCTGCTGTCCCTCGCGGGCGAGCCTGGCCAGTTCGCCGCGGACATGAGGTGCCGTGTTCCGCTGGAAGGCACTGATACCGCTGGCCAGTTGGTGCCCGCGCGGCTCCCCCGTCCTCCGCTCCTCCTGCGGACGGTCGCAGTGGTGGTTGCGCCACGGGGTCCACGGCCTGCAGCACGAGTGCGCGGCGCTCGCGGGCTCGGCGATGCGCGTCCCCGCGCGGCCGGTGACCTCGACGCTGCCGCCGTGCGCGGCGTGCGCGTCCTGCCAGCACTGCAACGACTCGAAGGCGGCATGGTCCATGAAGGAGCCGTCCAGCTCCACGACGACGTCCTCCCCTTGCGGGACGAGGTGCAGGGTCCTGCTGAGCCGGGGCACGGCGAGGAACGTCAGCTGCCCGCGCACGCGGACATGGTGGACGCCGGCCACCTTCTCGTGGGTGATACGGGTGCGGGCGAGGCGGTGCAGCGCGACGGTGACGGCCACGGCGATGCCGAGCGCCACGCCCTCCAGGACGCCGAGGACGACCACGCCGAGGGTGGTGGTCGCGTACACGACGATCTCGCGGTGACGGGTGATGGTGCGGATGTGGTTCAGGCTGACCATCTGGATGCCGACGGCCATGACGAGGGCGGCGAGGGCCGCGAGCGGGATCAGCTCCAGGGCGGGGACCAGGAGCAGCGCGGCCACTACTACCCAAACGCCGTGCAGCATCGTGGAGTTCCTGCTGACGGCTCCCGCTCGCACATTGGCCACACTGCGCACGGCGACCCCGGCGACGGGCAGGCCGCCGAGCGCGCCGGAGACGATGTTGGCGCCGCCCTGGCCGAGCAGTTCGCGGTCGAGGTCGGAGCGCCGCACGCTGGTGTTCAGCTCGGGCCGCTGAGAGGTCAGCTTGTCGATGGCGACGGCTCCGAGCAGCGACTGCACGCTGCACACCAGGGTGGTGGTGAGCACGGCGGTGACGATGCCCAGTGCGGGGCCCTCGGGGAGCCCGGCGAGCGCGTGGCTGCGCCAAGAGGGCAGGTCGACCCGGTCGAGGTTGAGCCGGGTGACGGAGGCGAAGCAGGTCGCGACGGCCACCGAGACCAGGGCGGCGGGCAGGACGCGGGTCATGCGCCCGGCCCGGCCCGGGATGCGGGGCCAGAGCAGTAGGACGACGAGGGTGAGCAGGCTGATCGACAGGGCGGCCGGGTGCAGGGTGGCCAACTGGGCGGGCAGCGCGCGGAGGTTGTCGAGGACCGCGCTCTGCGGGGTGCCGCCGAGCACGATGTGCAGCTGGGCCATGGCGATGGTGACGCCGATGCCGGCCAGCATGCCGTGCACGACGGCGGGGCTGACGGCGAGGGCCGAGCGGGCCACCCGGAGGCAGCCGAGGCCGAGTTGGGCGAGACCCACGAGGACCGTGATGGCGCAGGTGGTCCGCCAGCCGTAGCGCTGGATGATGTCCGCCGTCACGACCGTGAGGCCGGCGGCGGGGCCGCTGACCTGGAGGGCCGATCCGCCGAGGCGCCCGGCGACGAGGCCGCCGACGGCGGCGGCGACGAGGCCCGCCTGGAGCGGGGCTCCGGTCGCGAGGGCGATGCCGAGGGAGAGCGGCAGGGCGATCAGGAAGACGGCGATCGACGCCGAGACGTCGGCGCCCGCGATGCGGAATCTCTTCGCGGGCGGCGGGGCGTGCGGCTTGTGGGCACGGGGTTCGTGGGCCGAGTCGGGTGTGTCGGTGGGGGCGAAGGCAGTCATGTTCCCGTCTCCTCCGGGGCAGCGCGGTCGCGGACAGAGGGGGCCTCCGGACAGTGTGCGGAAGGCGGGGTCGCGGCCGTGGGTCACGGCGTAAAGCGGCGGGGAGCTATCAACGTTCGGTAAACGAATCGTAATGCAGAGTAAAGGTCGTGGATGGATTTTCGGGGCAAATGGGGCAGGCGATCACC
Organism: Streptomyces sp. NPDC050703; assembly: GCF_040654435.1. Lineage (NCBI taxonomy): Bacteria > Bacillati > Actinomycetota > Actinomycetes > Kitasatosporales > Streptomycetaceae > Streptomyces > Streptomyces sp. NPDC050703. Next base: position 114,383 of record NZ_JBFAHX010000005.1, read on the forward strand.
CGGATGAGCGAATAAAAACTTTTATCGGCTTGTCGGATCGGAGATTTCAGGCCACCCGGCGAGGCTGCTGTCCGTTCTGTCCCGACTTGCACGGAAGAAGGTGGGCGGAAGATGGCCGCCACCCGGAGAGTCACCGCGAGCCTCACCGCCCTCGTGGCCTGCGCGGCAGCATTGGCCGGCTGCGCCGAGAGCGGCAATGGCGTGAAGGAGGGCGTGCACGGCGCGAAGGAGGGCGCCGGCGCACCGCCCAAGAGTCCCGTCCGGCTGATCGGGGACGGCTCCACCGCCTACACCGGGAAGCAGCCGCATCTGCCGAGGCCGGAACGGCTGAAGCCCGGCCAGAAGCCACCGCAGTTCGTGGTCTTCTCCTGGGACGGCGCGGGCGAGGACAGCCAGAAGCTGTTCTCCCACTTCCGCGAGGTGGCCAAGCGGAACGACGCCACCATGACGTACTTCCTCAGCGGCGTGTACATGCTTCCCGAGAAGAAGCGGGAGCTCTACAAGCCGCCGCGGCACCTCACGGGCAGCTCGGACATCGGCTTCAACGACCGCCGGGGGATCGAGGACACCGTCGAGCAGCTCCGCGGCGCGTGGCTGGAGGGCAACGAGGTCGGCACGCACTTCAACGGGCACTTCTGCGGCGCGGGCCGCGGTGTCGGCGAGTGGTCCGTCGCGGACTGGAAGAGCGAGATCAGGCAGGCCAAGTCCTTCGTGAAGTCCTGGAAGACGAACACGGGGATGACGAAGGCGAAGCCACTGCCCTTCGACTACGAGAAGGAACTGGTGGGCGCCCGCACGCCCTGCCTCGAAGGCCGGAAGAACTTCATGCGGGCGGCGCGCGAGCTGGGCTTCCGCTACGACACCAGTGGCGTCAACAACCAGGTCTGGCCCAAGAAGAAGGACGGTCTCTGGGATCTGTCGATGCAGCTCGTGCCGGTCCCCGGCCGTAAGTTCGAGACGCTCACCATGGACTACAACTTCATGGTCAACCAGTCCGGCGCGACCTCACAGGGCGACCCCTCCATGCACGAGTACTGGGGCGACCAGATGCGCGACGGCCTGCTCCAGGGCTTCGACCGGGCCTACGAGGGCAACCGCGCCCCGCTGATCATCGGCAACCACTTCGAGTCCTGGAACGGCGGCGCCTACATGCGCGCCATCGAGGAGACCATCGAGAAGGTGTGCACGAAGTCCGAGGTGCGCTGCGTCTCCTTCCGCCAGCTCGCGGACTGGCTCGACGCGCAGGACCCGAAGGTCCTCGCGCGCCTGGAGAAGCTGCCGGTCGGCCGGGCGCCGAAGGAGGGCTGGGCGAGATACCTCTCCGCCCAGCCCGCACCGGCCCCGAAGGGCGTACCGGGCGCTCCGGCGCACAAGCCCTGAGCCCGGCGGCCCCGTTCAGGCAGTGGCCACCATCTGCTCGCACAGGATGAAGGCGGGGTCGACCTGGCCCGCCAGGTCGGCGCCCGTCCGTTCGTTGCCCCAGCTCTGCGCGTTCTTCAGGTGGAAGTGCACCATCTGGCGCGTGTACCGCTCCCAGTCCCTCCGTGCGTACGAGGCGTCCACCGTGTCCTGGAGCGTCCGCAGGGAGCGGCGGTTCTCCTCTTCGAGCAGCTCGAAGCGCGGCGGGCGGCCCTTCTCCATGGCGCGCACCCAGTCCGAGTGCCCGACGGTCACCAGGAGGTCGTCGCCGACCTGCTCACGCAGGAAGTCGACGTCGTCCTGGCCCTGCACCTTGTTGCCCACGACCTTGAGCTCCACGCCGAAGTCGCGTGCGTACTCCTTGTACTGCCGGTAGACCGAGACGCCCTTCCTGGTCGGCTCGGCCACGAGGAACGTCAGGTCGAAGCGCGTGAACATGCCGGAGGCGAAGGAGTCCGAGCCCGCGGTCATGTCGACGACCGCGTACTCGTCGCGGCCGTCGACCAGGTGGTTCAGGCACAGCTCCACCGCTCCCGTCTTGGAGTGGTAGCAGGCGACACCGAGGTCGGCCTCGGTGAAAGGCCCGGTCACCATCAAACGCACGGTGGCGTCGTCGAGTTCCACGGGCCGGGCGCACGCGTCGAACACCGGGTTGTTCTCGCGCACCCGCAGGAGACGCGAGCCTTCACCGGGCGGTGTCGTCTTGATCATCGTGTCGGCGGAGGCGATCCGCGGGTTGGAGCCCCGCAGGTACTCCTTGATCAGCGGCAGGTGCGCGCCGAGGGCGGGCAGCTCGGCGGCGTGCGTCTCGTCGAGGCCGAGGGCCGGCCCCAGGTGCTGGTTGATGTCGGCGTCCACCGCGATGACCGGCGCGCCGGTGGCGGCGAGGTGGCGGATGAAGAGCGAGGACAGCGTGGTCTTGCCGCTGCCGCCCTTCCCCACGAAAGCGATTTTCATAATCACGAAGCGTAGCCGAACGGTCACCACGCGTGCGTGGCCCGGGTGAAGAAGACCACTCCTTCGTGGAGGGTGGCCGTTCAGTACGTAGGGTCGTACTCATGAGTACGACACCCGATCCGCTCGCGGCCCTGGGGACGATCCCCGGCGTGGCCGACTCCGTGGACTCCGTGCGCAAGGCGGTGGACCGGGTCTACGGACACCGGATCATGCGGCGCCGCAGCAACGAGATCACCTCAGAGGCGGCCCTGAGGGGCGCCCGCGGGTCCGCGGCGCTCTCGGGCGCCGAGTGGGCCCTGGAGGAGGTACGCAGGCGCAGCGACTTCAGCGGCGACGACGAGGCGCGCGCGGTCGGCGGGGCCCTGCGGCTGACCGCCGAGGCGGGTCAGCTGCTCTCCATCTGGCGGCAGTCGCCGCTCAGGGTCCTGGCGCGCCTGCATCTGGTCGCGGCGGCCGGCGCCGACGAGGCGGCGGGACGTCCGCGCCTCGCGGGCGAGTCCGTCGAGGAGCCGCTGATAGAACTCCCCCTGCCGGACGCGGACGAGGTGGCCGGGCGCCTGGAGGGGCTTTCGCGGCTGATCATCCAGGGCGGCTCGGCGCCGGCCCTGGTGACGGCGGCCGTCGTCCACGGGGAGCTGATCAGCCTGCGGCCCTTCGCCTCGTACAACGGCCTCGTCGCGCGCGCGGCCGAGCGCATCGTCCTGGTGGGCAGCGGTCTCGACCCGAAGGCGGTCTGTCCGGCGGAAGCGGGGCACGCGGAGTTGGGCCGGGCGGCCTACGTGGCGGCGCTGGAGGGGTACGCGTCCGGCACCCCGGAGGGCATGGCGGCCTGGATCGCCCACTGCGGCAAGGCGGTGGAACTGGGCGTCAGGGAGTCCACGGCGGTCTGTGAGGCGCTCCAGCGAGGGGCGGCGTAGGTCCCTGAACAGGGTTGCGGCGGTACGGAATCCGTACCGCCGCTGGCATGTCCACCGTGTTACCAAGCGTCCTCGATATGTTGCCCATCAGGTCGGGTCTTTGCCCGTCACCTGGTGCGGCTGGCCCGTAATCGACGGGTCGACGTCGCGTGGGTGCTCGGTGTTCATGCTTCGGTCCGTGGGGCCGTTACTGCGTTTGAAGGTGATCCTCTCGGATGTCCTTGGTCTCGCGGGCCGTTGACTCCTTTGTACTCCTGTCCTGGGGTAAGCGGAAGTCCTGGCCGCACTTCTTTACTTTTGGCCTCAAATGCACCTGAATCGGGCGCGGGCGGGGACGGGTCAGCCGACGGGGGCCCGGCGGCGGCCGGCGAGCCAGACGAGGCTCGCGGCGGCGGCCGCGGCACCCACGGCTGCCGCCGCGATCAGGGCGGGCCGCGGCGGAGCCGCCAGGCGCTGCTTCAGCCGTACCGGGCGGTGGAAGTCGAGGATCGGCCACGCGCGCGTGATGGCCTCGCGGCGGAGTGCGCGGTCCGGGTTGACGGCGAAGGGGTGCCCGACCGCTTCGAGCATCGGCAGGTCGGTCGCCGAGTCGCTGTAGGCGAAGCAGCGGTCCAGGTCGTACCCCTCCGAGAGGGCGAGCTCCTTGATCGCCTGCGCCTTGGTGGGCCCGTACGCGTAGTACTCCACCTCGCCCGTGAAGCAGCCGTCGTCCCCGACGACCATGCGGGTGGCCACCACGCGGTCCGCGCCGAGCATCTCGCCGATCGGCTCGACCACCTCCGCGCCCGACGTGGAGACGATGACGACGTCCCGGCCCGCCGAGTGGTGCTGCTCGATGAGGGAGGCGGCCTCGTCGTAGATGATCGGGTCGATCAGGTCGTGCAGCGCCTCGGCGACGATCTCCTTGACCTGCTGCACGTTCCACCCGCGGCACAGCGCCGAGAGGTACTCGCGCATCCGCTCCATCTGGTCGTGGTCCGCGCCGCCCGCCAGGAAGACGAACTGCGTGTAGGCGGTGCGCAGCACCGCTCTGCGGTTGATCAGGCCGCCTTGGTAGAACGACTTGCTGAACGTGAGCGTGCTCGACTTCGCAATGACCGTCTTGTCCAGGTCAAAGAAGGCGGCGGTGCGGGGCAAGTAGTGGTTTTCCACGATGCCGAGCATAGGCGCCCACCATTCGGCGTAAGCTGAGGCGTGTGGGTTTGCCTGAGAAGGCTCTCGGGTACACCATGGAAGTCACGGATCGTTCGCGACCGTGCTAACCCGGTCTGGCTCCTCCCCCCCCCGAGTCGGACCGTGGGGACGACCCCCGCTCTCCCCCCCGGCGGGGGTCGTCGCATGTCCGGATGGGTTTTTGGGCCCTCCGTCGATCAGCTTCCGGCCCCGCGGCTCCCCGTTCCGCCCTCTGGGCGCCCCTCCTCCATGCCCGCAGATGGTAACGGTGTGTAGCCGTCGGGATGCGCTGTGAAAGCCCGGCGGAAGTCGGGCGTAAGTCGGCCGCGGGCCTGTGGGAAGTGGGCGGCAAGCCGACGGGCCGTCACCGGTATGGGTGACGGAAATATTCACAGGTAGCGCCCCGTCCACAGTTATTGAGCAAGATCCACACGATTTCCCGCGCCGCCGCACGCTGATTCCACGCGTTCCGCTTGCGAAGTTCATGGCCGGATTGCTTTGTCCGGTTCTTCGTCGATGCGGGGTGCGCCATTCAGCGGTGCTTGCGGTGAAGGGGGATGGAGATCGTGGACGGAGTCATGGCGCGGGACGGGTCCGCGTCGTCCGACGGGCGGCGGGGCGGACCGCTGATCCTGACCGAGGACGTGGAGCTCCTCGACGACCTGCTGCGGCTGTGTGCCGCGGCGGGTGCGCGACCCGAGGTGCACCACGGAGGGCCGGGGTGCGGAGAGGAATGGGATGCGGCCCCGCTCGTCCTGGTCGGCGACGACGCGGCGGACCGGGTGCGCGGAGCCGCCCGGCGGCGCGGTGTCGTGCTGGTCGGGCGGGATCAGGACGATCCCGGTGTCTGGCGGCGCGCGGTGGAGATCGGCGCCGACCATGTGCTGCTCCTGCCCGACGGCGAGCAGTGGCTGGTGGACCGCATCGCCGATGTGGCGGAGGGCGTGGGGCGGCCCGCGCTGACCGTCGGGGTCATCGGCGGGCGCGGCGGGGCGGGCGCCTCCACCCTGGCCTGCGCCCTCGCGGTCACCGCGGCGCGGGCGGGCCGGCGCACGATGCTCGTCGACGCCGATCCGCTGGGCGGCGGTCTGGACGTCCTCCTCGGCGGCGAGACGGCCGACGGCCTGCGCTGGCCGGCGTTCGCCGCGTCACGCGGCCGGGTCGGCGGGGAGGCCCTGGAGGAGTCCCTGCCGGAACTGCACGCGCTGCGGGTCCTGAGCTGGGACCGGGGCGAGGCGGTGGCCGTCGCCCCCGAAGCGGTGCGGGCCGTGGTGTCAGCGGCCCGCAGGCGCGGCGGCGTGGTCGTCGTCGACCTGCCGCGCCGGGTGGACGAACCGGTCGCGGAGGCCCTGGCCCAGGTGGACCTGGGGCTCCTGGTGGTGCCGCCCGAGCTGCGGGCGGTGGCCGGGGCGAGGCGGGTCGCGTCGGCCGCGGGACTGGTGCTGCGGGATCTGCGGGTGGTGGCCGGCGCCGCGGCGGGCCCTGGCGGGCCGGTCGGCCGAGGCGGGCTCGACTCCGAAGAGGTCGCCCGTCTCCTCGGGCTGCCGCTGGTCGGTGACGTGCCTTGGGAGGCGGGTCTGCCGGCGGCGCAGGTGGCGGGAGTGCCGCCGGGCGGGTTCGCGCGCGGGCCGCTGGCCCGGTTCTGTGACGCCTTCTGGGGCCGGGTGCCGGTCGACGCCGTGGGCGGTGGCGCATGAGCGCGGTCGTCGGGGCGCGGATGCTGGATGGGGTGCGCCAGTGGCTCGCGGAGAGCGGCAAGGAGCCGACCCCGGCCAGGGTCGCCGAGGCACTGCGGGCCCAGGGCAGGGTCCTCGGGGCCACGGAAGTGCTCGGCGCAGCCTCGCAGCTGCGCTCGGAGCTGGTCGGGGCGGGGCCGCTCGAACCCTTGCTCGCGGACGGCTCGGTCACCGATGTGCTGGTGTCCGCGCCGGACCGGGTCTGGGTGGACCGCGGCGGCGGGCTCGAACTCACCGGGGTCACGTTCGAGGGCGCCGACGCGGTGCGGCGGCTCGCCCAGCGCCTCGCGGCCGTCGCGGGGCGGCGTCTTGACGACGCGCGGCCCTGGGTGGACGCCCGCCTCCCGGACGGCACCCGGCTGCACGCGGTCCTGCCGCCGGTCGCGGTGGGCTCGACGTGTCTCTCGCTGCGGGTCGTGCGCCCCCGCGCCTTCACCCTCGCCGAACTGGTCGAGGCGGGCACGGTGCCGCCCGGCGGGGACCGCGTGCTGCGCGCCCTGCTCGACGCCCGTCTGTCGTTCCTGATCAGCGGGGGGACGGGCAGCGGCAAGACGACCCTGCTGAGCGCGCTGCTCGGCCTCGTCGGGCCCGATGAGCGGATCGTGCTGGCCGAGGACTCGGCGGAGCTGCGCCCCGAGCACCCGCATGTGGTCCGCCTGGAATCCCGGCCCGCGAACCAGGAGGGTGCCGGTCACGTCGGCCTGGACGACCTGGTCCGGCAGGCACTCCGCATGCGGCCCGACCGGCTGGTCGTCGGCGAGGTGCGGGGCGCGGAAGTGGTCCATCTGCTGGCCGCGCTCAACACGGGACATGACGGTTCCGGCACCGTCCATGCCAATGCCGCCGGGGACGTGCCCGCCCGGCTCGAAGCCCTGGGGACGGCTGCGGGACTCGACAGGGCGGCGCTGCACAGCCAACTGGCCGCGGCCCTGTCGGTGGTGATCCACCTGGTGCGCGACCGGGAGGGACGGCGCCGCGTCGCGGAGGTGCACGTGCTGGAGCGTGAGCCGTCGGGCCTGGTGGTGACGGTGCCGGCGCTGCGGTGGGGCGCGAAGTCCTTCGGCGAGGGTCCGGGGTGGAAGCGGCTCAAGACGCTGCTCGGTGGCGATCCTTTCGGCGATCCGACGTGAGTACGTCGATGTGGGCGGCGGCGGTCTGCGCGGGCGGCGCGGCCTGGCTGATGGGTGGCCGTGACAAGGGAGCCGGAAGGGTCCACGCGGTGCTGGCGGTGCCGGTGTCCGCGCGAACGGACGACTGGTCCTGGTGGCGTGTCGTCACTGCGGCGCGTGCGCGGATGCGGCACGAGTGGTGGTGCCTCGCGGCGGGACTCCTGGTGGCGTTCCTCGGGGCGTCCGTGGTGCCGCTGGTGGCAGGGCCGGTGGCGGTTCCGCTGGTCAGGCGGGTGCGGCGGGCCAGGGACGCGCGCGTTTTGCGGGAGCGGCGCGGCGCGGCGGTCATCGCGCTGTGCGGGGCGCTCGCGAGCGAGGTGCGGGCGGGACGGCAGCCCGGGGACGCGCTGCGGCTGTCCCTCGGCGGGGAGGCCGCGCGTGGGCTCTCCGAGGAGGCCCGGAGCGCGGCCCTCGCGGCGGCGCGCTTCGGCGGGGAGGTGCCGGACGCACTGCGAGAGGCGGCGCGGGAGCCGGGGGCCGAGGGATTGCTCGGTCTTGCGGCGTGCTGGCGGGTGGCGGTCGACCGGGGCGCCGGTCTCGCTGCGGGGCTCGAACGGCTGGAGGCGGCACTGCGCTCCGAGCGCGATCAACGAGCTGAGCTGCGCGCACAGCTGGCCGGCGCGCGTTCGACGGCGGTGATGCTCGCGGGCCTGCCGGTGCTCGGACTGCTGATGGGCAGCGCGCTGGGAGCCGAGCCGCTGCGGGTGCTGCTGCACACGGGGGCGGGCCTCGGATGCCTGGCTGCGGGCGCGGTGCTCGAAGGCGCCGGCATGTGGTGGGCGCTGCGGATCGTGCGGGGGGCGGAGGGGCGATGAACGATATCCACAGCCTGGGGGTAACGGTGTGGGGAATCTCGGCCGCGCTGTGGGTGGTGTCGGCGCTGCTGGCCGCGCGGCGCGAGAAGACGGCGCGGCACCGCACCGAAGCGGTCCTCGGCGCGGAGACACCGGCTGCGGGGCGCTTGAAGCGGCGGCCGGTGGTACGGGGCGGGGCGCGCGCCTGGCTCACGGCGACGGGCACGGCGGGCGCGGTCTACGCCCTGGTGGGCGGCAGCGTGGGGCTGTTGCCGGCGGTGGCCGCGGGGTACGCCGCGTGGCGCTGGGACCGGAACCGGGCGTCGCCTCACGAGCGCGGCGAGCGGGGCGAGGCGGCCGCTGCGCAACTGCCCCTCGCCGCAGACCTCCTGGCGGCGTGTGTGGCCGCGGGGGCGAGCCCTGTCGTGGCGGCCAGAGCGGTCGGCGAGTCCCTGCGGGGGCCGGTGGGCGAGCGGCTGGCGCGGGGAGCCGCGGAAGTCCGGCTCGGCGGTGAACCGGGCGAAGCCTGGCGCCACGTGCGGGAGATTCCGGGAGCCGCACCGCTGGCCCGCCTCCTGGAGCGCGCCGACGAGTCGGGAGCACCGGCCGCGGAACCGGTGGCACGCCTCGCGGCGGACGCACGGGCCGAGCGAGGCCGCGCGGCCACGGCCAAGGCACGACGGGCGGCGGTCCTGATGACGGCTCCGGTGGGCCTCTGCTTCCTCCCGGCGTTCGTCGCGGTCGGCGTACTGCCGGTGGTGATCGGCCTGGCGGAAGGGCTGCTGGGCGCGGGGTGAGCGCGGCGGGTGCGCAGACCAAGTGCACAGACCGAATAGGCGAACCAGGTGGGCCAACCAAGCGGGGCGACCAAGTGGGCGGACCGAGTGGGCGGACCGAGTGAGCGAATCAAGTGGGCGAATCGATGGAGGTCGGAGATGTTTGGACGCGGGTGTAGTGCGCGGTGGCTGTCGCGGCGGGTCCACGCGGCGCGCGGGGACGCGGGAATGGTGACGTCCGAGTACGCGATGGGGCTGATCGCGGCGGTGGGATTCGCCGGGCTGCTCTACAAGGTCGTGACGAGCGGGCAGGTCAGGGCGGCGCTCCAGGCGATCGTGGAGAAGGCCCTCCATGCGCAGTTCTGAGGTGCGGCGGGCGCGGCGGGCCAGGGGCGGGCTGAGGGGTGGTGCGAGGGTCCGGCCGGGGCTGCGGGGCCGGGCCGGGGGCCGTGGGCGGGACGCCGGGTTCGTGACGGCGGAGGCGGCGGTGGTGCTGCCGACGCTGGTCCTGTTCGCCATGGCGCTTCTCTGGACGCTCCTTGCCGCGTGTGCGCAGGTCCAGTGCGTGGACGCGGCGAGGGCCGGCGCGCGGGCCGCGGCCCGGCAGGACCCGGAGGCGGTGGCCGTCGCGGCGGCACGGCAGGCGGCGCCGCGTGGCGCGCGGGTGTCGGTGCGGCGGGAGGGCGACCTGGTGCGCGTCGAGGTCGAGGCGGACGCCCCGGGGCCCACGGCCCTGGGCCTCGGCCTGCGGCTCCGGTCGACGGCGGTGGCGCTGGCGGAGGAGAGCGTGGGGGTGGGCGTATGACGGGCAGGCCATGGCGCGGGGCGGCAAGGGACCGAGGGACGGCCACGGTGTGGGTGACGGTGCTGATGGCTGTGCTCTGCGTGATCTGCGGGGCGGTACTCGCGATGGGGCAGGCTGTCGTGGCCCGGCATCGGGCGGGCGGGGCGGCGGACCTGGCGGCGCTGGCGGCGGCGGACCGTTGGGCGGTGGGGAGCGCGAAGGCGTGCGAGGGGGCGCGCCGGGTGGCCGAGGCGCAGGGCGCGCGGCTGGTGCGCTGCGCCGTTCGGGGAGAGATCTCCGAGGTGACGGCCTCGGCTTCCGTGGGCCCCTTCTCGCCGCGGGTCAGATCCCGCGCGGGGCCGCGGTCGGGGGTGCCGTTCGAAGGACCGGGGGCAGCATGGCCGCGGGGGCCGGCACCCGCGGCCGAGCTGGGCCGATCGGCCACCCAACCGCCGGCTACCGGGGCGGTCCCGGGGGCGAAGCCGGACCTACGCCAGCGGGCGAAGCCGGACCTACGCCAGCGGGCGAAGCGGGCCCCGCGCCAGAGAGCGAAGCCGGCCCCGCCTCCGAGGCCAGCCCCGCCTCCGAAGTCGGCTCGGAGGCAGGCGTGGGCCCCGAAGCAGACCCCGGCCCGGAAGCCCCCCTTCCCGGAGATGGAGCCGCCCCTCAAGCAGCCCCCGGCTCGGAAGCGGCCCCCGGCTCGGAAGCGGCCCCCGGCTCGGAAGCGGCCCCCGGCTCGGAAGCAGCCCCCGGCCCAGAAGCCGCCCCAGGCCCGGAAACGGCCTCCGTTCCCGGAGGTGGAGCCGCCCCCGGCTCCGAAGCCGCCGTGGGCCCGGAAGCAGCCCTCGGCCCGGAAGCCGCCCCCGGCTCCGAAGCCGCCGCGGACCCGGAAGCGGCCTCCGTTTCCGGAGGCGGAGCTACCCCAGGCTCCGAAGCAGCCCCCGGCCCAGAAGCCGCCGCAGGCCCGGAAGCGGCCTCCGTCCCCGGCAGTGAAGCCACCCCAGGCTCCGAAGCCGCCGCCACCCCCAAGCCACTCCCGCCACTCCCGCCAGAACCGCCAGGACCTTCCGCATCCCGCAGCAACACCGAGAGCAACCGCACCGCCCCCCGCTTGTGCAGCGGTTCGTTGCCGTTGCCGCACTTGGGGGACTGGATGCAGGAAGGGCAGCCGGCCTCGCATTCGCAGGACGCGATGGCCTGGCGGGTGGCCGTCAGCCATTCGCGGGCCGTGTGGAAGGCCCGTTCGGCGAAGCCCGCCCCGCCGGGGTGGCCGTCGTACACGAAGACCGTGGGGAGGAGCGTGTCCGGATGCAGCGGCACGGAGACACCGCCGATGTCCCAGCGGTCGCACGTGGCGAAGAGCGGCAGCATGCCGATGGAGGCGTGCTCGGCGGCGTGCAGGGCGCCGCCGAGGATCTCGGGATTGACGCGGGCCGCGTCCAGTTGGTCCTCGGTGACGGTCCACCAGACCGCCCGGGTGCGCAGCGTACGAGGAGGGAGGTCCAGCTTGGTCTCGCCGAGGACCTCACCCGTGATGACCCTCCGGCGCAGGAAGGAGACGACCTGGTTGGTCACTTCGACGGAGCCGTAGCAGAGCCGCCCCTGACCCCAGGGGACCTCGACGTCGGTCTCCAGGATGGAGATGGCCGTGGTGTCGCGCGCGGTCGTGGAGTACGGCGGCGCGGCCTCCTCGACCAGGGCCACGGAGTCCTGGAGGTCGAGGCGCCGCACGAGATACGTACGGCCCTGGTGGAGGTGGACAGCGCCCTCGTGGACGGTGGTGTGGGCGGCGGACGCGTCGACCGTGCCCAGCAGCCGCCCCGTGCCCTCCTCGACGATCTGGACGGGCTCACCGCCCTCGCCGCGGATGTCCGTGAGGTCGGCGGCCCGCTCCCGGCGGGTCCAGTGCCAGGCCTTGGTGCGGCGGCGCAGCAGCTTCGCGGCCTCCAGCTGCGGAAGCAGTTCCTCGGCGGCGGGGCCGAAGAGGGCCAGGTCGTCCTCGACCAGCGGCAGCTCGGAGGCGGCCGCGCAGAGGTGGGGCGCGAGCACGTAGGGGTTGTCGGGGTCGAGGACCGTGGACTCCACCGGTCGGCGGAACAGCGCCTCGGGATGGTGGACGAGATAGGTGTCCAGCGGATCGTCCCGGGCGACGAGGACGGCCAGCGCGCCCTGGCCGGAGCGCCCCGCGCGGCCGGCCTGCTGCCAGAGCGAGGCCCGGGTGCCCGGATAGCCCGCGATGACGACGGCGTCGAGGCCCGACACGTCGACGCCGAGTTCCAGGGCGGTGGTGGCGGCGAGGCCGAGGAGTTCGCCGGAGTGGAGGGCGCGTTCCAGGGCGCGGCGCTCCTCCGGGAGGTAGCCGCCGCGGTAGGCGGCGACGCGGTGCGTGAGGGAGCGGTCGACCTCGGCGAGGCGTTCCTGGGCGATCACCGAGATCAGCTCGGCGCCGCGCCGGGACCGTACGAAGGCGACCGAGCGGACGCCCTGGACGGTGAGGTCGGTGAGGAGGTCGGCCGTCTCGGCGGTGGCGGTGCGGCGGACGGGGGCGCCCTTCTCGCCGTGGAGATCGGTGAGCGGCGGTTCCCACAGGGCGAAGACGAGGTCGCCGCGGGGTGAGGCGTCGTCGGCGACCTCCTTGACCGGCAGCCCGGTGAGGCGCTCCGCCGACACGGCCGGTTCGGCGGAGGTGGCGGAGGCGAGGAGGAAGACGGGTTCGGAGCCGTAGCGGGCGCAGAGGCGGCGCAGGCGGCGCAGGACCTGGGCGACGTGGGAGCCGAAGACGCCGCGGTAGGTGTGGCACTCGTCGATGACGACGTAGCGCAGGGCGCGCAGGAAGGAGGACCAGCGCGGGTGGGAGGGCAGTATCCCGCGGTGCAGCATGTCGGGGTTGGTCAGTACGTAATTGGCGTACTGCCGCACCCACTCGCGCTCCTCGAAGGGGGTGTCGCCGTCGTACACGGCGGGACGCACGGCGTTGCCGAGGGGAGCGGCCAGTTCGCGGACGGCGCGGCGCTGGTCGGCCGCGAGGGCCTTCGTGGGGGCGAGGTACAGCGCGGTGGCGCCGCGCCCGTTCGGAGCCTCGGAGCCGTCCAGGAGGGCGGAGAGGACGGGGGTGAGGTAGGCGAGCGACTTGCCCGAGGCGGTTCCGGTGGCGACGACCACCGAATCGCCGTCGAGCGCGTGCTCGGCGGCGCGTGCCTGGTGGGCCCAGGGGTGCTCGATTCCCGCCGCTCGGATGGCGGATATGACCTCCGGCCGGATGCGGTCGGGCCAGACTGCATACCGGGCCTCACGTGGGGGCATGTGCTCCGTATGAGTGACGCGCGCAGCACGGCTCGGCCCGGCGGTGAGTCGGTCGAGGACCGCCCGCGGAGAGGCGTGTGCCCCGGCGCCCGCAGAGGGTTCTCCGGGGGGAGAAATGTTGGCCATCGGCATCGAGTGTGTCACTGGTGGGATGGACAATGGTCGTAAGGCGTCGTGCACGCCCGCCGGTAAGTGATTGAATGCCATCGCGGCTGGCGATCCGTCCTGGGGGCTCTGCCGAGGTGTCCCGAGGGATGACCGCTCGATAGCAAGGTGCTGGAGGTTCCGTGGACCTGTCCCTGTCGACCCGTACCGTCGGCGATCGCACGGTCGTCGAGGTCGGTGGCGAAATCGATGTGTATACCGCGCCCAAGCTGCGCGAGCAGTTGGTCGAGTTGGTGAACGACGGCAGTTTCCATCTGGTCGTCGACATGGAGGGCGTGGACTTCCTCGACTCCACCGGACTCGGCGTGCTGGTCGGCGGCCTGAAGCGTGTGCGTGCCCATGAGGGCTCGCTGCGCCTGGTCTGCAACCAGGAGCGCATTCTCAAGATTTTCCGCATCACCGGTCTGACCAAGGTGTTCCCGATTCACACCTCGGTCGACGAAGCGGTCGCGGCCACCGACTGACCGGCGTGCGGCTGAGTGCCGGACGACGGAGGTCCGGCGCACCAGCCGGGCGTCTGGGCCGTTGGCCCGTGTGGCAGTACAGCAGGGGGCCGGGCCTCGGCCCGGTCCCCTGACAGCACGCGTGTAAGTCCGAGGGGGACGTATGGCCACCGTCGAGCTCCGCTTCAGCGCGCTGCCCGAGCATGTGAGGACCGCCCGTCTGGTGGCGGCCGCGGTCGCGCGCAGGGCGGGAGTGGACGAGGCCGTCCTCGACGAGGTCAGGCTCGCCGTCGGTGAGGCCTGCACGCGCGCCGTCGGACTGCATCAGGCCGGCGGCGTCACGGCGCCGGTGCGTGTCGCGCTCATCGAGGACGAGAAGCAGTTCTCCATCGAGGTCGGCGACGAGGCACCCCGTTCGGCCCCCGGTGACCGGGCGCCCGGCACGGCGGGCCAGGGCGAGGGGCTTGAGGCCGAGGGCGAGGACGAGATGGGCCTCGCGGTCATCAGCGGTCTCGTGGACGACGTCGAGGTCACCGCGGGTGAATCCGGTGGCCTGATCCGCATGAGCTGGCCGACGACCCCCGCGCCGCTCCTTTCCTAGGCACGGCGCCCTGAGGGCGCGGACAAGGCCCTGCCCGTCGCCGCAGCGACCGCCTGCCCGTCGCCGCAGTGACCGCCCCCGCGGCACCGCGGTGACCGGCCTATGCAGGGCACCGGGCCGAGCCGTCGCCCCAGCGCCCGCTGCCCCGGAGCCATCGCCTCTGCCCGTACAGGCACCCGGCCCGCGTAGCCCTCACCCCCCGCCATCGCATCCCCTGGCGCCCCGTGATGAACAGGGCTTTTCTTCGGGTGATCTTATTTCTTGTTAGATCGACGATCTTTCGGCAATCACTCGTCAACGGTTTTGAGGCATTACCGCTTTCAGGGCCAACCGGTGACGTGGATCATTTGCTCAGGGGCAATCTCCGGTCAATTGCGTTAGCGGCGCTCTGTTTTGATCAGGTTCCGCTCCCTACAATCCGTCCACATCTTGAGCTCAGGTCAAGCGTCAAGGAGGACGAATGGCGGGGCTTTCTACCCCTCATCAGATTGACCAACCCACAACCTTCGCAGCCGCAGTACTGACGGATGACAACCGTCTCATCGTCATGGTGATCGCGGCCGTCGCGCTCGCGGCGCTCGTCGTCGCGGGCGTGCTGGTACGCCAGGTTCTCGCGGCGGGCGAGGGAACCGACAGCATGAAGAAGATCGCGGCAGCGGTCCAGGAAGGCGCGAACGCCTATTTGGGCCGGCAGCTCCGCACACTCGGTGTATTCGCCGTCGTGGTGTTCTTCCTGCTCATGCTGCTGCCCGCGGACGACTGGAATCAGCGCGCCGGACGATCGATCTTCTTCTTGATCGGAGCGGCGTTCTCGGCGACCACCGGCTATATCGGTATGTGGCTCGCCGTACGCAGCAATGTGCGCGTGGCAGCCGCCGCCCGGGAAGCCACTCCGGCGGCGGGTGAACCCGAAAAGGATCTCACCGCCGTCTCGCACAAAGCCATGAAGATCGCTTTCCGTACGGGCGGTGTCGTCGGCATGTTCACGGTGGGGCTCGGTCTTCTGGGCGCCTCCTGTGTGGTGCTCGTCTACGCCGCCGACGCGCCGAAGGTGCTGGAAGGTTTCGGCCTCGGCGCGGCGCTGATCGCGATGTTCATGCGTGTCGGCGGCGGCATCTTCACCAAGGCCGCCGACGTCGGCGCCGACCTGGTCGGCAAGGTCGAGCAGGGCATTCCGGAGGACGATCCGCGCAATGCCGCGACCATCGCCGACAACGTGGGCGACAACGTCGGCGACTGCGCGGGCATGGCCGCCGACCTCTTCGAGTCGTACGCCGTGACGCTGGTCGCCGCGCTGATCCTCGGCAAGGTGGCGTTCGGCGACTCCGGGCTCGCCTTCCCCCTGCTCGTCCCGGCCATCGGTGTCGTGACGGCGATGATCGGCATCTTCGCGGTGGCGCCCCGGCGCGCCGACCGCAGCGGCATGAGCGCCATCAACCGCGGCTTCTTCATCTCCGCGGTGATCTCGCTGGCCCTCGTGGCCGTCGCCGTCTTCGTCTACCTGCCGTCCTCGTACACGAAGCTGGACGGCGTCACGGACGCGGCGATCAAGAGCCACGACGGCGATCCGCGGCTGCTCGCACTGGTCGCCGTGGCCATCGGCATCGTGATGGCCGCCCTGATCCAGCAGCTCACCGGGTACTTCACCGAGACCAGCCGGCGTCCCGTCAAGGACATCGGCAAGACCTCGCTGACCGGTCCCGCGACGGTCGTCCTCGCCGGCATCTCGATCGGTCTGGAATCGGCCGTCTACACCGCGCTGCTCATCGGGCTCGGTGTGTACGGGGCGTTCCTGCTCGGCGGTACGTCGATCATGCTCGCCCTCTTCGCGGTCGCCCTGGCCGGTACGGGCCTGCTGACCACCGTCGGCGTCATCGTCGCCATGGACACCTTCGGCCCCGTGTCCGACAACGCGCAGGGCATCGCGGAGATGTCCGGTGACGTCGAGGGCGCGGGCGCGCAGGTGCTCACCGACCTGGACGCCGTCGGCAACACGACCAAGGCCATCACCAAGGGCATCGCCATCGCGACCGCGGTCCTCGCGGCCTCGGCGCTCTTCGGGTCGTACCGCGACGCCATCGCGACCGCGGCCAGGGACGTCGGCGAGAAGCTCGGCGACGGAGCCCCGATGAACCTGGTCATGGACATCTCGCAGCCCAACAACCTGGTCGGCCTGATCCTCGGTGCCGCGGTCGTCTTCCTCTTCTCGGGGCTCGCGATCAACGCGGTGTCGCGGTCGGCGGGCGCCGTGGTCTACGAGGTGCGGCGGCAGTTCCGCGAGAAGCCCGGGATCATGGACTACAGCGAGCAGCCCGAGTACGGGCGCGTCGTCGACATCTGCACCAAGGACGCGCTGCGCGAGCTGGCCACACCGGGTCTGCTCGCCGTGCTCACGCCGATCGCGGTCGGCTTCTCGCTCGGGGTCGGCGCGCTCGGCTCGTTCCTCGCGGGCGCGATCGGCACGGGCACGCTGATGGCGGTCTTCCTCGCCAACTCGGGCGGGGCCTGGGACAACGCGAAGAAGCTCGTCGAGGACGGCCACCACGGCGGCAAGGGCAGTGAGGCCCATGCCGCGGTGGTCATCGGCGACACCGTGGGCGACCCGTTCAAGGACACCGCGGGCCCGGCGATCAACCCCCTGCTGAAGGTGATGAACCTGGTGGCGCTGCTCATCGCGCCCGCGGTCATCAAGTTCAGCTACGGGGACGACGCCAGCGTCGGCATGCGGGTGCTGATCGCGGCGCTCTCCATCGCGGTCATCGTCGGCGCGGTCTACGTCTCCAAGCGGCGTGGCATCGCCGTGGGCGACGAGGGCAACTCCGAGCGGGCCGCCAAGCCGGCCGATCCCGCGATCGTCTCCTGAACCCTCCGGTCCCTGTCCAACGTGTGGGCGGGCGGCGCGTCTTGACGCACCGTCCGCCCACACGTCTGTACAAACACTCACCGGCCGCCCGTCACCCGTCCGTCACCCGCCTGCCGTACGCCGACGCGCGCGTGGAGCCGTGAGCCTTCTCTCCCGCTCCAGGCCCTGTCCGGCTTGGTGCAAATGGCTGCAATAGGGGTTGTAGCGGACGCTCGGCATGCGGATGTAGCCCAGTTGGCGTGTAAGTTCCGGGGCCGAGAGCCATGGAAGGGACCAATCCGGTGAACAAGAAGCTTGCAGCCGCACTGTCCGGCGGTGCGGTACTGGTACTCGCTCTGTCAGGGTGCAGCAGCGACGACGGCAACAAGGAGCTGGACGACTGGGCCAAGAAGGTCTGTGACTCCGTTCAGCCGCAGTCGAAGAAGATCGCGGACGCCAACGCCGCGATCCAGCAGGAGACCTCGGACAACAGCTCGCCGGCCGACGTCCAGAAGACGGACTCCAAGGCGTTCCAGGACATGTCCGACGCCTACAAGGCGATGGGCGACTCCGTGAAGAAGGCGGGGGCCCCGCCGGTCGACGACGGCAAGAAGAAGACGGACGACGCCGTCAAGGAGCTCAACGCCATCTCCACGTCGTACGGAGACCTGAAGAAGCAGGTCGACGGCCTGGACACGAAGAACCAGGCGGACTTCGCCGACGGCCTCAAGGACGTCGCGGGCGAGCTGGACAAGCTGAGCAAGAGCGGCAACAGGGCGCTGGAGAAGCTCCAGGAGGGGGAGGTGGGCAAGGCGATGGGCCGGCAGGACAGCTGCAAGAGCGCGTCCGCCACGCCTTCCACGAAGGGCTAGCCCTTCCCGGCGGCGCGTGCGGCGGCCACCACAGCCACCATCGCCGGCACGACTGCGACAGCCACCATGGCCGGTACGTCTGCCACAGCCGCCACGGCGGTACGTCTGCCTCAGCCACCACGGCCGTCACGTCTGCCGGGGCCGCCACAGCGGTCACGACCGCCACAGCCGTCGGCCGCGGTGTACGTGCGCACGCCGTCCGTCCCGCCGCTTTTCGGCCGTACGTTTCTCACGCCCTCGGTGCCCTGTGCGGCGCCGAGGGCGTCGGCGTGGCGGCGGGCCACAATGGAGGGGTGAGTAACGCCAGCCTCCCCCTGCCCTCGTCCGACCGCGCCGACGTGGCCGCCTCCCTGCGGGAGGCCCTGCTCGACGCCGCCTTCACCGCCGACGGGCTGCTCGAACTGCTCGGGGCCTCCGCGTACGCCGCGCTGGCCCGCAGTGAGACCGTCCCCGCGCTGCGCGCCACGCGCGGCGACGGCGCGCTCGCCGCGCTCGTACGCCTCTTCCTGCTCCAGGAAGCCGTCCCGCACGCACGCGTGGCCGGCGTTCTGCCCGTAGACGCCCTCCTGGAGAGCGGTTGGCTGACCGGACGGGACGGTGAGCTCCGGGCGACCGTGGACGTGCGGCCCTACGGCGGGCCGAGCGGCGAGGACTGGTTCATCGTGTCCGACCTGGGCTGCGCGGTCGGCGGCGCGGGCGGCATCGGCAGCCATGACGAAGGCGTCGTCCTCGGGGTCGGCGGGGCGTCCACGACGCTCGCCGGGATCACCGTGCGCATGCCGGTCGAGAGCGCGCTCGACCTCGGCACCGGCTCCGGCATCCAGGCGCTGCACGCCGCGCAGCACGCCACGCGCGTGACGGCCACCGACCTCAACCCGCGGGCGCTGGAGTTCACGCGGCTCACGCTGGCGCTGTCCGGTGCCCCGGCGGCGGACCTGCGGGAGGGCTCCCTCTTCGAGCCCGTGGCGGACGAGACGTACGACCTGATCGTCTCCAACCCGCCCTTCGTGATCTCGCCCGGCGCGAGGCTCACCTACCGCGACGGCGGGATGGGCGGGGACGATCTGTGCCGCTCGCTCGTTCAGGAGGCGGGGGAGCGGTTGAACGAAGGGGGGTACGCGCACTTCCTGGCCAACTGGCAGCACGTGGACGGCGAGGAGTGGCAGGACCGGCTGCGCTCCTGGGTGCCGCGCGACTGCGACGCCTGGATCGTGCAGCGCGAGGTGCAGGACATCACGCAGTACGCCGAGCTGTGGCTGAGGGACGCGGGGGACCACCGCCAGGACCCCGCGCGGTACGCGGAGCGGTACGAGGCGTGGCTGGACGAGTTCGAGGCGCGGGGCACGCGCGCCGTCGGGTTCGGCTGGATCACGCTCAGGAAGTCCGGTTCCGACGAGCCGTCCATCACCATCGAGGAGTGGCCGCACCCCGTCGAGCAGCCGCTCGGCGACACGGTGCGGGAGTTCTTCGCGCGGCAGGACTATCTGCGCGCGCACGACGACGCGGCGCTGCTCGCCGGGCACTTCAAGCTCGCCGACGAGGTCGTGCAGGAGCAGGTCGGGCTGCCGGGCGCGGAGGACCCCGAGCATGTCGTGCTGCGCCAGCACCGCGGGATGCGGCGGGCCACCAAGGTGGACACGGTGGGCGCCGGCTTCGCCGGGGTGTGCGACGGGTCGCTGAGCGCGGGCCGCATCCTCGACGCCATCGCGCAACTGGTGGGTGAGGACCCGGTGTTGCTGCGGGACCGGACGCCCGCGCAGATCCGGCTCCTCGTTGAGCAGGGCTTCCTGCTGCCGGTCGAGGCGTAGGCGCGCCCTCGCGGTCGGCGCAGGAGCGCTGCCGTCCCGACTCCGGGCCGGCGTAGGGGCGGTTCCAGTGCCGGAGGGGTGGCTCCGGTGTCGGCGTAAGGGGTGGTTCCCGTTCGGGACGGGTGGCTTCGGTGTCGGTGCAAGGGGCGGCACCAGTGACGGCGTCGGGCCACCGGAGCCCTGGTGTGCCGCTGTCTCCGGCCGTTCCGGCGGGGCCCTGGGCCGCTTTCGGGCGGTCGGCCGCGGTGTTCCGGCCAGAGCGGGCGGAACCGGCCAACCTGCCGTACAGATCCGGCAATTCGGGTTCGGTAGGCAGAGTCGTCGGGCCGCCTCCCGAGGGCCACGTGGGTCGGGCGGCCGTCGGCCGCCCGTCGGCAGGGGGCGGAGCGTCCGGGCCCGGCGTGGGGCCGCCGACCGTTCACCCCGATTTAGCGCTCCCGATTCCCGCGCGTGTCAGCCTCCGAGCGGGGACCGTGAAGGAAGAGCTGTACGGGGAGGCAAGGGCAATGGAGAGCGCACCAGCGATCTTCGCCGGAACGGTGTTCGCGCTGTTCGGCGCCGGGCTGCTGCTGTGGACCGGGGTGCGCGTCG
Organism: Streptomyces sp. NPDC050703; assembly: GCF_040654435.1. NCBI lineage: Bacteria > Bacillati > Actinomycetota > Actinomycetes > Kitasatosporales > Streptomycetaceae > Streptomyces > Streptomyces sp. NPDC050703. The sequence continues at coordinate 134,733 of NZ_JBFAHX010000005.1, forward strand.
CGCACCGCGCACCCGTCGCCCAGGGTGTGAGTCCCGTCGCATCGGCGACGCTCGCCGCACTCGCGGGCGCGGTCGCGCTCCTCCTCGCGGCGTGGTGCTTCACGCGGCTGTGAACCCCGTGCGCGGCCGCCCTCCTCCGGTGGGGCGGAACGACGCGCTCCGGTGATCGCGCCGACGGGCCGCGGCCACGACCATGGCACGGCCCCGGAATGGAGGGTCCACCCTCCGGGCGGCAGGAATGGCGGTAGTCGGGTTACCGTTCGAGTGGCCGTTGCGGGCTTTTACCGTTTGACACGGGGGCGGGATGTACCGTCACACTCCGCAGCGTCAGCGCAACGCAAGCCATGCGAGCACTGCCACCGCACTGTCACGAGCACTGCGACCGAGCGGTGCCACCGCGCACTGCCACCGAGTGTCGACCGGAGAGAAGAGCGAAGTTGTCCCCGACCAGCGAGACCGCACAGGGCGGCCGCCGACTCGTCATCGTCGAGTCGCCTGCCAAGGCGAAGACGATCAAGAGCTACCTCGGCCCCGGCTACGTAGTCGAGGCGAGCGTCGGGCACATCCGTGACCTCCCCAACGGCGCCGCGGAGGTGCCCGAGAAGTACACCGGCGAGGTGCGCCGCCTCGGCGTGGACGTCGAGCACGACTTCCAGCCGGTCTATGTCGTCAACGCCGACAAGAAGGCGCAGGTCAAGAAGCTCAAGGACCTGCTCAAGGACTCCGACGAACTCTTCCTCGCCACCGATGAGGACCGCGAGGGCGAAGCCATCGCGTGGCACCTCCTGGAGGTCCTGAAGCCCAAGGTCCCCGTCCACCGCATGGTCTTCCACGAGATCACCAAGGACGCGATCCGCAGCGCCGTCGCCAACCCGCGCGAGCTGAACAAGCGCATGGTCGACGCCCAGGAGACCCGCCGCATCCTCGACCGCCTCTACGGCTACGAGGTCTCTCCGGTCCTGTGGAAGAAGGTCATGCCGCGCCTGTCGGCGGGCCGCGTGCAGTCCGTGGCCACCCGCCTCGTCGTCGAGCGGGAGCGCGAGCGCATCGCCTTCCGCTCCGCCGAGTACTGGGACCTGACCGGCACCTTCGGCACCGGCCGTGCCGGTGACGCCTCCGACCCGTCGCAGCTCGTCGCCCGCCTCACCACGGTCGACGGCAAGCGCGTCGCCCAGGGCCGCGACTTCAACTCCGTCGGGCAGCTGAAGGCCAACAGCACGGGCACCCTCCACCTGGACGAGGCCAACGCCCGCGCGCTGGCCGCCGCCCTCCAGGACACCGCCTTCTCCGTGCGGTCGGTCGAGTCCAAGCCCTACCGCCGCTCGCCGTACGCCCCGTTCCGTACGACGACCATGCAGCAGGAGGCCTCGCGCAAGCTCGGCTTCGGCGCGAAGGCCACCATGCAGGTGGCCCAGAAGCTGTACGAGAACGGCTTCATCACGTACATGCGTACGGACTCCACGACCCTGTCGGACACGGCGGTCGCCGCCGCCCGCGCGCAGGTCACCCAGCTCTACGGCAGCGACTACCTGCCGGACAAGCCGCGCACGTACGCGGGCAAGGTCAAGAACGCGCAGGAGGCGCACGAGGCGATCCGCCCGTCGGGCGATCGTTTCCGCACCCCCGCGGAGACCGGTCTGACCGGGGACCAGTTCCGGCTCTACGAGCTGATCTGGAAGCGGACCGTCGCCTCCCAGATGAAGGACGCGACCGGCAACTCCGTCACGGTCAAGATCGGTGGCCGCGCCGCCGACGGCCGCGACGCCGAGTTCAGCGCGTCCGGCAAGACGATCACCTTCCACGGCTTCCTCAAGGCCTACGTCGAGGGCGCCGACGACCCGAACGCCGAGCTGGACGACCGCGAGCGCAGGCTCCCGCAGGTCGACGAGGGCGACGCGCTCTCCGCCGACGAGATCTCCGTCGACGGCCACGCGACCAAGCCGCCGGCCCGCTACACCGAGGCCTCGCTGGTCAAGGAGCTCGAAGAGCGCGAGATCGGCCGCCCGTCGACGTACGCGTCGATCCTCGGCACGATCCTCGACCGCGGGTACGTCTTCAAGAAGGGGACGGCGCTCGTCCCCTCGTTCCTGTCGTTCGCCGTCGTCAACCTGCTCGAAAAGCACTTCGGACGGCTCGTCGACTACGACTTCACCGCCAAGATGGAGGACGACCTCGACCGCATCGCGCGCGGCGAGGCGCAGGCGGTGCCGTGGCTGCGGCGCTTCTACTTCGGTGAGGGCGAGGGCTCCGGCTCCGCCGCCGAGGCGGGCAACGGCGACGGCGACCACCTCGGCGGCCTCAAGGAACTCGTCACCGACCTCGGCGCGATCGACGCCCGTGAGGTGTCCTCCTTCCCCGTCGGCGACGGCATCGTGCTCCGCGTGGGCCGCTACGGCCCCTACATCGAGCGCGGCGAGCGTGACTCCGAGAACCACCAGCGCGCGGACGTGCCGGAGGACCTGGCGCCCGACGAGCTGACCGTGGAGTACGCGGAGGAGCTGCTCGCCAAGCCGAGCGGTGACTTCGAGCTGGGCACGGACCCGCAGAGCGGCCACCAGATCGTCGCCAAGGACGGGCGGTACGGCCCGTACGTCACCGAGGTGCTCCCCGAGGGCACCCCGAAGACGGGCAAGAACGCGGTCAAGCCGCGCACGGCGTCGCTCTTCAAGACCATGTCGCTCGACACGGTCACCCTTGAGGACGCGCTCAAGCTGATGTCGCTGCCGCGCGTGGTCGGCACCGACGCCGAGGGCGTCGAGATCACCGCGCAGAACGGGCGCTATGGCCCCTACCTCAAGAAGGGCACGGACTCCCGGTCCATCGACACCGAGGAGCAGCTCTTCACCATCACGCTGGAAGAGGCCCTGGAGATCTACTCCAAGCCGAAGCAGCGTGGGCGTGCCGCGGCGAAGCCGCCGCTGAAGGAGCTCGGCGAGGACCCGGTCAGCGGGAAGCCGGTCGTCGTCAAGGACGGACGCTTCGGGGCGTACGTGACCGACGGTGAGACCAACGCGACCCTGCGCGCGGCGGACTCCGTGGAGGAGATCACCCCGGAGCGGGGCTACGAGCTGCTCGCGGAGAAGCGGGCGAAGGGCCCCGCCAAGAAGACGGCGAAGAAGGCTCCCGCCAAGAAGGCCACCGCAAAGAAGACCGCCGCCAAGAAGACGGCGGCGAAGAAGACGACGGCCACGGCCAAGAAGACCGCGGCCAAGAAGACCACCACCAAGAAAACCGCCGCAAAGAAGACGGCCGCTTCCGCGAAGAGCGCTGCTTCGGAGAGCTGACGTCCTGCCGCCGGGCGCCCTGTTTCCGGGGCGCCCGGCAGCAGCGGCGACGCGCCCGGTCACCGGACGTTCGTTTGTTCGGGTGGGGACGCATGGACATCGGGCGTCCGGATAGGCTGGACGGATGACGCGTGCCGAGCAGCCAACGGCCGGAATCCCGGCCCCCGACGACGCCCTGGTCGCAGATTCCCGAGAGCGTGCCGTCCGCGCCTTGCTGCGCGTACCGCAGCTGAAGCGCTTGTGGAGCGCACAGTTGGTGGGCAGCGTCGGTGACGCGCTCGCCCTGCTCGTCCTGGTGATCCTCGCGCTCCAGTCGGCCATCTCCGAAGCCGCCTTCGGCGGTGGATACCGTGGCGTCGCCCTCGCCATCACCGCCGTCTTCGGAGCCCGCGTCCTCGCCACGCTGCTCTTCGGGGCCGTGCTGCTCGGCCCCCTGACCTCCCTCACGGCGCCGGACGGGCCGCTCGACCGGCGCTGGACCATGGTCGGGGCCGACGGCGTGCGCGCCGCGCTGCTCGTCGTCGCGCCACTGTGGATCGACTGGACCCCGGACAACGCCCTCGCGGTGATCCTGGTGACGTCCTTCGTGATCGGCGTCGCCGAGCGGTTCTGGACGGTCGCCAGGGAGTGCGCCGCGCCCGCGCTGCTGCCCGCGCCGCCCCTGGAGGGCGCGACGGTGCGGCCGCTGCCCGACCACATGGACGCGCTGCGGCGCCTCTCCCTGCGTACGGGATTCGTGGCGCTGCCCGTCGCGGCCGTCGTGCTCGTGGCCATCACGCTCGTCGGCAACCTGCTCGGCGCCGGTCTCGAATGGTTCGCACTGCACCAGGCGGGGCTCGCCTCGTTCGTCGCGGCCGGGCTGTTCGCCGCGTCGCTCTCCATCGTCTACTTCCTCGTCCTGCCCGGCAGGCAGACGCCACGCGCGCGTAGCCCGCTCGAAGGACTGCGCAGGCCCCGCACCGGCACCGGCCCCGACAAGGGACGTACGGGCGCCATCCCGCTGCTCGTCGTCGCCTGCGCCGCGGTCGCCACCGCCATCGCCGCGGCCGTCGCCGTGGCCCTGCTGCACGCCAAGGACCTGGGCGGCGGGCCCGTCGCGTACGGCCTGTTCGTGCTCGCCCTGACCGGCGGCACCGTCGCGGGCATCGCCGGCGCGCCGTCCCTGCTGCCCTCGCTCTCGCGCCGCCGGCTGCTCGCGCTGGCGCTGACGCTGACCGGCGTCGCGCTGCTCGTGGCGGGCCTCGTGCCCGACGTGACGACCGTGCTGCTGCTCCTGGCCCTCGCCGGAGCCGCCGCGGGCGTCGCCGCGAACACCGGGCACGCGCTGCTCGACCAGGAGGTCGAGGACTACCGCAGGATGCGCATCGCGGAGCACCTGCAGGCGGTCGTACGCCTCTGCGTCGCGCTCGGCGCCCTCGTGGCCCCGGTGGTCGCCGCCCTGATCGGGCCGCACCGCGTGGTCAACGGCAAGTTCGTCTTCGACCACGGCGGCGCCGCCTTCACGCTGATGCTGGTCGGCGCGCTGCTCCTGCCGGTGGCCGCGCTGCTGCTCGCCAAGACCGACGACCGGCAGGGCGTACCGCTGCGGCACGACCTGCGCGACGCCCTGCGCGGCGGTGACGACCCGGCGCAGGCACCCTGCGCCACGGGCTTCTTCATCGCCCTTGAGGGCGGCGACGGAGCGGGCAAGTCCACCCAGGCCGAGGCGCTCGCCGAGTGGATTCGCGCCAAGGGCCACGAGGTCGTCGTCACACGCGAGCCGGGCGCCACGCCCGTCGGCAAGCGGCTGCGCTCGATCCTGCTCGACGTCTCGTCGGCAGGTCTCTCGCACCGCGCGGAGGCACTGCTGTACGCCGCCGACCGCGCGGAGCACGTCGACACCGTCGTGCGGCCCGCCCTGGAGCGCGGCGCCGTGGTGATCTCCGACCGGTACATCGACTCGTCCGTCGCCTACCAGGGCGCCGGACGCGATCTCTCGCCCACCGAGGTCGCCCGCATCAACCGCTGGGCGACCGGTGGCCTCGTACCGCATCTGACCTGCCTGCTCGACGTGGCGCCCGAGGCTGCGCGCGAGCGGTTCACCGAGGCGCCCGACCGCCTGGAGTCGGAGCCCGCCGAGTTCCACGCACGCGTGCGGTCCGGTTTCCTCACCCTCGCCGCGGCCGACCCGGGGCGCTACCTCGTCGTCGACGCCTCCCAGGCGCCGGAAGCGGTCACCACCGTGATCAGGCACCGCCTCGACATGGTGCTCCCGCTCTCCGAGGCCGAGATCAAGGCCAGGGAAGAGGCCCGCAAGGCCGCCGAGGAGGAGGCCAGGCGCAAGGCCGAGGAAGAGGCTGCGCGCAAGGCGGAGGAGGAGCGCCTGGAGCGCGAGCGCCAGGCGCAGCTCGCCAAGCTCCGCGCCGAGGAGGAGGAGCGCAAGCGCCGCGAGCTGGAGGAGGCGCAGCGCCGCGAGGCCGAGCGGCAGGCAGAGGAGGCGCGTAAGCGTGCCGAGGAGGCGCGCCGCAAGGCCGAGGAGGAGAAGGCGAGGCTGCTCGCGGAGGAGAAGCTCCGCGCGGCCGAGGAGGAGCGGCGCCGCCGCGAGGCCGAGGAGGAGGAGCGCAGGCGGGCCGAGGCGGAGGAGCGCCGCCTGGAGAAGCAGCGCAAGGCGGAGGAGGCCCTGCTCCGGGCCGAGGAGGCGCGGCGGATGGCGGCGGCTTCCGCGGCCGCGGCGGCCGCGGAGGCGGAGACCGCCAGGGCCGCGGCGGCTGCTCGGGCGGCCGAGGCCGCCGCGGCGGCGCCGAAGCGGGCGGACCTCACCAAGGCTTCCGGGTCCGCATCGGGCTCCGCTTCGGCTGCTCCGGCGACCGGCGGTGCGTCCGGGGCCCGGTCCGGTGGCCGTTCCGGCGGCCGGTCCGTCCCCGACAACGAGACGACGGTGCCCACGCCCGTGGTGAAGCCGTCCGCCGGTCCCACCGGCCCTGTCGGCCCCACAGGCCCCACTGGTCCTGCCGACGAGACGGCCGTGCTGCCGCGGGTGCGGCCGGACGGGCCGGGTCCTGAGGACACCGAGGTGCTGCCGCAGCCGCAGGTGCCGGGCGCGGCGGACGAGACGGCGGTGCTGCCCGCCGTTCAGGAGGACCGGGTTCCGCCGGGCTACTTCCGTGACGAGCGGCCCTCGCCCGACGGTCCCAACGAGCGGACGGCGGAGCTCCCGCAGGTCGACGAGCAGGGCGTGCCCCGGCGGCCGCGGCCCGACTGGGCCGAGGAGACCCCGCTGGACGACATGCCGACGCTGGCCGACGAACTGCTCGGCGGCCAGGACGGCCAGGGCGACGAGGGTGACGTGAGCGACGAGGGCGGCCGGCGTCGTCGGGGCGGCCGACGGGGCTGACGGTTCTGGCGCGGGGGCCTTGGGCGGTCTGCGGCTTGGGCCCCGCTTCGGTCCGGCCCCGTCGGGGTCGGGCCGGGCTCTCGCCCGGCTCCCGCCGGGTTCGCGCCGGGGCGGGCACGGCGTCGCTCGGTGTGGGCGGCGTGGGCGTGGCTGGGCTCGGCAGAGCGGGCTTCGCGTGGCGTGAGCGGGCTGCGCTCGGCAGGGCGGGCTTCGCGTGGCACGGCTGGGCTTCGCTCGGCGTGAACGGGCTTCGCGTGGCACGGCTGGGCTTCGCTCGGCGTGAACGGGCTTCGCGTGGCACGGCTGGGCTTCGCTTGGCGGGGGCGTGCTTCGGTGGCGTGGCTGGGCTTCGCTCCGTGCGAGTGGGTTGCGGAAAAGCCCACGTCAGCGTCCGGGCGGCCCGCGTTGTCAGTGCCGTGTCCCACAATGGGCAGTCCGGCAACAGCACAGAGCAGTGAGCGGCGTAAGGCGGTGACCCCATGAGCGTGTGGGACGACCTGGTGGGGCAGGAGCGGGTGAGCGAGCAGCTGGCGGCTGCCGCCCGGGACGCCGACGCGCAGGTGACGGCGGTCGCGGCGGACACCCCGCTGCCCGACTCGTCGAAGATGACGCACGCCTGGCTGTTCACGGGCCCGCCGGGCTCCGGGCGGTCCACCGCCGCGCGCGCCTTCGCCGCGGCCCTGCAGTGCACCAGCCCGGACCGCGCGCTGGGCGGCGCCCCCGGATGCGGGTTCTGCGACGGCTGCCACACCAGCCTGATCGGTACGCACGCCGACGTGGAGGTGGTCCGCACCGACCTGCTCTCCATCGGCGTGAAGGAGACCCGCGACCTCGTGCGGCGGGCCCAGCTGTCGCCGGCGGTGGGGCGCTGGCAGGTCATCGTCCTGGAGGACGCCGACCGCCTCACCGAGGGCGCGGGGAACGTCCTGCTGAAGGCCGTGGAGGAGCCCGCTCCCCGCACGGTGTGGCTGCTCTGCGCGCCCTCCCTGGAGGACGTGCTGCCGACCATCCGTTCCCGCTGCCGGCACCTGACGCTGCGTACGCCTCCGGTGGACGCCGTGGCCGACGTGATCGTACGCAGGGACGGCATCGAGCCGGACGTCGCGGCCGTCGCCGCGCGGGCGACGCAGGGTCACATCGGCCGTGCCCGGCGCCTCGCCACCGATCCGCGCGCGCGTGAGCGCAGGGCCGCCGTGCTCAAGCTGCCGCTGCGGGTGCAGGAGATCGGCGGCTGCCTGAAGGCCGCCCAGGAGCTGATCGACACGGCCGCCGAGGACGCGAAGCAGCTGGCCGAGGAAGTCGACGTCAAGGAGACCGAGGAGCTGAAGGCGGCGCTCGGGGCGGCGCAGGGCGGCCGGATGCCGCGCGGCACGGCGGGCGTGATGAAGGAGCTGGAGGACAAGCAGAAGCGCCGCAGGACCCGTACGCAGCGCGACAGCCTCGACCTCGCGCTCATCGACCTGACCGCGCTCTACCGCGACGTGCTCGCCCTGCAGCTCGGCTCCCGCGTGGCCATCGCCAACACCGAGGTGCAGGACATGCTGGAGCGCATGGCCCTGGGCACCTCGCCCGAGTCCACCCTGCGCCGGATAGAGGCGATCGGTGCCTGTCGCACCGCTCTGGACCGCAATGTGGCACCGCTCTTGGCGGTCGAGGCGATGACGGTGGCGCTGCGGGCGGGTTGAAGCAGCCGCGGCACCACCCAGGGGTGAACTCCGGACACGAGGGGGCGGATGGACGACTCACTCGTACGAGTAACGCGTGAGTACGTTGGGTGATGTGGCGCTGGCGGAGAGTTAGTGTCATCTGATGGACACCAGCCGTCACCGCAGTCGCCGCACCCTCGGCCGTCACCTCACCTTCCGTACGTGCGGCACCCTGCTCGTGGCCGCGGGGCTGCTCGCCTCCGGCTGTTCGTCGGGCGGTACGACGACGGACGCCTCCCTGGTCGCCGCGTTGCCCGAGTCGACGCCCACGGAGCTGGCTCCGTACTACGACCAGAAGCTGAGCTGGCGCGCGTGCGGCGTGGAGGGCTTCCAATGCGCCTCGATGAAGGCGCCGCTCGACTACGACAGGCCCGCGCGGGGTGACATCAAGCTGGCCGTGGCCCGCAAACAGGCCACGGAGAAGAGCGGGAAGCTGGGGTCGCTCCTGGTCAACCCGGGCGGCCCCGGCGGCTCGGCGATCGGCTACCTCCAGTCGTACGCGGCGCTGGGGTACCCCGAGAAGGTCCGCGCCCGTTACGACATGGTCGCCGTCGACCCGCGCGGCGTGGCCCGCAGCGAGCCCGTCACCTGCCTCGACGGCAAGGAGATGGACGCGTACACGCAGACGGACGTCACCCCGGACGACCGGCGCGAGACGGCGGCGCTCCGCACCTCGTACCAGCGGTTCGCGGCCGGCTGCCAGAAGCGCTCGAAGAAGATCCTTCCGCATGTCTCCACGGTGGAGGCGGCGCGGGACATGGACGTGCTGCGGGCGGTGCTCGGTGACGAGAAGCTGTCGTACGTGGGCGCGTCGTACGGCACGTTCCTGGGCGCCACGTACGCGGGCCTCTTCCCCAAGCGGGTCGGCCGGCTGGTCCTGGACGGCGCGATGGACCCGTCCCTGTCGGCGCGCCGGATGAGCCGCGACCAGACGGCGGGCTTCGAGACGGCGTTCCAGTCGTTCGCGAAGGACTGCGTGGGACGCGGCGCGAAGTGCCCGATCGGCACGGGCGGCACCCGTGACGCGGGGAAGCGCCTGAAGTCGTTCTTCGAGGCGGTGGACCGTGAGCCCCTGCCCACCGGTGACGCCTCGGGCCGCAGGCTCTCCGAGGCGGTGGCGACGACCGGCGTGATCGCGGCGATGTACGACGAGGGGGCCTGGCCGCAGCTCAGGGACGCGCTCACCTCGGCGATCAGGGACAAGGACGGCTCGGGCCTGCTCGCCCTCTCCGACAGCTACTACGAGCGGGACAGCAGCGGCGAGTACGCGAACCTCATGGCCGCCAACGCGGCCGTGAACTGCCTGGACCTGCCGCCCGCCTTCACCACGCGGGAGCAGGTGAAGAAGGCCCTGCCGGACTTCGAGAAGGCCTCCCCCGTCTTCGGCGAGGGCCTGGCCTGGTCCTCGCTGAACTGCGCGTACTGGCCGGTCAAGGCCACGGGCAAGCCGCACCGCATCGAGGCGAGGGGCGCGGCGCCGATCGTGGTCGTCGGCACGGTCCGCGACCCGGCCACCCCCTACCGCTGGGCGAAGGCCCTGGCCTCCCAGCTCTCCTCGGGACGCCTCCTCACGTACGAGGGTGACGGCCACACGGCGTACGGCCGCGGCAGCCGGTGCGTGGACTCCACGATCAACGCCTACCTCCTGAAGGGCACGGCCCCGGCCGAAGAAAAGCGCTGCTCATAGCCGCCGGGAGCCGCCCGCGCGGGGGTGTGCGGAGCACCCCCGGAAACTGTGTAGACTTGGGCGCGTTGCCGATCGCATCATGGTGCGGACGGCGCGCCGCCTTAGCTCAGATGGCCAGAGCAACGCACTCGTAATGCGTAGGTCTCGGGTTCGAATCCCGAAGGCGGCTCCATTGAACACCCCAGGTCGGTTTTATGGCCTGGGGTGTTTTTGTGTCCAGATCCACAACGGGTGTCTGCGGGTGTCTGGGCGGGTGTTCGCGGGTGGTGGGCGATGGGCGTTGGGCGTTGGGCGACGGGTGGTGGGTGGTGGGTGGTGGCGTGAGGTCGGGGTCTGTTTGGTATGCGGCTTATGGGTCGAATATGCATGTGGGGAGGCTGGCCGCCTATATCCGTGGGGGGTGTCCCGTCGGTGGGGGGCGGGCGTATCCCGGGTGCCGGGATCGGGCCATGCCCGTCGCGTCCGTTCCCGTGGAGCTTCGCGGGGTCATGTACTTCGCGACCACTTCGGCCGTCTGGGGCGGAGGGCGGGCCTTCTACGATCCCGGGGTGCCGGGGCGGGTGCTGGGCAGGGCGCATCTCGTCACCGTCGAGCAGTTCGGTGACATCGTGGCTCAGGAGATGTACCGGGAGCCGGGCGGGCCGGGGGCCGAGGCCGGGGTGCGGGAGGTGCTTGCTCGGGGGCGTGCCGTGCTGGGGGACGGGCGGTACGAGACCTTGGTGTGCGCCGGGGAGATCGACTCCGTGCCCGTGGTGACCTTTACGGCGCCCTGGGGGGTGCGTGACGTTCCGGGGGTCTCTCCCGCTGCCTCGTACCTGCGTCATCTCGGAGCGGGGCTGCTCGCCACCGGGGCGTGGGAGGACGAGGTGGTCGCTTCCTATCTCGCGGGCTGTCCTGGGGCCGCTGGGTGCTGGTCGGAGCGGGGGGTGCTGGAGCTGCTGCGGTCCGGGGAGTCGGAGTCGGGGGGTCCGCTGAGTGGGCTTGAGGAGGCGGGAGGCCGGGGTGATGTGGCTGTCACGCGGCTTTCGGGGTGGCCGCCCGCATCGTCGTGAGTTCCGCGTGGGCCCGGCGGAGGAGTCGGCTGAGCGTTTCCGGTTCCGTGAGCGCCAGCAGGTGCGGCCTGGGTACGCGGACCAGGCGGGCGGGGTGCCCGCCGCGCGCAGGGTGTGCAGGGACTGGCGTTCCTTGCGGTGGAGGAGCGGGGCGGCGCGGCCGTTGGCCGGGGTGACGGGGGGTGGTCTCCCGGGACGCGACCGCGAGGGCGGCTCAGCGTGACGGTTCGTCGATGACCTCGCCGGACGCGTGCGGCGAGATGCCGTCGGCCGCGAACTTCCGGAAGGTTCCGGAAGGTTCCGGAAGTTCGCGGGTAGCGGGTAGCGCGCGGCGCGGGACTCCTGGGAGCAGCTCTTTTCCTTTTGACGCCATGCGTACGGGGTTGGGGGGTTGTCGGAGCGGGGAGCGATCTCGGCATGGGTGCGATGGGTGAGACGGCGGGGGAAGTGGCCACGCGGTATGGGCTGCGGCCCCTGCCGGTCGAGGGCGGGATGTTCCGGCGGACCTGGGTGGGGGCGGAGGGTGAGGACGGGCGGCCCGCGGGTTCCGCGATCATCGTTCTGCTGAGTACCGCTCCCGGTGACTTCTCCGCCCTGCATCGGCTGCCGGTCGACGAGGTCTGGCACTTCTACCGGGGGGACGCGTTGGAGCTGCTGCTGCTCGCGCCCGACGGTTCCGATCGCCTCGTCCTGCTGGGGGAGAGCGGGGAGGTGCAGTACGTGGTGCCCGCGGGGACCTGGATGGGGGCGCGGGTCGTCGGGGGTGGGCGGTACGGGTGGGGGCTCTTCGGGACCACGATGGCGCCTGGTTTCGTACCCCGGGACTACGAGGGCGGGGACGCGCAGGAGCTGTGCGCGCGGTATCCGGGCCGGGCGGCGCTCATCCGGGAGCTGTGCCGGGATGAGGGGGCGGGGCCGATGCCCGAGGACGTGCACGGGGTGTTCGAGACGCCCGCGGCACCCCCGGCGCGTCGCCCGGGCGGTGGTTCGGATGCGTGACGGGGCCCTGCCCGGGCTGGGCGGTCGCGTCGCCCTCGTCGCAGGGGGCAGCGGCGGCATCGGCGCCGGGATCGCGGTGCGGTTCGCGGAGGCGGGTGCGGCGGTCGTCGTCCACTACCGGGGTGGCGCGGCGCGGGCCCGGGCAGTGGTCGAGCGGATCGAGCGTGGCGGCGGTGAGGCCATCGCCGTAGCGGCGGATCTGGCGCGGGAGGAGGAGTGCCGGCGCCTCGTCGCAGAGGCGTGCGGCTGGCGGGGGCGCCTGGACTCCGTGGTGAACAGTGCCGGGGTGCAGCCCGTACGGGAGCTGCCGGGCATGACGGCGGAGGAGTGGAGGGGCGTGGTGGACGCGAATCTGACGTGCGCGTTCTGCTGTACGCAGGCCGCGGCGGAGGTCATGGGACGGTGGCGGGTCCGTCACGCACGTCGCGTCCATCGAGGGGACGAGCCCGGCGCCGGGCCATGCGCACTACAGCGCGTCCAAGGCCGCGCTGATCATGTTCGCCCGGTCCGCGGCGCTGGAGTACGGGCCGCGGGGTGTACGGGTCAACACCGTCTCGCCCGGCCTCGTCGACCGGCCCGGCCTCGCCGAGGACTGGCCGGAGGGGGTGGCCCGGTGGCGGGCGGCGGCTCCCCTGGGGCGGCTCGGCCGCCCGGAGGACGTCGGCAACGCCTGCGTGTTCCTCGCGTCGGAGGCGGCGGCCTGGATCAGCGGGACGGATCTGGTGGTCGACGGAGGGGTGGGGGCACGGCCCACGTGGTGACGGTTCCGCGCCTGGACCTTGCGGCTCTGGCTCGGGCTCCGGCTCCGGATGGCCGGCCGGCCGAAGCCGCCTTCGTCTGGCGAGGTCGCCTCCGTCGGTGACACCGCCGCTGCCGGGCGAGGCCGTCCTGCCCAGCGAAGCCGCCCTTCAGGGGGCCCGCCTGCTCAGCGAAGCCGCCCTCTAGGGGGCCCGCCTGCCCAGTGAGGCCACCCCGCCCAGTGAGGCCACGCCGCTCGGCGAGTCGCCGCCGTCAGGCGAAGCCACCTCGGCAGGCCAGACCGCCCCGCCCAGTGGAGCCGCCTCCGTACAGCGAGGCCGCCTCCCTCGGGTAAGGCCACCCCCACCCAACGAAATCACCCCGCTTGGCGAAGCCCCCCCAGCGAAGCCCTCTACACCCCATCCGCATCCAGATAAGCCAACACCGCGAGCACCCGCCGGTTGTCCGTGTCCGACTGGGGGAGTCCCAGCTTCGGGAAGATGTTGCTGATGTGCTTCGCCACGGCCTTCTCCGAGATGAAGAGGGCCTCCGCGATGCCCGCGTTGCTGCGGCCCTGGGCCAGGCACTCCAGGACCTCGCGTTCGCGGTCGGTCAGCGTGCTCATCGGCTCGTCGCGCTTCTTGCCGGTCAGCAGCTTCGAGATGACCTCGGGGTCCATCGCCGTGCCGCCGTCCGCGACGCGCTGGATCGTCGATATGAACTCGGCGCCGTTCGACACCCGTTCCTTGAGGACGTAGCCGACGCCCTCCGATCCCGTCGAAAGCAGCTCGTGCGCGTACAGGGGCTCCACGTACTGGGACAGGAGCAGGATCGGGAGGTTCGGCTTGCGCGTGCGGGCCTCCACCGCCGCCCGCAGGCCCTCGTCGCTGAAACCCGGCGGGAGCCGGACGTCGACGATGGCGACGTCCGGCTCCTGCTCGGTGAGGCTGCGGAGCAGCTCGGGGCCGTTGTCCACGGCCGCCACGACTTCGTGGCCGAAGGCCTGGAGGAGGCGGGTCAGGCCGTCCCTCAGGAGGAAGTGGTCTTCGGCGAGGACAACACGCACGGCAGCTCCATCGTCACCATGGTCGGGCCGTTGAGCGGGCTGCTCACGGCGAGGACGCCGTCGAAGGTGGCGAGGCGGCGCTCGATGCCCCGCAGCCCCGTACCGGCGCTGATGTCGGCGCCGCCGCGGCCGTTGTCCGTGATGGTGATGCGCAGCATCCCCGCGTCGTGCCGGACGTCGACCCAGCAGCGCTCGGCGCCGGAGTGCTTGGCGGCGTTCGTGAGGATCTCCGAGACGGCGAAGTAGGCCGCCGACTCCACCGGGGGCTCCGGACGGGCCGGCAGGTCCACCTGGACGTCGGTCTTCAACGGGCTGATCATCGCCAAGGAGCGTACGGCATCGCCGAGTCCGCGGTCCGCGAGCACCGGCGGGTGGATGCCGCGGACCAGGTCGCGCAGCTCCTCAAGAGCCTTGTTCGAGGACTGGCGGGCCTCGACGAGGAGGGCGCGGACCGCCTCGGGGTTGGACTCCAGGAGGTGTTCGGCGGCGTCCAGCGTCATGCCCATCGCGACCAGGCGGGCCTGGGCGCCGTCGTGCAGGTCGCGCTCGATGCGGCGGATCTCGGCCATCTGCGTGTCGACGGCGTCCGACCGCGTGGTGGTCAGGTGCTCGATGCGCGGGGCGAGGAGCTCGCCCTCACTGGGGGACAGCATCGCCCGCAGGTAGCGCGAGTGCTGGTTGACGGCGCGCGGGCCGGCCCAGAGGAACGCCAGCGGGAACTGGACCAGGCCGAGCACGCCCGCCAGGATCGCCGTGCCCCAGCCGTCGACCGGGATGAACAGGTACCAGATGCTGTCCCAGTCCTCGGAGAGCCGCGCGCCGAAGACGGCGGTCGTCAGGCCCCAGAGGCCGCTGAGGACCAGGAGCAGCGGGCCGAAGGATATGGCGCCGCCCGCGATCGGGTCGATCGTGGCCCAACGCCAGTCGCGGTGGACCTGGTTGTCCTTGGCGAGGAGCTGGGCGCGCAGGGCCTTGCCGCGGTCCTGGGCGGGCACGTCCTTGTACGGGGCGGGGATCTCGATGCCCGAGTACTCCTTGGCGAGGGCCCGCTGCCGGTCGGCCAGGCGCCGGACGCGGGAGACCGCGTTCGGCATCAGCTTGACGCCCAGCGGTCCGCTCAGCGTGAGGTAGACGAAGAAGAGCCAGAGGGACAGCCAGAACGCGCGGCACGAGAGGCCCCACAGCACCAGCGAGCGCCGGAAGCCGACGGGTCCTGAGGAGAGGGGGAGGTTCTGGTCGGGGTGGTTCCCGGTGGTGGTCTGCGGCCTGGTGTCCGCGAACTGTCGCGTGCTGTCCATCTGGCCAACGCCTTTCTGCCTGCTTCTCTTGCGGGTGGTGGAGCGACGAGCTGCTGCGGTTCCGCTCGACCATTATGAAAGGGGGCCTGGCCAGGAGTCGGTGGTAATAACTCCCCTCTTGGACCCCTGTGGACAGCGACAAAACTCCCCCCTCCGCCGGTGCCGTGGGGCCCGCGGTTCAGGCGGTGAGGCGCGACAGGGTGTCCGCCGTGCACACCGAACCGGGCTCGCCCTCCACCTCCACTGTCACGCGCATCGCGTAGATGCAGCCGTTGGGCAGGATGCGTACGTTGGTGAGCTTCCCGGAGCCGCGGATGCGGGAGCCGACCTTGATCGGGCGGTTGAAGCGGACCTTGTCCAGGCCCACCAGAATGGCGAGGGATATCCCCTTCACCTCGAAGAAGGGGCGCATGATCTCCGGCAGCATGCCGAGCGTCATATAGCCGTGCGCGATGGTGGTGCCGAATTCGCTCTCCTTGGCAGCGCGTTCGGGGTCGGTGTGTATCCACAGCAGGTCGCCCACCGAGTGCGCGTACTGGTTCACGTTGTCCTGCGTCACGTCGAACCAGCGGCTCGGGCCGAAGGTCTCACCGGTGGCCTTCGCCAGTTCGTCGAGGTCGTTGAAAGTTCGCATGGCGTCGATCCTGGGCGGCGGCGGCCCGGCGGGACAAGCGCCGAGGGCCCCGCGGGGCCGTGTGGTCAGCAGACCGTCACTTGGTTGTCAGCGCACCCGACGAATCTAGTCGTCAGGCCGTGCGCGGCACGTCCGTGCCCTGGCCCCACGGGGCGTCGCGGGGCACGCCCGTGCCCGGCGTCCCACCAGGCGTCGCGGGGCACATCCGTGCCCGGCGTCCCACCGGCCGTGCGCGGCACGTCCGTGCCCACCGAACCACGACCCATCGGCTCTGCCAGGACGACCGGAAGGCTCTGATGACGTCGATCGCGGCAGTCTCCAGCTACCTCCCCGACACCGTGCCGCTCGCCTCGCTCCAGGAGCAGGTCGGGCTGAGCGATGTGCAGCTCCGGCGGTACCAGCGGTTCTACGGCCTCGCGGACGTGTGCAGGGACGAGGGCGGCACCGAGACCGACCTGCTGCTCAGGGCCGCCGCCAAACTGACGGAACTGCGCGGCCAGGAGCAGCGGGTGAAGTACGTGCTGCAGGCGCGCACCATGCCCTCGCCGCTGCCGTACCCGCTGACGTCGGTCGGGCCCCTGCGCGAGGAGCTGGGCCTCGGGCACGCGGCGGGCTTCGTCGTCTCCCACCACGCCTGCGCCTCGGGGCTGCTCGCCGTCGACATGGCGGGGATGCTGCTCGCCGCCGACGGCGACCCGGACGCGCTGGCCCTCGTCCTCGCCGGCGAGAAGGCCTGCACGTACCGCACGCAGTCCATCCCGGACGTGACGGTCATGGGTGAGGGCGCGGTCGCCATGCTGGTGAGCGGGGAGGACGCGGGGCCCAACCGGATGCTGGGGTACGCGGCCCGTACGCACGCGCGGTTCCACTCCGACTTCATCCTGGGCGGCGACGCGGCCAAGGACTTCCAGGCGCAGTACCTGCCGGGGCTCTGCGAGGTCGTCGTCACGGCCCTGGAGGAGGCGGGGTGCGGCCTCGACGAGCTGGCGCTCGTGCTTCCGCACAACGTGAACCGGCTCTCCTGGATGGGCGTGTGCAAACAGCTCGGCATCCCCATGGAGAAGGTCTTCCTCGACCTCGTGGGGGCGGCGGGGCACTGCTTCTGCGCCGACCCGTTCCTCAACCTCCAGCACGCCCAGGAGCTGGGGCGGCTGCGTCCCGGCGACCGCTATGTGATGACGAGCGTGGGGCTCGGGGCGACCTTCTCGGCCATGGTCTTCGAGCACTGAGGCGGCGCCGGGCCGCCGGCCACCGAGCGCCCCGCCCCACCCGTGTCCCCGCTCCACCCGTGCCCCCGCCCCACCCGTATCCCCGCCCCACCCGTATCCCCGCCTCCCGCACCCCACATCCCGCACCCCACATCCCGAGCACCGAGCGCTGCCTACCGCGTACCGCCTACCGCGTACCGAGACGACTGACGAGGTCCCCACCATGACCACACCGCCCCCAGGGCCCGGCTTCACCGGCCGACTCAAGCGCGCCGTCACCGGCGACGCCGGCACCCCGCTGGTGTTCCTCGGCAACTTCGAGGTCGAGAACCAGTGGGCGCAGGGCGAGCCCGCCCTGCCCCGCGTCGCCTCGCACGCGGGCAGTGCCGTGGTGAACAGCATGGACGAGTTCGCGCTGCTGCTCGGCGGCAAGGACGACCACGTGGTCCTCAAGGCCGCGCCCGACGAGGGGTACCGCCGCTATCTGGAGGGCCTCGGCATGGCCCTGCCGACCGTGCACGTCGTCGCGGACGCCGATCCGCGCCGCACGGTCACCGAGGACGCCCTCGCCGACCCCGCGCTGATCGCGTCCCTGGCCGGGCTCGCCGCCGAGGGCGCGCGGCTCTCCGCGCACGGCATCTCCGAGGTCGAGGAGCGGCTCTCGGCGGCCACCGGGCTCGCCGTCGCGGGGCCGTCCGCCGCCCTGTGCAAGCGGGTCAACTCCAAGATCTACAGCCGCCGTGCCGCCGACGAGCTGGGGCTGCGGCAGGCGCGCGGCTGGGCCTGCGACACCCTGGAGGAGCTTGCGGCGGCCGTGGCGGCGGCCGGTGAACTGCTCGCGGCCGGGCGCAAGGTCGTGGTCAAGGACGCCTTCGGGGTGTCCGGCAAGGGCATCGTCGTACTCGACAGCGAGAAGCGGCTCGCGCGGCTGCACCGGATGGCCGTCACCCAGGCGAGGAAGCAGGCCGGGGGCGAGGGAGAGGGCGCGGGTCTTGGCGACGGCGCCGGCGTGCGGACGTCGCTGGTCATCGAGGAGTGGGTCGCCAAGCGGTGCGATCTCAACTACCAGTTCACCGTGGGCCGCGACGGCTCCGTCCACTTCGACTTCGTCAAGGAACTCCTGACGGAGAACGGCGTCCACAAGGGGCACCGGATTCCCGCCCGGCTCTCCGAGGCGCAGATCGGGGAGCTGACCGAGGCCGCCGCGGCGATCGGCGGACGCCTCGCCGCGGACGGCTACTTCGGCGTCGTCGGCGTGGACGCCATGGTCGCGCCCGACGAGAGCCTCTACCCCGTCATCGAGATCAACGCCCGCAACAACATGTCCACGTACCAGTCCGTGGTGCACGACGGGCCCACCGCCCTGGTCGGCCCGGCGGACGTGGCCGTCGCCCGGCACTACACCGTGCGGCTCGACCGCCGGTTCCCCTTCGACGCGATGCGGACCGTGCTCGACGGGCTGCTCCTGACCGACGGGCGGCCCACCGGCCTGTTCGTGAACAACTACGCGACCGTCAACGCGGCGGCGGACCAGGCGTCCGCGCCCGGGGGCGGCGCCCCGGCGGAGGGCTTCGAAGGGCGCCTGTACGGCGTGCTCGTGGAGAGCTCGGCCGAACGCGTCGACGCGCTCGACGCCGACATCACTCGCCGCCTGGCGGCCCTGACAGAACGGAGCTCGGTGTGAGCGTCGCATTCGAGGTGCAGGGGATCGGGATCACCGACCTCGCCGCGGAGTTCGGAACCCCGATGTACCTGTACGACGGGGAGGAGATCCGCGGGCGGTTCGCGAACCTGCGCGCGGAGCTGCACGACCGCCTGGAGGTCTTCTACTCCCTCAAGGCCAACCCCAACGTCTCCATCTGCTCGCTCCTGCACACCTGCGGGGCGCGCGCCGAGGTGTCCTCCCTCACCGAGCTGGTCACCGCCCGGCGCGCGGGCGTCGCGCCGCGGGACATCATCTTCCTCGGGCCCGGCAAGAGCCGCGCGGAGATCGAGGCCTGCGTCGGCGAGGGCATCTACGCCATCGTCTGCGAGTCCGTCGGCGAGCTGGAGCTGATCGACGAGGTCGCGCGCGAGCGCGGCGTCACCGCGCCGGTCGCGCTGCGCGTCAACCCCAGCTTCTCCGTCAAGGGCTCGGGCCTGACCATGGGCGGCAAGCCGCGCCAGTTCGGCATGGACGAGGAGCAGCTCCTGAAGGAGCGCGGCCTCGCGGCGCGCTTCCCCGGCGTGCGCCTCATGGGCGTACAGGTGTACCTGGGCACCCGCATCCTCGGCGAGGAGACCGTCGCGGAGAACACCCGGCGCATCCTGGAACTCGCCGAACGGGTCGGCACCACGCTGGGGTTCGGCCTGGAGATGGTCGACATCGGCGGCGGCCTCGGCATCGCCTACTTCGACAACGAGAAGGACCTCGACGTCGCCGAGCTGGCCCGCCTGGTCAACCCGCTTGTCCAGGAGTTCGCCGCCCGGCACCCCGAGACCCGCATGATCATGGAGCTGGGGCGCTTCCTGACGGCGGCGTCCGGCACCTACGTGACGCGCGTGCGCTATACGAAGACGTCCATGGGCGAGAAGTTCGCCGTCACCGACGGCGGGACCAACCACCACATGGCCGCCGTCGGCATCGGCTCGTACGTGAAGCGCAACTTCCCCATCGTCGCCCTGGAGCGGCTCGACGAGCCCGCCGACGGACCGTGGAACGTGACGGGCCCGCTCTGCACGCCGAACGACGTCGTCGGCAAGAAGGCCCCGCTGCCCGACCTGCGCCCCGGCGAGCTGGTCGGCGTCCTGCGCTCCGGCGCGTACGGGCCCACCGCGTCGCCCGTGCACTTCCTCAGCCACGGCTATCCCGCCGAGGTGCTGGTCGACGGCGGGCGCGCGCACCTGATCCGCGAGCGCGACGACGTCGAGGTGATGCTCGGCCGCCAGCGCCTCTTCACGCACGACGCGGCCTCCGCCCCCGCCTGACCCCTCTGCCCGTACCTCATACCAAGGAGAACGACATGACCGAGAACACCGCAGTCGCCGCGCCCGACGCCCAGCACGTCGACGCCGTGCGCAGCGCCCTCGGAGAGGTCCTGAACAAGGACCTGTCCGACGCCGCGGAGAGCGTGCGCCTCTTCGACGAGCTGGGCCTTGACTCCTCCAGCGCGCTCGAACTGCTCATCACCATCGAGGAGATCCTCGGCGTGCAGTTCGACGCGGAGGAGCTGGAGATGACCCACTTCGAGACGGTCGGTTCGCTGGCCGCCTTCGTGTCGGCGGAAGCGGGCGCGTAGGCATGTTCCGCACGACGGCGCCGGTGCGGCGCAGGGGCGCGGGCCACGCGCCGGACCCCGCCACGGCCGTGCCCCGCCTCGTGCGGGCGGCGTGGCGCACCGCCTCGGGCCCCGGCAGGGCGTACGACCCGGCGGAGGTGCACGAGGACTTCCTGAAGGAGGCCGCGGACCCCTACGGCGTGGAGTTCCGGCGCGATCTGTTCGCCGCGTCGGGCCGCCGTACGTCGGTGGAGCTGGCGGACGCGGCGCTGCGCGGCCTCGGCCCGCTCACCGCCGACGAGGCGCCCGAGGTCGTCGTGGTCGCCTACGCGACGCCCGACTTCGAGCACGGCGAACTGGTCGCCGCCTACCTCAAGCACCACCTGCCGGGCGAGCCGCTGGCGTTCGCCGTCTCCGACCAGGGCGTGCTCGCACCGTTCACCGCGCTGCGCGTGGGCATCGAGTACGCGCGCCGGGGCGGCCTGCGCCGCGTACTGCTCGTGGTCGTCGACCAGAGCTCGCAGCCGTACGAGATGCCGACGTCCGGCCGCGGCGCGGTCACCGAGGACTCGGCGGTGGCGCTCCTGTTCGCCTGGGACGGCGGCCGGGAGGCGCCGCTCGGCGGCTTCGGCCTCGGCCCCGCCGACCGGACCGCGCCGCCCGAAGGGGAGGTGGTCGGGCCGCTGCCGGGGCTGCCGTGCACCGGGGTGTGGGCGGCCCTCCTGGGCGGGGCGCCCGCGAGCGGCCGTGCCGTGCTCGCCGACCGCGACGACAGCCGGGGCCAGGCCGCGTACTGCACCGTCGACGTGGGGGAGTGGAGAGCCGATGCCGGCACGCACTGAGTGGCAGGAGTGCAGGGAGAGAGCCCGCGAGGACGGGCTCGTCCCCGCGCTGACCCTGCTCGGCAGGGCACTGTCCCCGGGCGCCCTGCCGAGGGGCCTCGGCGGCCACGCCGTGGTGCCGCGGGCCCTCCTTGAGGAGCGGGCGGCGGAGCGCGTCGAGACCGCGCCGCACGTGCCCGCGCCCCTGCTCGGCGGGGAGACGGGCCTGGCGGTGCTCGCCCCGCCGGCCGACGGGGCGGCGGAGCCGCCGGTGCCCGAGGAGTGGCGGACCGGCCTCGCCTGGCTGCGGCTCGGCGCCTCCGAGGCGCTGCGGGACGCCTGCGTGGCGTATCTCGCGGGCCGGGAGTCCGAGGGCACGGCCCTGCTGATGAAGCAGATGGTCAAGGGCACGCTCGCCGAGGTCCTCATCGAGCACCTGGAGATCGAGGGCGCCCTCGGCGAGGGCCCCGGCGGCGACGCGGTCCGGCGCCTCCAGGAACAGATCACCCGCACCGACCGGACGATCCTGCGCCTGCTCGGCGCGCACGGCTTCACGGGCGACGGGCCCGGCAGGGACGCCTACGTCTCGGAGCTGCTCGCCGACGTCTACGCCACCACCGAGGGCGCCCGGGAGGAGACCCCGTGATCGCACTGCCCGAACCGCTGGCCGCGCTGCGCGAGCAGGTGGCGGACTGGTCAGGTGAGCTGCGTGCGGGCGCGCTCGACATCGACCGGGACCCCGAGGCCGTCCGCGACCGGCTCGGTCTGCCCGCCGTGCGGTTCCTCGCGGAGCTCGGCGGCGGCAGGCCCGCGGCGCCCGGACACGAGACCCTGGAGCGGGTCGTCGTCGCCGAGGAGCTGGCACGCGGCGACGCGGGCACCATGCTCGCCTCGCCGGGACCGTCCATGAGCGGCGTGCTGCTCGACGTGCTCGGCAGCGAGGAGCAGCGCGCCTGGTTCTACGGGCGGCTCGCCGAGCGGCCCACCTGGACCTGCTTCGCCCTGACCGAGCCCGAGCGCGGCTCCGCCATCGGCGAGATGGGCGCCACGCTCACCCCGCAGGAGGACGGCTCCTACCTCCTGGACGGCACCAAGCGGTACGTGGGCAACGCCACCCGCGCCGGGATCGGCGCCGTCTTCGCCCGCGTCGCGGGCACCGAACGGCTCGGGGTGACCGCCGTCCTCGTCGACACCGCGGACCCGGGCTTCCGGGCCGAGCCGCTGCCGATGCTCGGCCTGCGCGGCGCGCGGTTCTCCGCGCTCACCCTCGACGGCGTGCGGGTGCCCGCGGACCGGGTGCTCGGCGCCCACCTGTCGCCCACGCGGCGCGGCATGTGGAGCATCGTGCAGGTCTTCAACCGGCTGCGCCCCAGCGTCGCCGCCATCGCCCTCGGCATCGCCCGCGCCGCCCACGAGTACGTCGGCGAGGAGCGGGGCACGCTGCGCGGTGCCGAGCGGGAACGCTTCGACGCCCTCGGCCAGCGCATCGACGCCGCACGGACCCTGACCTACCGCGCCGCCATGGCCGTGGACGCCAAGCCGGCCGCGGGCCATCTCGCGTCGGCGGCCAAGGCGCGCGCCGCCGCACTCGCCGAGGACGCCACGCTGGAGGCGCTGGCCTTCTTCGGGCCCGCCGCGCGCCTCGAACACCCGCTGCTCGACAAGCTGGCGCGGGACGCAAGGGGCGTGGAGTTCATGGAGGGCTCGGGCACCGTGCAGAAGCTGAACCTCTTCCAGGGACTGCACTCCGGAAAGGTGGGAAGACCCTGACCGCCGGCGGCGCCGCGGCGGCCCCCGGGGCCCCGGACGTCGTCGAGGTCTGGCGCATCCCGCTGGGCCGGGACGACGCCCCCGCGGACCTGGCGGACCTCCTCGGCGTACTGGACGCGGAGGAGCGCTCGCGGGCCGCGCTCGCCTCCCGCGAGGAGCTGCGGAGGCGGTTCGTGATCGCGCACGGAGCGACCCGGCACGTACTCGGCCGCAGGCTGGGCACGGCGCCGGGCGCGCTGCGTTTCTCGCGCGGGCCCTGGGGCAAGCCGGAGGTCGCCGGCGCCCCCGGGCTGCGCCACAGCCTGACGCACTCGGGGGACCTCGCGCTGCTCGCGGTGACCGCGTCGGGGCGTGCCGTCGGCGTCGACGTGGAGACGCTCAGGCCGGACGGCGACGCGCTGCGGCTCGCGCGGCGGTTCTTCCCCGCCGCCGAGCGCGACCTCGTCACGGGCGGTGCGGCGGGCCGCGTCTTCACCCGGCTCTGGACGCGCAAGGAAGCGTGCGTGAAGGCGGCGGGCGGCCGGCTCACCCAGGGTTTCGCCGTGCCCGTGGGGCACGGCGGGGGACGGGAAGCGGAGGAGCACGCGGAACCGGTGACCGTGCACGGTCCGGATTCCGGTCTCCGCGGCCCCTGGACGCTCTCCGATCTCGTACTGCCCGACGCCGGATACACCGCGGCGGTCGCACTCGACGGTGCGGGCCCCTTCCGTACGCGATTGCGCGGCTGGCACGTCACGGCGACGACGGATCAGTAGTGCCTGCGGAATTCCATAAAGAACTGGCACCAATTCGTCATGGCGGTTGTGCACGGATGTCAAGTAGAAGAAACTCCCCCTCACCTCGGGGTAGTTGTACCCGTGTGTGATCAGCGGCCCATCACTAGTTTTGGGCACATCGGAAGTGCGCGGCAGTACAGCACCGGAGGGGAAAGGTAATCGTGGGCAGCAAGAACCTGATCACGCGGATGGCGCGGTGGAGCGCCACACATCCGTGGTGGGCGATCACACTGTGGGTGGTATTCGTGATCGGCGCTCTGGCGGCCGGCAGTGCGACGGGAACGCAGCGCGCCACCAACGCGGACCTCGCCATCGGGCAGTCGGGACGGGCCGCCGAGATCGCCAAGAGCGGCGGTCTGGAGGACCGGGCCGTGGAGAACATCCTCGTCACCCCCTACGAGGGCAGGAAGTTCGACCGCGAGGCGGCGGGCCGCGCCGCCGACGCCGCGGTCGCCGAGCTGCGGGACGTCAAGGGCATCGCCTCGATCGGTGACCCGGTGCCCGCGCCGAACGGCTCCGCGCTCGTGGTCCCCGTGGTGCTCAAGGGCGACCCCGAGACGGCGGACACCCGGGTGCAGCCGCTGATCGACGGCGTCGCCGCCGCCCAGAAGGAGCACGACGACGTCCGCGTCGAGCTGGTCGGCGCCGGCTCCATCAAGGCCGGTCTGAACGAGATGCTCAACGAGGACCTCGGCAAGGCCACCGTGCTCAGCCTGCCGGTCACCCTCCTGGTGATGGTCTTCGTCTTCGGCGCCATCGTGGCGGCGGGCGTGCCCGTGCTGCTCGGCCTCTCCGCGGTGCTCGCGGGGCTCGGCCTGTGGGGCGTCGCCTCCCAGCTCGTGCCGGACCCCGGCCCGGTGACCCACATCATCGTCCTGATGGGCATGGCCATCGGCGTCGACTACTCCCTCTTCTACCTGAAGCGGCAGCGCGAGGAGCGGGCGCTCGGCTCGAACAACGTCGACGCCATCGAGATCGCCGCCGCCACCTCCGGACACGCCGTGATGGTGTCGGGCCTGGTCGTGATGGTGTCCATGGGCGCCCTCTACCTCGCGGGCCACGTCGCCTTCGAGTCGATGGCCACCGGAGCCGTCCTCGTCGTGGCCATCGCGATCGTCGCCTCGCTGACCGCCCTGCCCGCGCTGCTCTCCAAGTTCGGGCGCTTCCTCGACAAGCCGCGCGTGCCCCTCGTCTGGCGGCTGACCGCGCGCAGCGGCAAGCCGCGCCTGTGGTCGGCCATGCTGAAGCCGTCGCTGCGCCACCCGGTGATCTCGCTGGTCGTCTCCGTCGGCGCCCTGCTCGCCCTCGCGCTGCCCGCCCTCGACCTGAAGCTGAAGGCCACCGGCATCGACGACCTGCCGCGCTCCATCCCCGCGATGCAGGCCAACGACCGGCTCGTGCAGTCCTTCCCGAGCCAGGCCGACACGCACACCGTCGCCGTCAAGGTCCCCGAGGACCGGCGCGACCGGCTCGCCGCGGTCATGGCCGAGCTCGTCGAGAGGGCGGGCAAGGACAGCCTGTTCACCAGGACGCCCGAACCGGAGGTGCGGATCTCCGAGGACGGCACCATCGCCACCGTCGCCATCGGCACCCGCTTCAACAGCAGCTCGCCCGACGCGCAGAAGTCCCTCGCCAGGCTGCGCACGGACATCGCCCCCGAGACGGTCGGCAAGGTGCCCGGAGCCGAGTTCGCCGTCGGCGGCAGCGACGTCGCCTACGACGTGGACTACCGCGCGAACGTGGTCGAGAAGATGCCGTGGGTGCTCGGCATCGCCCTCGCGCTGACCTTCCTCGTCATGGCGATCGCCTTCCGCTCGGTGATGCTGGCGCTGATCACCGTGGTCCTCAACGTCCTGTCCGCGGTCGCCTCGTTCGGACTGCTCGCGCTGATCTTCCAGCGGACCTGGGCCGAGGGCATCCTCGACTTCGAGTCGACGGGCCGGGTGGTGGCGTGGCTGCCGCTGATGCTCTTCGTCATCCTGCTCGGCCTCTCGATGGACTACCACGTCTTCGTCGTCAGCCGTATCCGCGAGGCGGCCCGCGGCGGACTCGGGGTCCGCGAGGCCGTCGAGCAGGGCATCACCCGCACCGCGGGCGTGGTGACCAGCGCGGCCGTGGTGATGGTGTCGGTGTTCGCGCTCCTGGCCTCGCTGAACTTCATCGAGATGAAGCAGATGGGCGTGGGCATGGCCTGCGCGGTGCTGCTCGACGCGACGCTGATCCGCATCGTGGTGCTGCCCTCGGTGGTGACGCTGCTCGGCTGGAAGACCTGGTGGCCCTCGCGCCTCGCCCACCAGGACGACTCGCAGCAGGTGCGGGTACCGGCCGCGGCCCGGGTGGGGGCGTTGGCCGAAACGAAGTGATCCGTGACGGCCGGTGACCGGCCGGCCGCAGGGGGGCCCGAGACCACTCGGGCCCCCCTGAACTGCGTTCATGTGCCATCAGCTCACGATCCGCCGCGCTCGTCACCGTGATCGGGAATGATGGGCATGGTGTGAAACGTGTGTGCCCTGTGGCGAAAGTTGTACACTCGCGGTGCGCCCATTGGCCGATATCCGGGGGTCCGTGCTAGGGCGCACGGGGGTGTTCTCATGGCTGAACCAGCGGCCGATCCGGCCGACGTGACCGCGGCCGCAGCGCGCTGGCGCCCGGAGCTCGACCGGGTGGACCTGCTGTCCGAGCGGGAAAGACAGGTGTTCTCGCTGCTCGGCGCGGGCTTTTCCAACCGGGGTATCGCGAGCAGGTTACGCGTCACCGAACGCACGGTGAAGGCCCATGTCGCAAGCATACTCGCGAAATTGGGAGTCGAGTCGCGCCTGCAAGTCGGCCTCGTCGCGCAGGTTTACCAGCTCATGTACCAAGGTACAGTTTCGGATTCTGCCGCCCTGCCCGAGAATTGAGGTGCGCACCGAATCCCTCACTTCTCTTTCGTAGCCGGACCGCGCGGGCCACCCCCGCAACGGGGACCGGCCCACGGGCGTGAGTTGGGGGCTTATCGATGCGCTGACCGGTTACAACAGGGGGATTAGTGCAGATTTCCATTCTGGGTCCGCTACTCGTGGGGGACGGCCACAAAACGGTCGGCATGCGGGCGAAGAAGATCCGCGTCATGGTCGCCATGCTCGCGCTCAATCCGGGGCAGGTCGTCTCCTTCGACGAGCTGATAGACGAGATGTGGGGAGAGGCCCCGCTCAAGAACGCCAGGAACGCGCTCCAGGCGAACGTGAAGCGCATGCGGAAGTCGCTGGGGGAACTCGGCCTCGACGATTCCGACCAGGGTCTCGTCCGGACCGTCGACAACGGCTACGTGCTCAACGAGACCGAGGACGCCCTCGACGCCTACCGCTTCCTGCGCACCGCCGAACGCGGCGCGGGACTCGTCAACGACCGGCCCCAGGAGGCCATCGGCCTGCTGCGGGAGGCGCTCGGCATGTGGCGGGGGCCGGCGCTCCTCGACGCGAGCGACGGGCCGCGCTGCCGCGCCGTTGCGCTGCGCCTCGACGAACAGCGCAAGACCGCCCGTGAGGACCTGATCTCCGCGCAGCTCCAGGGCGGCGACGCGGCGGTCGTCATCCCGGAGCTCAAGCAGCTCCTCGCCCAGTACCCCGAGCGCGAGCGGTTCAGCGAGCAGCTGATGCTCGCGCTGTACCGCTGCGGCAGGCAGTCGGAGGCGATCGACATCTTCCACCGCACGCGCAAGCAGCTCGACCGTGACCTCGGCCTCAAGCCGAGCCGCCGCCTCGCCCACCTCTACCAGGCGATCCTCACCCAGGACCCGTCGCTCCAGTAGCGGCGCACCCGCGACACCACCGCGCCGGCGGCCCCGACGGGACCGCCGGCGCTCCGTCATGCCCGCCGCAGTGCCGCCTCCGTCGCCTCGCCGATGAGCCGCGCCGCCGCGGGGCCGAGCATCTGCTCGTGTCCGCACGGCACGTCGCGTACGTCGAGCGGCCCGCCGACGTGCGGGGCCCACCGGGCGGGCAGGTCGCCGGCCGGGCGGTCGCCGGTCGCCGCGAACAGGGTGAGCCCGCCCTCGAAGCGGCCGGGCGTGAACTCCCAGGCGATGTCGGTGTGGTGCCGCATCACACCCATCAGCCGCCGCAGGTCGTCCTCGCCGAACGCCTCGGCGTCCCCGAACTCCCCGACGTGCTCCAGGAAGTTCGCGAGGATCTCCTCGTCGGACGGCGGTACGTCCCCCGCGGCCACCGGGAAGCTGTCCAGGGCGCCCAGGAACGCCGTGCGCTCACCGGCCTCCTGGAGCTGCACGGCCATCTCGTGCGCCACGAGACCGCCGAACGACCAGCCGATGAAGTGGTACGGGCCGTGCGGCTGCACCTCCCTGACGCGCGCGACGTACGTGGCGGCGAGGGCGCGCACGTCACGCGGCCGGTCCCAGGCGGCGTCCGGTGCGATGCCCTCCGACTGGAGCGCGTAGACCGGGCGGCGCTCGTCCAGGTGCCGGGCGAGGTTCGCGTACGGCAGGCCGAAGCCCACGCCGCCGTGCACGCAGAACAGCGGGGCGGCGTCCCCGGTGGGGCGGATGGCGAGGACCGGCGTGAGCGCGCCGGAAGCGGAGGCGGAAGCGGAATCCGCCGCGGTGGCGGCAGCGGCCAGGGCGGCCACCGTCTTGTGGGTGAACACGTCCGCCAGGGAGATCCGCAGCCCCGCCTTGGCCGCGCGGCTCACCACCCGCACCGAGCGCAGGCTGTCGCCGCCGCTCGCGAAGAAGTCGGCGTCCGCGTCGGTCACCTCGTGGCCGAGCACTTCACTGAACACCTCCGCGATCACGGCCTCGGCCTCCGTCGCGGGGGACCGCCCGCCCGCGGCGACCGCGGCGGCGGCTGCGCCGGGCGCGGGCAGCGCCGCGGTGTCCAGCTTGCCGTTGGCGGTGAGCGGCAGGGCGGGCAGGGTGACCAGGGCCGCGGGGACCATGTGCTGGGGCAGCGCCGCGGCGACGTGGGCCCGCAGGACGGGGACGTCCACCTGGGCCACGCCGGGGAGCGGCACCACGTACGCGGTGAGCTGGGCGGGCCCGTCACCGTGCCGGGTGACGCGGACCGCCGCCTGCTCGATCACCGGGTGGCGGGTCAGGACGGCCTCGATCTCGCCGGGCTCGATGCGGTAGCCGCGCAGCTTCACCTGATGGTCGGCGCGGCCCACGTAGTCGAGCTGGCCGTCCCCGCGCAGTCGCACCCGGTCGCCCGTGCGGTACATGCGGGTGCCCGGCGGCCCGAACGGGTCGGCGACGAAGCGGTCGGCGGTGATGCCGGGCCGGCCGAGGTAGCCGCGCGCGAGCCCCGCGCCCGCCACGTACAGCTCCCCGGTGACGCCGGGCGGGACGGGCGCGAGCGCCGCGTCGAGCACGTACGTGCGGAAGTTGTCGAGCGGGCGGCCGATCGGCGGCCTGCCCGCGCCGTCGAGGGGGTCGCTCACGGTGGCGCAGACGGAGGTCTCCGTCGGACCGTAGGCGTTGTGGAAGGTGTGCGTCGCCGACCAGCGGCGCGCCACCGCGGGCGGGCAGGCCTCGCCGCCGACGAGCAGCAGCAGGTCGTCGGGGAGCGTGCACGTCTCGGGGATGCCGGCGACCACGGTGGGCGGCAGGACGGCGTGGTTGATCCGCTGGTCGGTGGCGAACGCGGCCAGCAGCTCGCCGGAGAGCCGTGCCTCGGCGGTGGCGAACACCAGGGTGCCGCCCGCGTACAGCGAGGCGCACAGCTCCCACACGGTCGCGTCGAAGCTGAACGAGGCGAACTGCAGGACCCGTGTGCCGGGGCCCGTGCCGAGCCGTTCCCGCTGGCCCGCGGCGAGGTTCACCGCGCCCGCGTGCGGCACGACGACGCCCTTGGGGCGGCCCGTGGACCCGGAGGTGTAGATGACGTACGCGGCGTCCCGCGGGGAGAGCGGGCGGGTCCGCTCGGCGTCGGACAGGGCGTGGCCGGCGAGGTGCCCGAGCCGTTCGCGGGTGTCCGGCGCGTCGAGGACCAGCGGGGCGCGATGCCCGGCGGGCAGCCGTCCCGCGACGGCTTCGGCGGTGATGACCTCGGCAGGTTCGGCGTCGGTGAGCATGTACGCCACGCGGTCGGCGGGGTAGTCCGGGTCGACCGGCAGATAGGCGGCGCCCGCCTTCAGGACGCCGAGCAGCGCGACGGCCGTCAGCGGCGAGCGCGGCAGGGCGAGCGCGACGACGGAGCCGGGGCCCACGCCGCGGGCCACGAGGTCCCTGGCGAGCCGGTTGGCCTCGGCGTCCAGTGCGGCGTACGTCAGCGTGCGCGCGCCGGCGGCGCCCTCGGGGGCCGGGTCGACCAGGGCCGGGTGGCCGGGGTCCCGGCGGACGTGGCTCTCGAACAGGGCGGGCAGGGTGAGCGGTGCCACTTCGGTGCGCGGTCCCGTGCCGGTGCTCAGCAGGGCGGCGCGCTCGTCGCCGGTCAGCAGGGCGAGGCGGCTCAGCGGGGCGTCGGGGTCGGTCGCCGCGGAGGCGAGCAGCGTGACCAGGGACCCCGCGAGGCGGGCCGCGGTGTCGCGGGTGAACAGGTCCTCGCTGTATTCGAGCAGGACCTCCAGGCCGCCGGGTGCGCCGTCCGCGGCCCTGACCTCGGTGACCTGGAAGGACAGGTCGAACTTGGCGGTCGTGGTGGGCGCCTTCTCCACGGTCGCTGTGAGCCCCGGCAGGCCGGGCAGCGGGTCGGCGCCCGCCTGGAAGGCCAGGATCACCTGGAACAGCGGCTGGCGGCCCAGGGAACGGGCCGGGTTCAGCTCCTCCACGAGGTGCTCGAAGGGCAGTTCGGCGTGGGCGTACGCCGTCAGGTCGGTCTCCCGGACCCGGCCGAGCAGTTCCCTGAAGGTGGGGTCGCCGCCGGTGCGGGTGCGGAGGACGAGCGTGTTCACGAAGAAGCCGACGAGGTCGCGCACCTGCTCGTCGGTGCGGCCCGCGACCGCGGAGCCGAGCGGGATGTCGTCCCCGGCGCCGAGCCGGGTGAGCAGCGCCGCGAGGCCCGCCTGGACGGTCATGAAGAGGCTGGCGCCGTCCCGCCGGGCCAGCTCGGCGAGGCGGCCGTGCACCTCGGCGGGGACGGTGCGGGTGACGTCGGAGCCGCGCCGGGTGGCGCGGGCCGGGCGCGGGAAGTCGGCGGGCAGGTCCAGCTCCTCCGGTATGTCCGCCAACTCCCGGCGCCAGTGCGCCAGTTCGCGGGCGGCGAAGCTGTCCGGGTCGTCCTTGTCGCCGAGCAGCTCGCGCTGCCAGCGCGCGTAGTCGGTGTACCGCACGGGCAGCGGCCGCCATTCGGGCGCCCGGCCCGCCGTCCTGGCCGTGTAGGCGGCGGAGAGGTCGCGGGCCAGCGGGTCCAGGGACCACCAGTCGGCGGCGATGTGGTGGAGGGTCAGGGTGAGGACGTGGGTGTCGGCGCCGAGCGCGAACAGCCGTGCCCGCAGCGGCACCTCGGCCGCCAGGTCGAACACCGTGCCCGCCTCGGCGGCGAGCGCGCCGGGCAGCTCCGCCTCGGTCAGCGGCACGTACTCCAGGCGCGCCCCGGCCTCCGCGGCCTCCGCGGGCGTCAGGACGAGCTGCGAGGGCAGGCCGTCCGCCTCGGCGAAGACGGTGCGCAGGCCGGCGTGGCGGGCCACGACGTCCGCCAGGGCCGCGGCGAGCGCGGCGGCGTCCAGCGGCCCGCTCAGGCGCAGCGCCAGGGGGATGTTGTACGTGCCCGCGCCGGAGCCCGCCGTCTCCTCGATGCCCTGCTCCTCCATGCGGGACAGGAACCAGAGCCTGCGCTGGGCGGGGGAGAGGGGCGCGGGGCCGCCCTCGGCGGAGGGGAGCAGGGGCGGGCGGTCCGGGGTGCGCTGCCCGTCGCCCCCGGCGGTGAGCGAGGCCGCGAGGGCCGCGGCGGTGCGGTGCTCGAAGAGCGCCCGGACGGGGACGTCGTCGCCCAGTTCGGCGCGGAGCCGGTTCGTCACCCGCGTCGCCGAGAGCGAGTGGCCGCCGAGCGCGAAGAAGTCCTCGTCGGGGGCGACCCGGTCGACGCCGAGCACCTCCGCGAAGACGGCGCAGAGCAGCTCCTCGTGCGCGCCGGCGGGCGCCCGCCCCGGCCCGGTGCGCTCACGGGGCGGTTCGGGCAGCGCCTTGCGGTCGATCTTGCCGTTCGGGGTGAGCGGCAGTTCGTCCAGAGGGACGTACACGGCAGGGACCATGTGTTCGGGCAACACCGCTGACGCGCGCTCCCGCAGCCGGTCGCGGTCGGCCCCTGCCGGTACGACATAGGCGGCCAGCAGGGCGTCGCCCCGCGGGCCGGTGCGGGCGGTGACCACGGCCTGGTCCACGCCCGGCTGGGCGGCGAGCACGGACTCGATCTCGCCGAGTTCGATGCGGTAGCCGCGGATCTTCACCTGGTGGTCGGTGCGGCCCGCGTACTCCAGGGAGCCGGTGGCCGGGTCCCAGCGGGCGATGTCGCCCGTGCGGTACATGCGGGTGCCGGGCGGCCCGTACGGGTCGGTGACGAAGCGTCCCGCGGTCAGGGCGGGGCGGCCGAGGTAGCCGCGGGCCACGCCGCCGCCCGCGATGTACAGCTCGCCGAAGGCGCCGTCGGGCACCGGCCGCAGGGCGGCGTCGAGCACGTACACCCGGGTGTTGTCGATGGGGCGGCCGATCGTCGGCGGCTCGCCGGGGCGCACCGCCGCCGAGGTCGACCAGATGGTGGTCTCGGTCGGGCCGTACAGGTTCGTCACCGAGGCGCAGCGCTCGGCCAGCGACTCGGCGAGCGCCTCGGGCAGGGCCTCGCCGCCGACGAGCGCGGTGAGCCCGGCCACGCTGGACGGGGCCTCGGCGACGAGCGCTTGCCAGAGCCCTGGGGTGGCCTGCATCAGCGTGGCGCCGGTCGCGGCGATGGCGGCGGCGAGCGCCTTCGGGTCGCGCACGGTCTCGCGCGGCGCGACGATCAGCTCGGCGCCGGCGGCGAGGGGGACGAAGAGCTCCAGGTTGGCGATGTCGAAGCCGAACGTCGTCACCGCGAGGAAGCGGTCGTCGGGGCCGACGCCGAAGCGCCGCAGCATGTCGCAGACGAGGTTGGTGAGCGCGCCGTGCGGCACGACGACGCCCTTGGGGCGCCCGGTGGAGCCCGAGGTGTAGATGACGTACGCGGGGTGGCCCGGGTGGACTCGCGGGGGGCCCGTGCCGGACGCGGCGTCGGCCGGCTCCTCCCCCCGCTGCCAGGCGCCGTCGCCGCCGAGCAGCCAGGCCCCGCCGGGCACGGCGTCCGCGCCGAGGCGGTCGGCGACGGAGGCGCTGGTCAGCGTCACCACGGGCGCGGCGTCGGCCAGCATGTGGCGGAGCCGGTCGGCGGGGTAGTCCGGGTCGAGCGGCAGATAGGCGGCGCCGGAGCGCAGCACGGCGAGCGCCGCGACGACGAGGTCGACGGAACGGTCGAGCGCGATGGCGACCACCCGCTCGGGCCCGGCTCCTGCGGCCCGCAGGTCGAGGGCGAGCCGTTCGGCCCTGCCGTGCAGCTCCGCGTACGTCAGGCTCCGGTCGCCGTCGCGCACGGCGGGCGCGTCCGGGGTACGGGCGGCCCACTGGGCGAGCAGCGGCGGCAGCCAGGGCGCGGGCAGCGGCCGTTCGGCACCGTCGCGCGCGCTCAGGACCCGGGAACGCTCGGCCCCGTCGAGGACGTCGAGGCGCCCGCTCGGCTCGTCGGGGCGGGCGACGGCGGCTTCGAGGAGCCGCACGAAGCGGGCGCCGAGGCGTTCGGCGTCGGCGCGGGAGAGGCGGGCCGGCACATGGTTGAGGGTGAGGCCGGTCTCGTCGCCGGGGAAGACGGTGAGGGTCAGCGGATAGTGCGTCGCCGACCGGATCTCCGCGTGCGCGCCCGCGTCGAGCGGAACCCTGCCCACCGGGAAGTTCTGGAACATCAGCGCGGTGTCGAAGAGCTCGCCCCGCACGTCCGTGAGCTGCTGGACGTCCGCGAGGGTCAGGTGCTCGTGATCGAGCAGCCCGCCCTGGCGGCGCTGCACGTCGGCGAAGAGTTCGGCGGGGGTGCGGGCCGGGTCGACGGTGACCGGGACGGGCAGGGTGTTGGCGAAGAGGCCCACCATGCGCTCGACGTCGGGCACCTGCGCGGGCCTGCCCGAGGTCACGGCGCCGAACACCACCGTCTCCTGGCCGGTGAGGCGGGACAGGAGCAGCGCCCAGCAGCCCTGCACCACGGAGTTGACGGTCAGGCCCCGGTTCCTCGCGAACGCGGCCAGGGCCTTCGACGAGGCGGCGGAGAGCCGCAGCGGCAGCGCCTCGGGCAGCGCGGCGCCGGGCGGTGCCGCCCGCCGGGCGGGCGGTACGAGGCGGGTCGGCTCGGTCACCCCGGCGAGCGCGGTGCGCCAGGCGGCGCGGGCGGCGTCCCTGTCCTGCGCCGCCAGCCAGGACAGATAGGAGCGGTACGGGGCGGCGGCCGGGAGCGCGGCGGCCGAGGCGCCGGGCCGGGCGAGCTCGACCAGCTCACGGCTGAGCGCGGCCATCGACCAGCCGTCGACGACGATGTGGTGCACCGTCCACACCAGGCGGCACCGGCCGTCCGCCGCGCGCACCAGCGTGAAGCGGTGCAGCGGCGGCTTCGCGAGGTCGAAGCGGCGTACGCGGTCCTCCTCGGCGACCCGGTCGAACGCCGCGCCGGTGTCGTCGGCGGCCGGGACCTCCACCTCCCGCCAGGGCGGCTCCACCCGCGTGGGGACCACCTGGATCGCGTCGCCGGACTTGCGGTGCCTGAAGCACGCCCGGAGGTTGGGGTGCCGTTCCAGGAGCGCGCCGGCCGCGGCCCGCAGGGAGCGCCCGCCCTCCGCAGTGAGGCCGTCCAGATCCGCCACCAGCTGGATGGTGTAGACGTCGAGACCTTCGCGGTCGTACTCGCTGAGGAACAGCAGACCCTGCTGGAGGGGCGACAGCGGAAGGACGTCGCTGATGGTGGCTGGCCGTTTCAAGCCGCGCTCCTCTACGTGCGGACAGGGGTGGTCGGATTCAGAATTGACGGCCCCGCTGACCGTCAACTGACGACGGACTGACCAAGTGCCGACGGGCCCGCGGATGCCGTCAGAGCAGTGTCAGCAGTCCGTCAGTGCATGGTCAGCCGGACCCGGAAGTCTCTACGACGAGGTCAAATCGTTGCTGCCGTCGGCCAGGAGACTCCATTGCCAGTGATATCCGCGTCGCATGAATTCGATGTCAGCGACCTCTTCGTCAATCTCCAGCCGTTCTCCGGGCGCCGTCTCTTTCTGAAGGTCGAGGGCTTCAACTTCGCGGGTTCCATCAAGCTGAAGGCCGCGCGCGAGATCGTCGCGCAGGCCGAGGCGGCCGGTGTGCTCGGCCCCGGCACGACCCTGGTGGAGTCCTCGTCCGGCAACATGGGCGTCGCCCTCGCCGTGCTCGCGGCGAGCCGCGGCTTCCGCTTCCTGTGCGTGACGGACTCCCGGTGCAACGCGGTGACCCGGCGCACGATGGAGGCCTTCGGCGCCGAGGTGCACGTCATCACGGAGCCGCACGAGACGGAGGGCTTCCTCGGCGCCCGCATCCGGCACGTCGAGGCGCTGGTCGCGGCCGACGAGAAGAAGGTCTGGCTCAACCAGTACCGCAGCCCCGGCAACTGGATGGCCCACTACCGCACCACCGCCCCCGCCATCGCCGCCCAGTTCCCCGACCTGAACGTGCTGATCGTCGGCGCGGGCACCACGGGCACCCTGATGGGCTGCGCCCGCTACTTCCGCGAGACGCGGCCCGGCGTCCGCATCGTCGCCGTGGACAGCGTCGGTTCCGTCACCTTCGGCGGCCCCGCGGGCACCCGCCACATCCCCGGGCTCGGCACCAGCGTGCGGCCCGCCCTGCTCGACGAGTCGTTCGTCGACGACGTGGTCCTCGTCCCCGAGGCGGACACCGTACGGACCTGCCGGGAGCTGATGCGGCAGGGCTTCCTCTTCGGCGGCTCCACCGGCACCGTCGTGCACGGCGCCCTCGACTGGCTGCACCGCAATTACCGCGACGAACAGGTGACGGCCGTCACCATCTCGCCCGACCTCGGCGAACGCTATATGGAATCGATTTACCACGACGAGTGGGTGCGCAACTCCTTCGCGCCCGGCGTTCTCCCGGGCGGTGCCGGAATTCAGGAAGGGCCGGATTTCGGTGATCCGGCGGACTTCGCCGCCACCGCGGGACTCGAATCCGTTTCCCGCTGAGCCCGCCGTCGAATTTCAGGTCTGAGGAGAGCATTGCGATGAAGACACCCGGGGGAGTGGCGCTGCCGCTCACGGCCGCGCAGGCCGAGATCTGGTTCGACGAGCAGTTCGCCACCGGGCCGCTGGCCTACAACATGGCGGACTGCATCGAGCTGACGGGCCCGCTCGACGCGGGGCTGCTCGGCCGCGCCCTGCGCCGCCTCGGCGAGGAGGCCGAGGGCCTGCGGGTGCGCTTCACCGATGAGGACGGCACCCCGCAGCAGAGGGTGTGCCCGCTCGGCGAACTGCCGCTCACCGTCGTCGACCTCAGCTCCGAGGCCGAGCCGCGCGCCGCCGCCGGCCGGTGGATGGAGGCCGACCTCGCCGAACCGCTGAAGGTCACCGACTTCCCGCTCTTCCGCAGCGCCCTGCTGAAGCTCGGCCCCGAGCAGCACCTGCTCTACCTGTGCATGCACCACATCCTGTCCGACGGCTACAGCCGCGCCCTGATGTACCCGAAGCTGGCCACGCTCTACGCCCAGCTCGCGGCCGGCCTCCACGAGCGCGACCTCGACGCCGCCGCCATCCCGGCCTTCCACAAGCTGGTGGACGCCGAGCGCGACTACCTCGCGTCGCGGCACGTGGAGCGCGACCGCGCCTACTGGACGGGCCGCCTCGTCGACGCCCCCGACTCCTCGCCCGAGCTGGTCTCCCTCTCCGCCCGTGAGCCCGCCCCCGGCCGCGGCACCCTGCGCCACACCGCACGCCTGACGCCCGACGCCACGAGGGCCCTGCGGGACATGGCGAGCGACGGCAAGGTCACCATGCCGGTCCTGATGGTCGCCGCCATGGCCGCCTACGTGCAGCGCGTGACCGGCGTCGCCGAACCGCTGCTCACCCTCCCGGTCACCGCCCGCGTCGGCGCCGTCAGCCGCGAGATCCCCGGCATGCTCGCCAACTACCTGCCCCTCGCGGTCCGGGTGCGCCCCGGCATGACCCGCAACCAGCTGCTGCGGTCCGCCTGGACGGAGGTCGCGGGCGCGCTCAAGCACCAGCGCTACCGGGGCGACCGGGTCCGGCGCGACATGGGCCTGCGCATCGACGACCGCCGGGCGTTCGGCCCGTTCATCAACGTCCTCAACCAGGACCCGGAGCTGGCCTTCGGCCCCGCCTGCCGCGGCGTCGTCACCAATCTGTCCACCGGCATCGTCAACGACCTGATCATGACGGTCCTGAACGGTGCCGACGGCTCCCTGGAGATCCACCTCGACGGCAACCCCGAGCTGTACGAGGACGATGAACTCGCGGCGCACCTGCACCGCTTCGAGTCCTTCGTCGGCCGGCTCGCCGCGATGGACCCGGAGACCCCGCTGGCCCGCGTCGACGTCGTCGCGCCCGGCGAGACGGCGGGCCTGCTGCACGGTCCCGCACGGGACGACGCGTACGAGGGTGTCGTCGAACTGGTGCGCGCCATGGCCGCCCGTACCCCCGACGCGCCCGCCGTCGTGGACCCCGCGGGGACCGTCACGTACGCGGAGCTGGTGCGGCGCGCGGGCGGTGTCGCGGCACGGCTCGAAGCCGCCGCGGTCCCCGAGCGGTCGGTCGTCGCGGTGCTCGCCGATCCGGGGACGCCGTTCGTCGCGGGCATCCTCGGCGTGCTCGGCGCGGGCTGCGCCTGGCTGCCGCTCGACCCGGCGGCCCCGCACGCGCGCAACGCCGGCCTGCTGCGGGACAGCGGGGCGCGACTGCTGCTCGTCGGTGCCGAGCACGAGGACGTGGCGCTGGCCTTCGCGGGCGAGGTGCCCGTGCTGCCGCTCGCGGCCCCCGAGGACGCGCTGAACACCAGGGAACTCCCCGCCCTCGGCGGCGGTCTCGACCTGGCGTACGTGATGTTCACGTCCGGGTCCACGGGCCGTCCGAAGGGCGCGATGGTGCACCGCGCCGGCATGGTCAACCACCTGTGGGCGAAGGTCGGCGACCTGGACCTGACGGCGGGCGAGGCGGTGGTGCAGAACGCGCCGCTGACCTTCGACGTCTCGGTCTGGCAGATGCTGGCCCCGCTCATCGTGGGCGGCCGGGTGCGGGTCTCGGGCGTGGAGATGGCGGCGGACCCGGCGGCGCTCTTCGGGGCCGTACGGGACGAGCGCGTGGAAGTCCTCGAAGTCGTGCCGTCCCTCCTGCGGGCCGCCCTGGACTCCTGGGACGTCGAGGAGATCACCCCGGAACTGCCGGCCCTGCGGTGGCTGATGGTGACGGGCGAGGCGCTGCCGGTGGACCTGTGCGAGCGGTGGTTCGCGCGCTTCCCGCAGGTGCCGCTGATGAACGCCTACGGTCCCACCGAGTGCTCGGACGACGTCACCCATGCGGTGATCCGTGCCGGGGACCGGCAGCCCAGCGGGCGTGTCCCGATCGGCGGCGCGGTGCGCAACACGCGGCTGTACGTGCTGAGCGACGAGCTGCGGCCGGTGCCGGTCGGTGTCCCCGGCGAGCTGTACGTGGGCGGCGCCGGTGTCGGCCGGGGGTACCTCGACGATCCCGTACGCACGGCGGGCACGTTCATGGCGGACCCGTTCGCCGGGGCGGGCAAGCGGATGTACCGCACCGGTGACCGCGTGGTGCAGCGCCCCGACGGGCAGCTGGAGTTCATCGAGCGCCGCGACCACCAGGTCAAGATCCGTGGCCGCCGCGTCGAGACCGGCGAGATCGAGACCGTCATCCGCTCACTCGGCTCCGTGGCCGACGCCGCCGTGGCCGTGCTGCCCGACGCATCGGGCAACCCGCGCCTGGTCGCCTACCTCACCGGCGAGCACGTCGACGCCTCCCGCGTCCGCACCGAACTCGCGGGCCTCCTCCCCGAGTACATGGTCCCCTCGACCTGGCTCGTGCTCGACGCGATGCCACTGACCGCCAACGGCAAGCTGGACCGCAAGGCCCTGCCCGAGCCCGCCGGGAGCGACCAGGCGAGCACCCGGCGCGGCCCCCGCGACGAGCGCGAACGCCTCCTCACCGGCATCTTCGGCGACGTGCTCGGCATCACCGACCTCGGCATCGACGAGGACTTCTTCGTCCTCGGCGGCGACAGCATCCGCTCCATCCAGGTCGTCAGCCGCGCCCGCAAGGCCGGACTCGCCCTCACCACCCGCGACGTCTTCACCCGCAAGACCGTCGCCGCCCTCGCCGCCGTCGCCACCGAGGCGGACACCGCCGCGAGGACCACGGCCGACGACGGCACCGGCGTCGTCGACCTCACGCCGATCGCCGCCCAGCTCCACGAGGACACCCGCACCCTGAGCGGCCCCGTGGTCAAGTACAGCCAGCACGTCGTCGTCCGCGTCCCCGCGGGCCTCGACGCCGCCCGGCTCGACGCCGCGCTGCACACCCTCGTCGACCACCACGACGCCCTGCGCCTGCGCGCCCACGAGCCGGCGCCCGGCCTCTGGCAGCTCGACGTACTGCCGAAGGGGTCCCTCGCGGGCACCGGGCTGGTCACCGAGACCGACGCGTCGGCCGCCAAGGACCTGCCGGGCTTCGCCGAACGCCAGGCCGCCGCCGCCCGCGCCCGGCTCGACCCCACCGCCGGGGTCATGATCCAGGCGGTGCTGCTGCGCACCGGGGCGGCCGACGACACCGACCGCCTCGTCATCGCCGCCCACCACCTCGTCGTCGACGGCGTCTCCTGGCGCATCCTGCTGCCCGACCTCGCCGACGCCTGCGCGGGCCGCACCCCCGAACCCGTCGGCACCTCCTACCGCGCCTGGTCCCGGCTGCTCACCGAGCAGGCCCGCACCGAGGTGCGGGGCCCCGAACTCGCCCTGTGGCAGCGCACCCTCGCCGGCCCCGACCCGCTGGTCGGCACCCGCAGGCTCGACCCGGCCAAGGACGTGTACGGCACCATCCGCACCCTGCGCCTCGAACTGCCGCCGCACGTCACGGCCCCGCTCCTCACCGACGTGCCCGCGGCCTTCCGCGCCGAGGTCAACGACGTCCTGCTGACCGGCCTCGCGCTCGCCGTCGCCGACTGGCGCAGGCGCCACGGCCACGCCCACTACACGCAGACCCTCATCGAGCTGGAGGGCCACGGCCGCGAGCAGCTCGCCGACGACCTGGACCTGTCCCGCACCGTCGGCTGGTTCACCAGCGCCTTCCCCGTCCGGCTCGACCCCGGCACGCTGGACTGGGACGAGGTGTGGGCCGGCGGCCCCGCCCTCGCGACCGCCCTCAAGCGCGTCAAGGAGTGCCTGCGCGAACTGCCCGACCGGGGCGTCGGCTTCGGCCTGCTCCGCTACCTCAACCCGCACGCCGCCCGCACCCTGGCCGCGTACGACAGGCCGCAGATCGGCTTCAACTACATGGGCCGCTTCGACACGCGCGACGCGGCCCTGTGGGAGCCCGCGGGCGGTGACGGCGTCGTCGGCACCGGCGCGCACCCCGGCATGCCGCTGCCGCACCTCCTCGACGTCACCCCGGCGACCGAGGACCGCGCCGACGGGCCGCACCTGATCGCCAACTGGACCTGGGCGGGCGAGTCGGTCTCCGCCGAGGACGCGGCCGACGTGGCGCACACCTGGTTCCGGGCCCTTGAGGTCCTCGCCGCGCACGCCCCGCGCGCCGGCGGCCTGACGCCATCGGACCTGCCGCTGGTCGCGGTGGAGCAGACGGAGATCGAGACGTACGAGCGCGAGCTCGCGGAGCTGGCACCGGCCGCCCGCCTCACCGACGTGCTGCCCCTGACCCCGCTCCAGCAGGGCATGCTCTTCCACGCCGAGCTGGCGGAAGCGGCCGGGGGCGCGGACGGTGCCGACGCCGACGCCGTCGATGTGTACACCCTCCAGATCGTCACCGACCTCGAAGGCACCGTCGACCCCGCGGCCCTGCGCGCCGCCGGCGCGGAGCTGCTGCGCCGCCACCCCAACCTGCGTGCCTGCTTCCGGGCCAGGGAGTCGGGCGAGCCCGTGCAGCTCGTCCCCGACACCGTCGAGCTGCCCTGGTGCGAGGCCGACCTGACCACGCTGCCCGAGGCCGGGCGCGCCGCCGCCCTCGCGCGGCTCACCGAGGAGGAGCGCACCCGCCGCTTCGACCTGACGAGCCCCCCGCTGCTGCGGTTCACCCTGGCCAAGGTGGCCGAGGGGGAGTACCGCTTCATCTGGAC
This sequence comes from Streptomyces sp. NPDC050703, assembly GCF_040654435.1. Classification (NCBI taxonomy): domain Bacteria; kingdom Bacillati; phylum Actinomycetota; class Actinomycetes; order Kitasatosporales; family Streptomycetaceae; genus Streptomyces; species Streptomyces sp. NPDC050703. Next base: position 175,734 of record NZ_JBFAHX010000005.1, read on the forward strand.
GAGCCACCACGTCCTCGTCGACGGCTGGTCGATGCCGCTGCTCGTCCGCGAGCTGTTCACGCTCTGCGAGGACGGCGCGAGCGCCGCCCTTCCGGACGTCGTCCCCTATCGGGACCACCTCGCCTGGCTCGCGGTCCAGGACCGCGACGCCGCCCGCGCCGCCTGGCGCGCCGCGCTCGCCGGGGTCGACGAGCCCACCCTCCTGACCGCGGCCGACCCGCACCGCGTCCCCGCCCTGCCGGACTCCGTGCACCTGGAGGTCCCGCGCGACCTCACCGCGGAACTGGCCGCCTGGGCGCGCGGCCGCGGCCTCACCCTGAACACCGTGGTGCAGGGCTGCTGGGCGGTGCTCGTCGGCCGGCTCACCGGGCGCCAGGACGTGGTGTTCGGGGCGGTCACCTCCGGGCGGCCCGCCGAGGTGCCCGGCGTCGAGTCGATGGTCGGCATGTTCCTGAACACCGTGCCCGTACGGGCCCGCCTGGCCCCGGACACGACACTGGCCCAGCTGCTCACCGCCCTCCAGGAGCAGCAGACCGAGCTGCTCGCGCACGAGCACCTCGGCCTCGCCGAGATCCTGAAGGCGGCCGGGCTCGGCGGCGAGGTCTTCGACACCGTCCTGCTCTTCGAGAACTTCCCGCTGGACGCCGACGGCATGGACAGCGGCTCCTCCGGCGTGCGGGTCGTGCGCGCCGAGGCCAGGGACGCCAGGCACCACCCGCTGTCCATGGCCGTGTACCCGGGCGAGAGCCTGAGCCTGCGCCTGGACTACGCCCCCGACCTGTTCGGGCGCGCGGACGTGGAACAGCTCGCCGCCCGGTTCACCCGGCTCCTGCGCACGGTCGCCGACACCCCCGAACTGCCGCTGGCCCGCGTCGACGTGGTCCTGCCCGACGCGCGGGACGGCCTGCTCGGCGAGTGGGACCCGGCGCAGGTGGAGGAGAGCGTCGGCGTCATGGAGCGGGTGCGGTCCGTGGCCGCGCGCATCCCCGACGAGACCGCGGTCACCGACCCGGACGGGTCCGTCACCTACGGGCGGCTCGTGGCGCTCGCCGGCGGCCTCAGCACCGCCCTGACCGGGGCCGGGGCCGAGGTGGGCACGGTCGCGGCGATGCTCTGCGACCCCGGTGTGCCCTTCGTCGGCGGCATCCTCGGCGTGCTCGGCGCGGGCGCCGCGTGGCTGCCGCTCGACCCGGCGGCGCCCGACGCGCGCAACGCGGGCCTGCTACGGGACAGCGGGGCCCGGTTCCTCCTCGCGGGCCCCGGCCACGAGGCCCGCGCCCACGAGCTGGCGGCCGGTACGCCCGTCACCGTCCTGTCCCTCGCGGAGACGCTCACGCCCGCCGCCACCCTGCCGCCCTGCCTCGGCGGCGGTCTCGACCTGGCGTACGTGATGTTCACGTCCGGGTCCACGGGCCGTCCGAAGGGCGCGATGGTGCACCGCGCGGGCATGGTCAACCACCTGTGGGCGAAGGTCGGCGACCTGGACCTGACGGCGGGCGAGACGGTGGTGCAGAACGCGCCGCTGACCTTCGACGTCTCGGTCTGGCAGATGCTGGCCCCGCTGGTGGTCGGCGGCCGGGTCCGCGTCTCCGGCGTGGAGATGGCCGCCGACCCGGCGGCGCTCTTCGGCGCCGTACGGGACGAGCGCGTGGAAGTCCTCGAAGTCGTGCCCTCGCTGCTCCGCGCGGCCCTCGACGCCTGGGACCTGGAGGACGCCGCCCCCGAACTGCCTGCCCTGCGGTGGCTGATGGTGACGGGCGAGGCGCTGCCGGTGGATCTGTGCGAGCGGTGGTTCGCGCGCTTCCCGCTGGTGCCGCTGATGAACGCCTACGGCCCGACCGAGTGCTCGGACGACGTCACCCATGCGGTGATCCGTGCCGGTGACCGGCAGCCCAGCGGGCGTGTCCCGATCGGCGGCGCGGTGCGCAACACGCGGCTGTACGTGCTGAGCGACGAGCTGCGGCCCGTACCCGCCGGCGTCCCCGGCGAGCTGTACGTGGGCGGCGCCGGTGTCGGCCGGGGGTACCTCGACGATCCCGTACGCACGGCGGGCACGTTCATGGCGGACCCGTTCGCCGGGGCGGGCAAGCGGATGTACCGCACGGGCGACCGCGTGGTCCAGCGCCCCGACGGGCAGTTGGAGTTCATCGAGCGCCGCGACCACCAGGTCAAGATCCGTGGCCGCCGCGTGGAGCTCGGCGAGATCGAGGCCGTGCTGCGCTCCCTGGAGCCGGTGACCGACGCGGCCGTGGCCGTGCTGCCCGACGCCTCCGGCAACAGCCGCCTCGTCGGCTACCTCACCGGGGACGGGCTCACCGGGCCCGACGACGCGGAGCCGGTGCGCGCCCGCGCCGCCGCCCTGCTGCCCGAGTACATGGTCCCCTCGACCTGGCTGATCCTGGACGCGATGCCGCTGACGGCCAACGGCAAGCTGGACCGCAAGGCCCTGCCCGAGCCCGCCGGGAGCGACCAGGCGAGCACCCGGCGCGGCCCGCGCGACGAGCGTGAACGCCTGCTGACCGGCATCTTCGCTGACGTGCTCGGCATCACCGACCTCGGCATCGACGAGGACTTCTTCGTCCTCGGCGGCGACAGCATCCGCTCCATCCAGGTCGTCAGCCGCGCCCGCAAGGCCGGACTCGCCCTCACCACCCGCGACGTCTTCGCGCACAAGACCGTCGCCGCGCTCGCCGCGGTGGCCGGTGCCGCGGACGACGTGGTGGAGACGGCCGTGCCGGACGTCCCCGAGGGCGGGCTCGTCACGCTCGACGACGACGAGCTGGCCGACCTCGAACTCGAACTGAGCGAGGAGTTGTCGTGACCGGACAGGTGACACCGGCCAAGGGCCGGGCGCGGATCAGCGAGGTCCTGCCGCTGTCCCCGCTCCAGGAGGGACTGCTCTTCCTCACCGGGCAGGCGACCGGGCAGGCGACGGCGCACGCCGCCGGGCCCGACCCGTACACGCTCCAGTTCACCGCCGACATCGAGGGCGGGGACGCCGGGGGCGCCGAGGGCGGGGACGTCGCGGGGCGGCTGCGCGCCGCGGCGACCGTGCTCCTCACGCGCCACCCGAACCTGCGGGCCTGCTTCCGCAACCGCAAGAACGGCGAACCCGTCCAGCTCGTCCTGCACGCCGATGACGTGCCGCTCCCCTGGAGCGAGCGGGACCTGACGCACCTGACGGGCGACGCCCTCGAAGCGGAGGCCGGGCGCATCGCCGCCGAGGACCGGCTGCGCGGCTTCGACCCCGCGAAGCCGCCGCTGATGCGCTTCACGCTGCTGCGGCTCGGCGGCGGCAGGCACCGCCTGCTCTGGTCCGTGCACCACATCCTGATGGACGGCTGGTCGCTGCCGCTCGCGGTGCGCGAACTCCTCGAACTCGCCGCCGCCGGCGGCGCGGACCGCCTCCCCGCGCCCGCGCCCTACCGCTCCTTCCTCGGCTGGCTCGGCGGCAGGGACCGCGAGGCGGCCCGCCGCGCCTGGGCGCGGACGCTCAGCGGCGTGGAGGACCCCGTGCACCTGGTGCCGCCGAGCCCGGCCGGTACCGCCCGCGCGCTCCCGCTGGACCTGCGCCGCACCCTCGGCGCGGACCGCACCGCCGCGCTCACCGCCTGGTGCCGCACCGCGGGCGTCACCCTCAGCTCCGTGGTACAGGGCTGCTGGGCGGTGCTCCTCGGCCGCCTCACCGGGCGCCAGGACGTGGTATTCGGGGCGGTCACCTCGGGGCGGCCCGCCGAGGTGCCCGGCGTCGAGTCCATGATCGGGCTCTTCGCCAACACCCTGCCGGTCCGCGCGGACGTGCGGCCGGGGCTGCGCGCCTCGGAGCTGTTCCGGGCCCTCGCCGCGCAGCGCCTGGAGATGATGCCGCACGAGCACCTGCCGCTCGCCGAGGCCCAGGCCGCCTGCGGGGTGCGGGGCGAGCTGTTCGACACCGTCCTGGCCTTCCAGAACTATCCGCTGGACGAGGAGAACCTGCTCCGGGGCGGCGGAACCGGCGTGAGCGGCGCCCGGGCGCACACGGCCACGCACTACCCGCTCGGCCTGACGGTGCATCCCGGCGACGTCATCGACGTACGGCTGTCGTACGCGCCGGACCGGGTGGCGGCCGACCGGGCCGCCGACATCCTCGGCCGGCTCATCGGGGTCCTCGCCGCGGTCGCCGACGACCCCGAGGTGCTGCTGGCGCGGCTCGGCGGCATCGCGGAGGCCGAGCGCCGCCGCATCCTGGACGAGTGGAGCGGCGGTACCGCGGAGCCCGGCGCGGGCGCCACCATCCCCGAGCTGTTCGCGGCGCGGGCCGCCCGTACGCCCGACGCGACGGCCCTCACCGTCCCCGCCGACGGCACGGCCGCGCGCGTCGAGCTGAGCTACCGCGAGCTCGACGCCCGCGCCAACCGGCTCGCGCACCACCTCGTCGAGCACGGCGCGGGCCCCGAGACGTTCGTGGCGCTCGCCCTGCCGCGCGGTGCCGACCTCGTCGTCGCCGTCCTCGCCGTCCTGAAGGCGGGCGCCGCCTATCTGCCGGTCGACCCGTCCTACCCGGCCGACCGCATCGCCCACACCCTCGCCGACGCGCGGCCCCCGCTCGTCCTGACCACCTCCGGCGCCGGTCTGCCGGAGGTGCCGGGCGCAAGGGCCGTGCACCTGGACTCCGCCGCCGTACGCGACGCGGTCGCCGCCCGCCCCGCCACGGCCCCGCGCACCCGGGTGCGGCCCGAGCACCCCGCGTACGTCATCTACACGTCCGGCTCGACGGGCCGCCCCAAGGGCGTCGTCGTGCCGCATGCCAACGTGGCGCGGCTGCTCGGCGCCACCGACGCCTGGTTCGGGTTCGGCGGCGACGACGTGTGGACGCTGTTCCACTCCATCGCCTTCGACTTCACGGTCTGGGAGCTGTGGGGCGCGCTGCTGTACGGCGGCCGGCTCGTCGTCGTGCCGTACGACGTGTCGCGCTCGCCCGACGCCTTCCTCCGCCTGCTCGCGAGCGAACGCGTCACCGTCCTCAACCAGACGCCGTCCGCCTTCTACCAGCTCATGCGCGCCGACGCCGAGCACCGGCCCGAACTCGCGCTGCGGTACGTCGTGTTCGGCGGGGAGGCGCTCGACATCGGCAGGCTCACGGGCTGGTACGAGCGGCACGCGGACGACGCGCCGCGCCTGGTCAACATGTACGGCATCACCGAGACCACGGTCCACGTCTCCCACCAGGAACTCGACGCCGCCCGCGCGGAAGCCGGCGAGGGCAGCACCATCGGCCGCGGCATCCCCGACCTGCGGGTGTACCTCCTGGACGGCGCGCTCCAGCCGGTGCCCGCCGGGGTGCGCGGCGAGCTGTACGTCGCCGGGCCCGGCCTCGCGCGCGGCTACCTGAACCGGCCCGCCCTGACCTCCGGACGGTTCGTGGCCTGCCCCTTCGGCGGGCCCGGCGCCCGCATGTACCGCACGGGCGACCTCGCGCGGTGGCGCGCCGACGGCACCCTGGAGTACCTCGGCCGCGCCGACCAGCAGGTCCAGCTCCGCGGCTTCCGCGTGGAGCCCGGCGAGATCGGCACCGTCCTCGAACGGCACCCCGCGGTGGCGCAGGCCGCCGTCGTCGTCCGCGAGGACCGCGAGGGCGACCAGCGGCTCGTCGCCTACGTGGTCCCCACCGGGCAGGGCGCCGACGCCGACGCGCTGCGGGCCTTCGCCGGTGAGCGGCTGCCCGGCCACATGGTCCCGTCCGCCGTCGTGCCGCTGGACGCGCTGCCGCTGACCGCCAACGGCAAACTGGACCGGGCCGCCCTGCCCGCGCCCACGTACGCCACGACCGACCGGGCCCCGCGCACCGCCGACGAGCGGCTGCTGTGCGGTGTCTTCGCGGAGGTGCTCGGCCTCGAACGCGTCGGCGTGGACGACGACTTCTTCGCGCTCGGCGGCCACTCGCTGCTCGCCACGCGGATCGTGAACCGGGCCCGCGCCGAACTCGGCGCCGACCTCGGGGTGCGCGACCTCTTCGAGGCGCCGTCGGTGGCACGGCTCGCCGCCCGCGTCGACGAGCGGCGCGCCGAGGCCGGGCAGCGCGCCGAGGGCGAGCGCGGGCGTCCCGAGCTGGTTCCCGTCCGACGCCCCGACGTCGTCCCGCTGTCGTACGCGCAGCAGCGCCTGTGGTTCATCGAGCGGCTCGGGGCGCCCGCCGGGCTCTACAACATCCCCCTCGCCGTGCGGCTCACCGGCCACCTCGACGCCGGGGCGCTGACCGCGGCGCTGCGTGACGTCGTCGCCCGGCACGAGGCGCTGCGCACCGTCTTCCCGGCCACCGCCGGGACCACCGAGACCTCCGGCGGCGGGTTCACCCCCGGGCGCGCCGCCGGAGCCGAGGAAGGCGCCACCCCCCCAGGTGCCGCCTCCCGGGGCGTCGGCCGGGCCGGGCAGCAGGTGCTCGCCCCCGCCGACGCCCCCGTTCACCTGCCCGTCACCGAGATCGCCGGGGCGGCGCTCGACGCCGCGCTCGCCGCCGAGGCCGCCCGCGGCTTCGACCTGGAGCATCAGCCGCCGCTGCGGGCCCGCCTGTTCGCCACCGGGCCCGACGAGCACGTCCTGCTCATCGTGGTGCACCACATCGCCGCCGACGGCTGGTCCCTCGCCCCGCTCGCCCGTGACCTCACCGAGGCGTACGCGGCCCGCCGCGCCGGAGCCGCGCCGGCGTGGGCACCGCTGCCGGTGCAGTACGCCGACTACACGCTCTGGCAGCGGCGGCTCCTCGGCGACGAGAGCGACCCGCGCGGCGAACTGTCCCGGCAGCTCGCCCACTGGAGGACCGCGCTCGCCGGGCTCCCCGACGAGCTCGACCTGCCCTTCGACCGCCCGCGCGGCGCCCGCGCCGACCACCGCGGCGGCTCGGTGCGCATGGCCGTGCCCGCCGAGGTGGCCGCGGGCCTCAGGGCGGCGGCGCGGGAGTGGGGCGTCAGCGTCTTCATGCTGCTCCAGGCGGGCCTCGCCGCGACGCTGACGCGGCTCGGCGCGGGCACCGACATCCCGCTCGGCAGCCCCGTCGCGGGCCGCTCCGACGAACGCCTCGCCGATCTCGTCGGCGTCTTCGTCAACACCCTCGTGCTGCGCACCGACACCAGCGGCGACCCCGCCTTCCGCACCCTCGTGGAGCGGGTCAAGGTGTACGACCTCGCCGCCTACCAGCACCAGGACGTGCCGTTCGAGAAGCTCGTCGAGGCCCTCAACCCCGAGCGGTCGCGCGCCCGCCACCCGCTGTTCCAGGTCATGCTCGGCCTGGAGAACGCGGACCGTTCCGCCACGGTGACCGTCGACCCCGAACTGTCCATGGACGTCGTCCCGGTGGCCGGGGCCACGGCCAAGTGGGACCTGTTCTTCCAGCTCACCGAGGACGCGGGCGACGAGGGCCGGATCGGCCTCGCCGTCGAGTACAGCGCGAGCCTCTTCGAGGAGAGCACCGCACGCCGCATCGCCGACGCCTACCTGCGGCTGCTCGCCGGAGCGCTGGCCGACCCCGCGCGCCCGCTCTCCGGCCTCGACATCCTGCCGGCACGGGAGCGCGCCGCCCTGCTCGCGCTCGGCACCAACGACGCGCCCGCGCCCGCCGGAACCGTCACCGCGGCCTTCGCGCGCCAGGCGCGGGCCACGCCGGACGCGGTGGCCCTGCTGCACGGCGAAGGAGGCGCGCTGACCCTCACATACGGGGCCCTCGACGCCCGCGCCAACCGCCTCGCCCAGCACCTGATCGCCGCACACGGCGTGCGCCGCGGCGACGTCGTCGCCCTGCGCCTTGAGCGCGGCCCGCTGACCGTCGTCACCCTGCTCGCCATCGCCAGGACGGGCGCCGCCTACCTGCCGCTGGACCCGCAGCACCCGGCCGACCGCGTGCGCGCCATGCTGACGGACAGCGGCGCCCGGCTGCTCCTGACCGAGGAGTCGGCGGGGGACGCCGCGTACGACGGCGTGCGGACCGTCGTCCTCGACGCGTCCGCCACCCGCGCCGCCGTCGAGGCCGCCCCCGCCACGGCCCCGGACGTGCGCCTCGCGCCCGACGACCTGCTCTACGTCATCTACACCTCCGGCTCCACGGGACGGCCCAAGGGCGTCGCGGTGTCGCACCGGGCCGCGCTGCGCCTCGTGCACGGCCTCACCCACCTCGGGGTGGGCGGCGACGACACCTTCGTGTACTTCGCGCCCGTCGCCTTCGACGCCTCGACCTTCGAGATCTGGGCGCCGCTGCTGCACGGCGCCCGGCTCGCCGTGACCCCCGCGGGACCCGCGGAGCCCACCGCGATCGGCGCGTTCCTGCGGGCCACGGGGGTGAGCGTCGCGTTCTTCACCACGCAGCTCGTCAACGTCCTCGCCGACACCGCGCCCGACGCCCTCGCCACGCTGCGGCTGCTGCTCACCGGCGGCGAGGCGCACTCCGTCGACCACATCGCCCGGCTGCGGGCCGCGCTGCCCGGCCTCACCCTCGTCAACATCTACGGGCCGACCGAGGTGACCACGTTCGCGCTCTCGCACACCGTGGCCGACGACCCCTCCGGCGCCTCGAACATCCCGGTCGGCCTGCCCATCGGCGGCACCCGCTGCTACGTGCTCGACGCGGCCCTGCGGCCCGTGCCGCGCGGCGTGGTCGGCGAGCTGTACCTGGCGGGGGCCGGGCTCGCGCGCGGCTACCTCGGCAGACCGGGACCGACCGCCGAGCGCTTCGTGGCCGACCCCTACGGGCCCGCGGGCACCCGGATGTACCGCACGGGCGACCTGGTGCGCTGGAACACCGCGGGGCTCATCGAGTACGTCGGCCGCGACGACCACCAGGTCAAGGTCCGCGGCTACCGCATCGAACTGACCGAGATCGAACGCGCCCTGACCGCGCACCCCGCCGTCGCCCGCGCCGCCGTCCTCGCCCCGCGCACCGCCACCGGACGCGAACTCGTCGCGTACGTCGTGCCCGCGTCGCCCGGTGCCCGCCCCGAGGCCGAGCGGCTCCGAGCCCACCTGGGCCGGACCCTGCCCGGCTACATGGTCCCGGCCGCGTACGCCTTCCTCGGCGAGCTTCCGCTCACCGTCAACGGCAAGCTCGACACCCGCGCCCTGCCCGCCCCCGGGACCGTCGACCGCCCTGCCTCCCGGACGGCACGCGCACCCCGCGACGCGGCCGAACGCGCCCTGGCCGAGGCCGTGCGCGAAGTCCTCGGCACCGCCGACGTCGGCCTCGACGACGGCTTCTTCGCCCTCGGCGGCGACAGCCTCAAGGCCATCCGCCTGGTGAACGCCGCCGCCCGCCGCGGGCTCCGGCTGAGCCTCGGCGACGTCTTCGAGCACCGCACCGTCGAAGCCCTCGCCGCGGCGGGCGGCACCGCGGGCGACGGCCTCGACACGCTGGCCCCCGTCCTGCCGATCAGGGCGGGCGGCACCCTGCCGCCGCTGTTCTGCGTGCACGGCGGCCTCGGGTTCGCCGTCCCGTTCGCCGCGCTCGCCGAACACCTCGACCCGCGCCGCCCCGTCATCGGCCTCCAGGCGCGCGGCATCGCCGCCGCCGAACCGCTGCCGGCCGGCCTCACCGAGGTCGCCGACGACTACGTGCGCAAGATCCGCGCCGTCCAGCCGCACGGCCCCTACCACCTGCTCGGCTGGTCCTACGGCGGCGTCGTCGCCCACGAGATGGCGGTACGGCTGCGCGAGGCGGGCGAGGACGTCGCGTACCTCGCGAACCTCGACGCCTACCCCGACGACGCGCGCGGCGCCCGGCCCGACGACGCGGAGTTCCTCGCGGAATTCCTCACGGAGGCGGGCGTCGACGCGGGAGCGCTCACCGAACTCACCCCCCGGACGGTCACCGCGCTGCTGCGCTCCGACCCCGGCAGCCCCCTCGCCGCCTTCGACGTCGCCACCCTGGAGCGCCTCCTGAAGGTGATGCGCAACAACCTGAACCTCTTCCGGCGCTTCACGCCGGGCGTTCTCGACGGCCCGATGACGCTCTTCGTCGCCGCCGAGGGACTCGACGCCGACGAGCGCGGCCTGAAGGCCAAGAGCTGGGAGCCGCACCTCACCGGCGCGGCGGGACGGCTCCGCACCCACGACGTGCCCTGCGGACACCAGGACATGATGCGGCCCGCCCCGGCGGCCCACATCGGGCGCCGCGTCGAAGAGGCCCTCGCGGCCCTCGACCGCGCCAGGACCACCACGCACACCCACTGAACAACGGGAGATCAGTCATGGCCAACCCCTTCGACGCCGAGGACGGCACGTTCCTCGTCCTGGTCAACGACGAGGGCCAGCACTCGCTGTGGCCCTCCTTCGCCGAGGTGCCCGCGGGCTGGACGGTGGCGCTCGACGCGAGCGAGCGGTCGGCGGCCGTCGCGTACGTGGAGGAGAACTGGACCGACATGCGGCCGCTCAGCCTGCAGAAGCAGGGCTGAACCGGTGGCAGCGGACACAGCGATCCTCGCCGAGGGGCTCGGCAAGCGGTACTCGTCCCACACCGCCCTGCACGGCATCGACCTCTCGGTGCCCGCCGGGTCGGTCCTCGGCGTGCTCGGGCCCAACGGGGCCGGCAAGACGACCACCGTCCGCATCCTCGCCACGCTCATCACGCCGACGGCGGGACGCGCCAGCGTCGCCGGGTACGACGTGGTGGGGCAGAGCAAGGAGGTGCGCCGCCGCATCGGCCTCGCCGGGCAGTACGCGGCCGTCGACGAACTGCTCACCGGGCGCGAGAACATGGTCCTGCTCGGCCGGCTGCTGCGGTTCGGGCGGCGCGGCGCCGCCCGGCGGGCCGTGGAGCTCCTGGACCGGTTCGGCCTCACCGAGGCCGCCGACCGCCCCGTCGGCACGTACTCGGGCGGCATGCGCCGCCGGCTCGACCTGGCCACCTGTGTGATCGGCGAGCCCGAGGTCCTCTTCCTCGACGAGCCCACCACCGGGCTCGACCCGACGAGCCGCGCCGTGCTGTGGGACGTCGTGCGCGGCCTGGTCGCCGACGGCGTCACGATCCTGCTCACCACGCAGTACCTGGAGGAGGCGGACGAGCTGGCCGACCGCATCGCCGTCATCGACACCGGCCGCGTCATCGCCGAGGGCACCCCGGACGCCCTCAAGCGCAAGGTCGGCAGCGAGCGCCTGGAGGTGACCGTGGCGAAGCCGGAGATGCTGGCCGACGCCGTCGCCGCGCTCGCGATGGTCGGCGGCGGCCAGGAGCCCGTCGCCGACGAGGCGGCGTTCCGGGTCTCCGTCCAGCTCACCCACGGCCTCGACGACGTGGCCAGGGCCGCCGCCGCGCTGCGCGACAAGGGCGTGTCGACCACCGACTTCGAGCTGCGCAAGCCGTCGCTCGACGACGTCTTCTTCGACCTGACGGGCGGCGCGGAGACCAGGACGGCAGGCGCCGTGAAAGCACACCAGGGGGACAAGGGATGACGACCGCCACGGCCACCACCACGGCCAAGCCCGCCGCACCGCGGGACGGGGGCGGCGCCCTGCTCGGCTACGCCTCGGACACCCTCGCCCTCGCCGGGCGCCACCTCGTGCACCTGCGCCGGTCGCCGGGGCGCCTCGTGCTCGTCACGATGAACCCGCTGGTGATGCTGATCGCCATCGGCTACCTCTTCCGCGAGTCGATGAACATCCCGGGCAACGTGGCCTACGAGGACTTCATCATGGCCGGCATCGCGATCCAGGTCGGCCTGACCAGCGTGGGCCCGACCGCGATCGGTGTCGCCATGGACCTCCGCAACGGCCTGGTGGACCGCTTCCGCTCGCTGCCGATCGCGTCGAGCACCGTACTGATCGGGCGGACCCTCTCCGATCTCTTCGTCGGCGCGGTCAGCCTGACCGCCGTCTCCCTGGTGGGGCTCGGCGTCGGCTGGCGGCCGCACAACGGCTTCCTGCAGACCCTCGCCGGATTCGGTGTCCTGCTCGCGTTCATCTACACCATGCTGTGGCTCGGCATTCTGCTCGGCACCGCCATGAAAAACGTCGAGGCAATTGACGGCTCGGGCGCACTCGTCCTGGTGATCCTGTCGTTCCTGTCCAATGCGTACGTGGGTGTGGGCGGCCTTCCCGGATGGCTCCAGCCGATCGCGGAATGGAATCCGGTCACGTCCGTCATCACCACCACGCGCCGCCTGTGGGGCAACGACCCCGTGGGCGCCACCGGAACCGGCTTCCCGTCCGAGCACCCCGGTCTCGTCACGGCCATCATGCTGACGACGCTGCTGGTCGTCTCGGTCATCGGCAGCCTGCGCGGCTTCCGCAAGGCCGTCGGCAACTGACCGCCGGCCCACAAGCGGAACCGTCAGTCAGGAGTCAGTTGAACGTCACTGGCGCTGGCTAAATTCTTGAGCCAAGAGCCGTGAGTTCTCACACGGGTTCCCACTTCCCGCTCTTTTTCTTCGTATTCCCCACGCCGTCCTTTCCCCGAGGAGAGAAATGACCACCGTCGCGCCCGACCGCCTGGCCCGCATCAAGGAAATCGTCGCGGAGAACATCGACGTGGACGCGGAAGACCTCAGCGACACCGCGCTGTTCATCGACGAGCTCGGCGCGGACTCGCTCAAGCTCATCGACATTCTCGGCGCCATCGAGATGGAGTACTCCATCGTCATCGACATGGACGAGCTTCCCAAGATGGTCAACGTGGAGGCCACGTACCAGGTGGCCGCGGCCGCCGCCGGCTGGTGACGGAGCCCTTCCAACCAGGGCTCCCCCTGACAGGGCCCGAGCACTCCCGCACACCCGAGAACGTCGACACCCCCGCCACCACAGACAGCGAACCGCGTCAAAGGAGTCCGTCCATGTCCACCGCACAGTCGCCAGCGGCCGGGGACCGCCGGAGGGTGGTCCTCACCGGCCTCGGCGCGATCACCAGCATCGGCACCGGCCTGGAGGAGTTCACGGCGGGGCTGCGGGCCGGCCGTTCGGGCGCCGCGCCCATCACCCGCTTCGACACCACCGGCTTCGAGCAGACGTACGCCTGCGAGGTCAAGGACTTCGACGCCGAGCGGTGGATACGCAACATCCCGCTCGACCACGTCGGCCAGGCCGGTCAGTTCGCCGTCGCCGCCGCCCGCATGGCCGTCGAGGACGCCGGGCTCACCGAGGCCGAACTCGGCGGCACCCGGGCCGTCATCAGCATCGGCACCACCGACGGCGAGTCCCACGACCTCGACCGGCTCGTCGCCATGGACGTCGAGGCGGGCGACCCCGAGGTGATGGACCCGGTCCTCGCCGGGCGCGTCAACGCGGGCCGCCTCTCCACCGCCGTCGCCCGCGAACTGCGCATGCCGGACGTCGAGGCCACCACCATCACCACGGCCTGCGCGGCGGGCAACTACTCCATCGGCTACGGCCTGGACACCATCCGCTCCGGCGAGGCCGACCTCGCGATCTGCGGCGGCGCCGACGCCGTGTGCCGCAAGGCGTTCGTCAGCTTCTACCGGCTCGGGGCGCTCACCTCCGAGGACCGCGTACGCCCCTTCGACGTCAACCGCAAGGGCATCCTGACCGGTGAGGGCGCCGGCATGCTCGTCCTGGAGAGCCTGGACTCCGCGCTCGCCCGCGGCGCCCGCATCTACGCCGAAGTGCTCGGCTACGGCCTCTCCTGCGACGCGAGCCACCCGACCGCGCCCGACCGCGAGGGCATCGCGCGCGGCATCGAGCTCGCGCTCGACGACGCCGGGGTGAAGAAGGACGAGGTCGACTTCATCTCCGCGCACGGCACCGGCACCAAGGCGAACGACAAGACGGAGTCGGGGGCCATCGTCGACGTGTACGGCAGCGCGCCGCCGCGGACCGTCGCGCTGAAGTCCATGCTCGGCCACTCCATGGGCGCGGCCAGCGCGCTCGGCGCCATCGCCTGCGCGCTCTCCATCGAGCACGGCTTCATCCCGCCGACCATCAACCACGTGGAGACCGACCCGGAGTGCCCGGTCGACTGCGTCCCCAACGAGGCGGTCGATGCGGACGTCCGCATCGTGCAGAACAACTCCAGTGCCTTCGCGGGCAACAACGCCATCCTGATTCTCGGCAAGTACGGGGAGCGAGTCTGATCATGAGTACCGCAGTGTCCGAAGCGGCTGGGAAGACCGCGGAGTTGGCGGCGGACCAACTCGTCATCACCGGCTGGACGGCCGTCTCCCCGTACGGCGTCGACCGCGCCGCGTTCACGGCGGGGCTGCGCGCCCGCGAGGCCACGGCCGCCCCGGCGGACGGCGTGGCGGGCACGCTGCCGTCGCCCGAGGCCTGCCTCGTGCCGGGCTTCGACATCCGCGAGCTGCTGGGCAAGAAGGGCACGGCCAAGCTCGACCGGCTCTCCGCGCTCGTCATGGTCGCCTCCGACCAGCTCCTGTGCGACGCCGACGGCGAGCGCGCGGTGGAGACCGACGACAGGACCGGAGTCGTCGTCGGCATCTCCATGGGCAGCCTGGAGACCATCACCGACGGCATGCGCCAGTCGCTGACCAACGCCAGGCCCTTCTACGTCGACGCGGGCAAGATCCCCGTGGGGACGCTGAACCACGCGGCGGGCGCCGCCGCGATCCGCCACGGCCTCAAGGGCCCCAACACCACCCTGGGCGGCGGCCGGGTCAGCGGGCTCCTCGCCCTCAACTACGCCCGCAAGCTCATCGGACAGGGCCGCGCCACGAAGTACCTGTGCGGCAGCGCCGAGGAGTTCAGCGCCGCCCACGCCTGGCTCGAACACGTCTCGGTGGAGCAGGGCGAGAAGACGCCGCTGCTCGGGGAGGGCTGCGGCCTGCTCCTGGTCGAGCCCGCGGGCCTCGCGCAGGGTGAGCCCGTCGCGGCCGTCCTCGCCGTGGAGTCGCGCATCGACATCGACGACGACCCGGCCGCCGCCGTCACCGCCTGCGTCGGACAGGCCCTCGACCGCGCGGGGGTGCGCGCCGACGAGGTCTGGGCGGCGTGCCCGTCGGCCGCGCCGGGCAGGGCGGGCCGCGCCGAGAGCGCCGCCGTCGCCTCCCTCGTGCCGGCCGCGGCCCTCGACCGGGTGCCGTCCATGGCGCTGCTCGGCGACACCTCGGCCGCCGCCGCCTCGCTCCAGCTCGCGGCGGTGCTCGCCGTGGCAGAGGGCGACGCGGAGTCGGCGGGGCGCGTCGCGCTCGTCACCGCGGTGGACCGGGACGGCGCGGTCGCCTGCGCCGTGCTGCGGCTCCTCGGCACCACGGGCCAGGGCGGTGCCGCGTGATCGCGCTCGTCAGCGGGGGCTCCCGCGGCATCGGCAAGGCCGTCGTCCAGCGCCTCGCCGAGGACGGCCACGACGTCGCCTTCTGCTACCACTCCCACCAGGACGCCGCCGAGCAGCTGGCCAAGGAGGCCGCCGAGCACGGCACGCGGATCACCGCCACGCGGTGCGACGTCGCCGACGGCGAGGCCGTGCGCTCCTGGTACACCGCCACCGAGCGCGAACTCGGGCCCGTCGACGTGGTGGTCACCTCCGCGGGCATCACCCGCGACCGGCCGCTCGTGCTCATGCGGGACGAGGACTGGCAGGCGGTGCTCCGCACCAACCTCGACGGCGTCTACAACGTCTGCCGCGCCGCCGCGTTCTCCATGAGCAAGCGCCGGTCGGGAGCGATCGTCAACCTGTCGTCGGTGACGGGCATCTCCGGCAACGTCGGCCAGGCCAACTACGCCGCCACCAAGGCCGGGATCATCGGCTTCACCAAGACGCTGGCCAAGGAGCTGGGCCCGCGCGGCGTGCGGGCCAACGCGGTGGCGCCGGGCCTCATCGACACCGACATGGTCGGCGGCATGCAGGAAGCGGCCGTCACGCGGCTCCTGAAGAACGTGCCGCTCGGCCGGTTCGGCCGCCCGGAGGAGGTCGCCGACCTGGTGGCCTTCCTCGCCTCGGAGCGCGCCGCGTACATCACGGGTTCCGTCTTCGAGATCCACGGCGGCATCACCGTCTGAGAGGGACGCGCACCTGATGGGGGATTCAGTGGGTACAAGCCGCACGGCCGGCGCGCCGGCGGGCGGTCCGGCCGGCCGGGGCCACGACTACGACGCCATCGTCGTCGGCAGCGGGATCGGCGGCCTCGTCAGCGGCGGCTATCTCGCCGCCGACGGGCGCCGCGTCCTCGTCCTCGAACAGCACGACATCGCGGGCGGCAACGCGCACGTCTTCCGCAGGCGCCGCAAGTACGAGTTCGACGTCGGCACGCACTACCTGGGCGACTGCGGGCCCGACGGCCTCATCCCCGCGGTCCTCTCCGGCCTCGGCATCCGCGACCGGGTGACGTTCCGGCCGATGGACAACGAGGGCGGCTTCGACCGGATCGTCACGCCCACCACCACGGTGGACGTGCCCGCGGGCTGGGACAACTACCGCGAACGGCTCAAGCAGGCGCTGCCCGACGAGGCGGCGGGCATCGACACGTTCATCGACCTCGCCAAGGGCGTCACGGAGATGAGCAGGGCCGGCCTCCTCGGCGAGCCCATGGTGCACCTGTTCCGCAAGTCACCGCGGACGATGCGCTGGAGCCGCCGCACCCTCGGCCAGGCCCTCGACCACTGCGGCCTCTCCCGCAGGGCCCGCACGGTCCTCGCCGCGCAGTCGGGCAACTACGGCGCCATGCCGGACGAGATCGGCTTCGCCGAGCACGTCAACATCATGGACCACTACCTGCGGGGCGCGTACTACCCCGAGGGCGGCGGCCAGGCCCTCGTCGCCGCCTTCGTGGAGGCCCTGGAGTCGTACGGCGGAGAGCTGCGCACACGCTGCGAGGTGCGGCGCATCCTCATCGAGGACGGCCGGGCCCGCGGCGTGGAGCTGAGCACGGGCGAGCGGATCACGGCGCCGCTCGTCATCTCCAACGCCGACTACCGGCGCACGGTCCTTGACCTGTGCGGCGGCACCGACGCCTTCCCCGAGGAACTGGTCACCCAGACCCGCGAGGCGACGATGCGGGGCGCGGTCGTCGCCGTGTACGTGGCACTCGACACCGAGCTGCCCGGACTGCCCAACGCCAACATCTGGTGGCACGACAGCGACGACATGGAGGGCTCGCACGCGGCGATGCAGCGCGGCGAGTTCGAGAAGATCCCGCAGCTCGCGTTCTCCTTCGCCTCCCTGAAGGACGCGGGGGCCCCCAATGTGTGCCCGCCGGGCCACAGCAACTTCCAGCTCATGACCGGCTGCCCGCCCGGCTACGAGTTCTGGGGCGTGGAGAAGAGCCCCGTGGACGGCGAGCGCTACCGGCGCAACCCCGGCTACCTGGCGCGCAAGCGGCAGATGCAGGAGATGATCCTGGACACCGCGGAGAAGGTCATCGGGCCCTTCCGCGACCGCATCACGCACGTGGAGACGGCGACCCCGCTCACCAACGAGCGCTACATCCGCGCGAGCGGCGGCACCCCGTACGGCATGTGCCGCTGGGGCGCCGTCGGCCAGCGCCCCGACGTGCGCACCGGCGTGGAGGGCCTGTACGTCGTCGGGCAGTCCGTGCGCTACGGCAGCGGCGTCGGCGGCGTCGCCACCGGCGGCGTCGCCTGCGCCTCGCACATCCTCGGCCGCGGCCTGCTGGCGGAGGTGTTCGACGGGACGGTCATCGGCGACGCCGGGCTGCTGCCCGAGCGGGCGGCCGGCTGGGACCCGCTGATGGTGTCGCGCGGCAGGTCGCGGCAGCGGGCCAAGGGCCTCGCGCGCATCGGCTGACGGAACCCTCAAGAACCCCAAGGAGCAGTGTGTCCATGAACAAATCGGTGCCGCCGTTCTCGGTGATCTCCGGCGCACAGGTGCAGCAGGCGCTCGGCGGGCGCGAGAACGAGGTGATCGACGCCGTCGGGGCCGCCTACCGGCTGCACGGGCGGGGCGAGACCGTCAACCCCGACTCGTACTTCCTGCGCTTCCCCGACCGCCCCTCGTCGCGCATCATCGCGCTGCCCGCGTCGGTTAAGGGCGACGTCGGCGTGCACGGCATCAAGTGGATCTCCAGCTTCCCGGAGAACGTCGCGGCCGGCATTCCCCGGGCGTCGGCCGTCCTCATCCTCAACGACGCCGAGACCGGGTACCCCTTCGCGTGCCTGGAGAGCTCCATCATCAGCGCCGCCCGCACCGCGGCGTCGGCGGCGCTCGCCGCGCGCACGTTCAGCGAGCAGCGCGGCACGCGCCCGCGCCGCGTCGGCTTCTTCGGCGTCGGCCTCATCGCCCGCTACCTGCACACCTACCTGGCGCGCGGCGGCTTCGCGTTCGACGAGATCGGCGTGCACGACCTGTCGGCCGAGCACGCCGACGGCTTCAAGGGCTACCTGGAGCGCACGCGGGAGGAGGCCGGCGGCCCCGCTGCCCGGATCACCGTGTACGACAAGGCCGAGGAGCTGATCACCTCCAGCGACCTGGTCGTCTTCGCCACGGTGGCCGGCGAGCCGCACGTCACCGACCCGGCGTGGTTCGCGCACAGCCCGCTGGTGCTGCACGTGTCGCTGCGCGACCTCTCCCCGGAGATCATCCTGGACTCCTGGAACGCGGTCGACGACATCGAGCACTGCATGAAGGCGAACACCTCGCCGCACCTGGCGGAACAGCGGGTGGGCCACCGGGAGTTCGTGGCGGGCACGCTGTTCGACGCCCTGGAGGGCCGGATCTCGGCGCCCGCCGACCGGCCGGTGGTCTTCTCGCCGTTCGGCCTCGGGGTGCTCGACATGGCGGTCGCCAAGTACGTGTACGACCAGGTGGCCGAGGCCGACCAGCTGCACACCGTGCCGGACTTCTTCCACGAGCTGAAGCGGTACGGCTGAGCGGTGCGGCCGGGCGGCCCGCGGACGTCCGGCAGTTGTGAGGATCTTGTCAGGGCGGCGGCCCCGAGCGGCCTCGCCGTCCTGACCGCGGCGGCCCGTGCCTATCCTCGACCCCATGTGCGCTGCTGTCCTGGTCGCGGAGGACGACGAGAAACAGGCCGAGCTGGTCCGCCGCTACCTGGAACGCGAGGGCCACTCGGTCGCCGTCGTCCACGACGGGATCGCCGCCCTCCGCGCGGTGCGGAACCAGCCGCCGGACCTGCTGATCCTCGACGTGATGATGCCGGGCACGGACGGCCTGACCGTCACGCGGACGCTGCGGGACGGCGACGGGCCGCCGGAGCTGACACAGCTGCCGATCCTGATGCTGACCGCGCGCTCCACGGAGGACGACCTCCTCGCGGGCCTCGACCTCGGCGCCGACGACTACCTCACCAAGCCGTACAGCCCCCGCGAGCTGATGGCCCGCGTACGGACGCTGCTGCGCCGCGCGTGCGGCATCCACCCGCAGCCCGAACCCGACCGGCGGGTGCTGCGGGCGGGAGACCTCGTGGTCGACCCGGTGCGGCACGAGGTGACGGTCGAGGGCCGGCCGATCGACTGCACGCCGGGGGAGTTCGACCTCCTCACCGCCCTGGCGGGCGACCCGGACCGCGTCTTCACCCGCCCCCAGCTCCTGGACCGCATCCACGGCTCGTCGGGCTACATATCGGCCCGCACGGTCGACGTGCACGTCCTCAACCTCCGCAAGAAGATCGAACGGGACCCGCGCCACCCGACGCGGCTCCTCACGATCTTCGGGGTGGGCTACAAGCTGACGTCCGCGCCGGCCGGCGGGACGGGCCCCGCCGCCGAGGACCCGGTACGCCGTGGCGCGTGACATCCCCCTGCGGCGCAGTCTGCTCGCCCGGCTGCTCGCCGTCTCCGTGCTCGTGTCCGTGGGGTCCATCGCCGCCACCACCTGGCTCGCCGCGCAGACCACGTCCGGCGCGCTCCGGCAGGAGCAGGGGCAGGTGCTCGCCGACGACGCCCGCGTCTACGACCGGCTCCTCGGCGTCGGGGCCGGCGCGCCCGAGTGGCGCGGGGCCGACGAGGCGGTGCGCGAGCTGTCCCGGCGCACCGGGCGCCGCATCGCCCTCACCACCCAGGACCGCAAGGTCATCGCGGACTCCGCGGCCCCCGCCAAGCACACCCCGCTGCCCCCGAACGCCTCCGCCGTCCTCGACCCGCTCGCCGTGGACACCACGCTGACGCCCGGCCGCTCCGGCGAGGACACCGCAGCCGACCGCATCGACCCGCGTGCCGTCGGCCCCTACCGCCTCACCCGGGCCGAGCGCGCCGGCCTGAAGGCCGCCGCCGACCGCAGCGCGGCCTGCCTGACCGAGATCGGCATGACCCCCGAGGTCGTCACCGCGCCCGGCGGCCGACCCTCCGTCCGCGTCGGCGGCGACCCCACGGCGGTCACCAGGATGCGCTGCGGCGACCCGCTGCTCGACGTGCCCACCGAGACCGAACGCAAGGCCCTCAAGAAGCTCGACGCCGTCGCGGGGGCCTGCATGAAGCGCAGCGGCCTCCAGCACATCCCCGTCGGCCTCGACCTGAGCGGACGGTCGGGCCCGAAGCCGGTCGGGGCGGTGCCCACGTACGCGGCGTACGTACTCCCCGTGGACCCGGTCCCGGGCGACCCGACGGCCTCCGGCGCCCCCGAGACCCCCGGGGCCCCCGAGGTCTCCGAGCCTCCCCGGACCCCTGACCCCACCGAGGGCTCCGGGACGGAACGCGACGGAGCCGAGCCGGCCACCACCCCCGACCCCTTCGCCGCCCGCTCCTTTGACGACGCCGCCCGCGAGGCCTGCGTCGACAGCGCGCGGCGCGAACAGCTCGGCCCCTACGTCTCCCCGCCCGCCCTGCTCTTCATCACCAGCCAGGACGGCTCGCGCGGGGAGCCGGGCTTCAGCCTCTCCAGGGACAACACCGCCCGCCTGGCCGGACTCGCGGCGGCCGTCCTCGCCGTCACGGTCGCCGTCACCGCGTTCGCCGCGACCCGGCTGACCCGGCCGCTGCGCGCGCTGACCACCGCGACGCGGCGCATGAAGGCGGGCGAACCCGGCGACCCCGTCCCCGCCACGGCCACCCGCTCGGCCGGCGAGATCAGCCAACTGGCGGCGGCCTTCAACGACATGGCGGCCCACCGCAAGGCCCTTGAGGAGCAGCGCAAGGCCATGGTGAGCGACGTCGCGCACGAGCTGCGCACCCCGCTCTCCAACATCAGGGGCTGGCTGGAGGCCGCCGAGGACGGCGTCGTCGAGACCGACCCGGAGCTGGTCACCTCGCTCCTCGAAGAGGCCCTGCTGCTCCAGCACATCGTCGACGACCTCCAGGACCTCGCCGCGGCCGACGCGGGCACGCTCCGGCTGCACAAGGAGCCCGTGCGGGCCGCCGACATCGCCGAGCA
Organism: Streptomyces sp. NPDC050703; assembly: GCF_040654435.1. Taxonomy (NCBI): domain Bacteria; kingdom Bacillati; phylum Actinomycetota; class Actinomycetes; order Kitasatosporales; family Streptomycetaceae; genus Streptomyces; species Streptomyces sp. NPDC050703. Next base: position 196,933 of record NZ_JBFAHX010000005.1, read on the forward strand.
GGTCGCGGCGGCGCACCAGGCCCGCGCGGACGCGGCGGGGGTGAAGCTCAGGGCCACCGCGTTCGGCGACCCCTGGCTGACGGCCGACCCGCTGCGGTTGCGGCAGGCGGTCGGCAACCTCGTCTCCAACGCGGTCCGCCACACCCCCGAGGGCGGCAGCGTCCGCGTCACCTGCCGCGGCACGGCCGACGCCGTCCTGATCGAGGTCGCCGACACCGGCACCGGCATCGAGGCCGCGGACCTGCCGCACGTCTTCGACCGCTTCTGGCGCGCCGACAAGTCCCGTACCCGCGCGACGGGCGGCAGCGGCCTCGGCCTGTCGATCGTGCGGAAACTGGTGGAGGCGCACGACGGCACGGTGACGGCGGAGAGCGTGCCGGGCAAGGGCTCGCAGTTCACGGTGCGGCTGCCGGCGGGGTAGGCCCCGCCCGGCGGTGCGTGCGGGCAGGACAAGAGCCCCGGTCGTTCACCTCCGCCGACCGGGGCTCTCTCTGCCCCCGGACCCGACCGCGGCGGCGACACTCCCCCGAGCCACGCGCTGTGCGCGTGCCGGCGGGTCAGGTCCGATGCAGCGATCAGATCAGGCCGCGCCAACAGATCGCTAACATGTGGCCAACGGTCGGCCGACAAGCGAGGGTCGGCCCCGGGAGACGGCGTGGACGAGCGGCGGAGGCTGCGCGATGACCAGCGGTCGGGGCTGCGGTCCGGACCGCGGGCAGGGCTGCGTTTCGGCCTGCTCGGGGCGCCCGCCGTGTTCGACGCGGCGGGGGAGCCGCATCCGGTGCGCGGCGCCAAGGGGCGCGCGCTCCTCGCCGCGCTCCTCCTGGAACCGGACAGGACCGTCTCCCTCGGCGCCCTTGAGGACGCGCTGTGGGACGACTCCCCGCCCGCCTCCGCGCGGGCCTCGCTCCAGAACCACGTGACGCGGCTGCGGCGGCTCCTCGACGACCCGGACCGGCTGCGCGCGGTGCCGCCGGGGTACCGGCTGCGGGTCGGCGAGGGCGAGCTGGACGTACGCGTCTTCGAACGCCGGGTGACGCGGGCGCGGGCGGCGCACGCGGAGCGGGACTGGGCGCGGGCGGCGGCCGACGCCGCGGAGGCGCTCGCGCTCTGGCGCGGCAGACCGCTGAGCGGCCTCACCGGGCCGCTCGCCGACCACCCCCTCGTACCGCGCCTTGAGGAGGCACGGCTCCTCGCCCTGGAGTGGCGGTACGACGCCGCGCTGCACCTGGGCACGGGCCTGGCGGCGCTGGCCCCCGAACTCACGTCCCTGGTGGCCGAACACCCCCTCCGCGAGGCCTTCCACCGCCAGCTGATGCTGGCCCTGTACCGCACGGGCCGCCAGGCCGAGGCCCTCGCGGTCCACCGCGAGCTGCGCGGCCGGCTGGTGGAGGAGCTGGGGGTGGAACCGGGCGCGGCGGTACGGGCCGCCCACAGAGAAATCCTGCACGCCCCCCACCCCACACCCGAAGCCGGGGGCGGCGCCCTCGAAGCCGCAGGTCACGCCCTTCCAGCCGCGGGCCACGCCCTCGAAGCCGGGGGTCACGCCTCCGCGGTGGCGCGCGGTGGTTGCCGGGTGGTGGGTGCCGACCGCGGGGCGGCGGGTGGCGGCTGCGAAGCAGTGCGAGACGGCCGTGAGGCCACGGGGCACGCCCCCGGAGCCGAGGGGCACGCCCCCGAAGCCGGGTGCTCGCCCGCGACGGGCCCCGTCCCCGGAGCCACGGGCCCCGTCCCCGGAGCCACGGGCCCCGTCCCCGGAGCCGCGGGCCGTGTCTCCGAAGCCGAGCGTGGGGGCCCCGAGGTGCGTCCGCCCGTGGCGAGCGGCGGGGCGGGGGTCGGGGCGCCGCGACTCGCCGCTTCTCCCGCCCAACTGCCGCCCGCGCCGCTCCACTTCACCGGCAGGGAGGCCACCCTGCGGTCGCTCCAGGAGGTTCTGGGCGCGGGGCGGCGGGTGGCCGTCGTCACCGGGATGGCCGGGGTCGGCAAGAGTGCCCTCGCCGTGCACGTGGCGCACCGGCTGCGGGAGGAGTTCCCCGACGGGCAGCTCTACATCAACCTGCACGGTGCGACACCGGGCATGGCCCCCCTCACCCCCGGCCAGGCGCTCGCTTCGCTCCTGCGGGACCTCGGGGCCGAGCCGCGCCCCGTCCCGGAGGGCGGTGCCGACCCGGCGGCGGCCTCGGCGCTGCTGCGCTCGCTGCTCGCGCCCACCCGTACGCTGCTCGTCCTCGACGACGCCGCGACCGCCGCGCAGGTGCGCCCCCTCCTGCCCGCGGGGCCCGGCTGCGCGGTCGTCGTCACCAGCCGTTCCCCGCTGACCACCCTGGACGGCGCCGCGCTCTTCCCGCTGGAACCCCTCTCGGCGGGGGACAGCGCCGCGCTCCTGCGGGCCGTGTCCGGGCGCGAGGGACTGGACGCCGGGCACCCCCTGGTCGAACTGGCGGGCCGCCTCCCGCTGGCCCTGCGCATCGTCGCCGCCCGGCTCGCCGCCCGGCGGGCCCTCAGCCCGGACGCCCTCGCCGAACTGCTGACGGTCAGCGGCGGCCGGCTGCACCACCTGGAGTACGACGACCTGAGCGTCCGCCGCTCCCTGGCCGTCGCCCTCGACGCCCTGCGCACCTCGGAACGCCGGGCCGACCGCGACGCCGCCCGCGCGCTGGCCCGCATCGGCGCGCTGGACCTCCCCGCGTACGGGGTGCCGCTCCTCGCCCGGCTCCTCGGTACCGACGAGCTGCGGGCGGGCGCGGCCCTCGACCGCCTGGTCGACGTGGCGCTCCTCGAAGAGACGGCCTACGGCCGCTATGCCCCGCACGACCTCGTACGCGACTTCGCCAGGGAGACGGCGGCCGGTGACGCCGCCGCCGAAACCGAGGGCGCCGAAGCCGGGAGCGCCGGGGACGCCGGGGACGCGGGGAACGCCGTACGCGAGGCCCTCCTCTGGTACACGGAGTCCGCCCGCCGCACCCTCCTGGCGATCATGCCGGACGGCCTGGACAGGGCGGACCGCCTGCGCGGCGTCGACGCCTGCCTGGCCCGCCACGGACGTACGGCCGACGCGCTCGCCGCCGCCCCGCCCCTCACCCTGGAGTCCGCGTTCACCTGGGGCGACACGGAACTCCCGAACATCGTCGCCCTGGCCGAGCGGACAGAGCCCGACGCCACTCCGGGCGGGGCCCTCCTCCCCGTCCTCGTCCGCTGCCTCTTCCCGTACCTCCAACGCCGTGGCCGCATCACCGAGCTGGCCGTCCTCGGGCGTACCGCCCTGGACGCCGCGCGCCGCGAGGGCGACCGCGCGGCCGAGGCGCAGGCGCTCACCGACCTCGCCGGGATGCACTTCATGTCCGGCCGCGGCGGCGAGGCGCTCGCGCTCAACGACCGGGCGCTAAGCCTCTGGCGCGGCCTCGGGACCGTCTCCTGCGTACGCCGCTGCCTCAACAACCGCGGTCTCCTCCTCGAAAAGCTGGGCCGTCACGCCGAGTCCGGCGAGGCCCTGCGGCAGAGCCTCGCCCTCGCCAAGGAACTCGCCGACCCGCTCAGCGAGGCGATCACCCTCAGCCACCTCGGCAACCTCTACGAGCACACCGACGCCCGCGCCGCCATCACCCAGCACGAGCGCAGCCTCGCGATCGGCGAGCGCATCGGGCACGCGGTCGTCCGCCAGTCCGCCCACTGCAACATCGGCTACGCCCACCTCACCCTCGGCGAACCGGCCGCCGCGCTCACGCACTTCGAGGAGAGCCTGCGCGTCCACGGCGAGTACGGGGACTGGCACGGCGAGTCCCAGTCACGCCTCGGCCTGGTCAGGGCCCTGCGCGAACTGGCACGTGCCGAGGACGCCCGGCGGGAGTGCGCGGCGCTCCTCGACCGCGCCGAGCACCGCGGCGACGCCCACATGACCGGCCTCGCCCGCCACCAGCGGGGCCTGCTCCTCAGGGCCGAGGGCCGCGACGACGCGGCGTACGAGCAGTGGACGGCGGCGCTGCGCGCCCTGGACGGCACGGACAGCGCCGTGGTCGACGAGCTGAGGGCCCTGCTCTCCCGCCCCGTCTAGGGCGTGTGGCGAAAGTCCCGCCTGTCCGGCGACGCCTGGCACGCACACGCGCGGCGTTGTCGGGATCACCCCGATACCACCGGTATCGGGGCGACCCTCCGCCGTGCGATCGCACCCACCGGGCGCCGCCGGACCCGCCCTCCGGGCGGACGATGCCACTGTCGCAACACGCCCTGGCCGCGAGGCCCCCGGCTCACCCCGCCCGCCCGGCGCACCCTCCGGTGACTTCGCGTCCGCGTCACTTCGCGTCCGCGTAGCACTCCACCACCGCCGTGGTGAACGGGAAGCGGACCGGTGTCTCGCCGAAGGCGATGCGGCCCGCCAGGTCGCCCGCCTCCCGCACGGCCGCCGTGACCGCCGCCGCCTCATCGGCCGGGCAGTGCACGATGACCTCGTCGTGCTGGAAGAAGACCAGCTCGGCCCGCATCCCGCGCTCCGACATCGCCCGCCGCAGCGCGGCCAGCATCAGCAGGGCCCAGTCCGCCGCACTGCCCTGCACGACGAAGTTCCGCGTGAACCGGCCGCGCGCGCGGGCGTCGGTCGAGGCATACCCCGGAGTGAACTCCCCGTCGGGGGAAGCCGAACCGTCGGGCTCCCCCTGGGGGATGCCCGCCTCGTCGTCCTCCCCGGCCCCCGCCGCCGGAGGGCTCGTCCGGCCGAGCCAGGTCCGTACGAGCCGCCCCTCCTCGCCCGCCTTCGCGGCGTCGTCGACGTACGCGACGGCCGCCGGGAAGCGGCGGCGCAGCGCGGCGAGGTTCTTGAGGCCGTCCCCCGACGTCTGCCCGTACACCGCGCCGAGCAGCGCGATCTTCGCGTGGTCGCGGTCGCCGGAGAAGGCGCGGTCGGAGAGCCGGGTGTAGAGGTCGTCCTCGCTGCCCGCCACCTCCATCAGGCCCCGGTCGCGGGAGATCGCGGCGAGGACCCTCGGCTCCATCTGGTCGGCGTCGGCGACCACGAGCCGCCAGCCGGGGTCGGCGACGACGGCCCTGCGGATCACCTTGGGGATCTGCAGCGCGCCGCCGCCGTTGGTGGTCCAGCGGCCGCTGACGGAGCCGCCCGGCGTGAACCCGGGCCGGAAGCGGCCGTCGTGCACCCAGGCCGTGAGCCAGCTCCAGCCGTGGGCCGTCCAGATGCGGTACAGCTTCTTGTACTCGATGAGGGGCCTCACCGCCGGGTGGTCGACCTTCTCCAGCTCCCAGCGCCGCGTCGACCTCACCTTCACCCCGGCCCGCGCGAACGCCTTCACCACGTCGGCGGCGAGGTCGGGGCGGACACGGCGGCCGAAGGCGGCGGACACCTCGTCGGCCAGCTCGGCGAGGCGGCGGGGCTCGCCACCGCCCGCGTACCGCTCGCCGAGCAGTTCGTGCAGCACCTCGCGGTGGACGTCGGCGCGCCAGGGCAGCCCCGAGGCGTTCATCTCGGCGGCCACGAGCATGCCGGCCGACTCGGAGGCGGTGAGCAGGCGCATGCGCCCCGGCCGGTCGGTGGTGTCGTGTCTTCGCTGCTGGTCCGCGTACACCTCGACGAGGTCGGCGAGGGACACGTCGGTGCCGCCGGGGCGTGGCTCGAAGAGGGAGTCCTGCGTGCCGGGCTCGGCGGCGCGCGGCGGGGGATCGGGCGGTACGGGGGCGTCGCGCAGCCGGGCGAGGGCCGCCGCGGCGGACCGGGGCTCGCCGAGCCGCCCCGCGTGGCCGAGGAGCAGCAGCTCGGCGGCCTCCACGTCATAGCACCGCTCGACGCGGACCCCGGCCGCGAGCAGCCGCGGATACAGCGCGGGCGTGGACCGCCACACCCACCGCTCGACATCGGGCCGCCGCCGCACGGCTTCGACGAGGTCGCTCTCGCGCCGCACCTCTCCCGCGGGCAGCCCGTCGGCGCCCAGCGGGACCAGCTCGGCCCCACCCCCCTCACCAGCGACGATCCCCCATCGACCCCTCATGCTCCCGAGTCTCGCACCCGGCACTGACAACGCGGCCTACGCGCGGCGCCGCGCCACCGCGGCCCCCACGGCCACCACCGCACAGCCCCCCACGCAGACCCCCATCTCGGCCCACGGCACCGCCACCCCCGCCGGCACCGAGAGGCTCGCGAGTCCCGCCGCGAGGCCCGCGAGCCCGACGGCCGTCACCGCGAGGCCGAGCAGGGCGCCCGCGGTGACGGCCACCAGGGCCTCACCGGCGAGGACGAGCCGGACCTGCCGCCGCGTGGCTCCGGCGAGGCGCAGGGAGCGCAGCTCGGGACCCCGCACGGAACCGGCCATCAGCAGCGTGCTCGCCAGGGAGATCGCCGTGTAGAGGAGGGAGATGCCCAGGAGCATCAGCAGGCCGAGCCGCGTCCGGGCCTTGGTGCGGGGGTGGTTCTCCGCGAGCCACCGCTCCGCCGTGCGCACCTCGCCGCCCGCGCGGGCGAGGGCCGCCGCGGCGCGTGGGGCGTCCGCGCCGGCCGCCAGGCGCACGTCGATCCGGTCCACCGCGGCCGAGGGCGCGTTCGCCGAGGTCACGTACGCCCCGTTGTCGCCGGTGCCGCGCGCGAGGACCGCCGCGACGCGGAGCCTGGCGCGCCGCCCGTCGCCGAGCCAGACGTCGACGTGCTCGCCGACCCGGCGCTTCTCCCACTCCTCGTTGACGACGATCGACCGGTCGTCGAGGTCGCGTACGTCGCCCGCGACGACCGGCAGCCGTGACGTCGCCGCGAGCGCCGCGGGGTCGCGTACCGCGCGCGCGTCGGACCGGATGAGCGCCGACCCCTCCTCGCGTACGAACACGGCGGTGGCGGCGGACGGCGAGACGGCCGCCGCGCCGGGCACGTCACGGCGGCCGGGCGGCCGCAGGCCGTCCCCGGTGGCGACGAGGTCGAAGGCCGCCTTCTCCCGCGCCTCTGCGGCCTTCGCCCCGCTCACGGTCTGCGCCGAGCCGAGCAGGCTGCCCGCGAGGGCGACGGTCACCAGGACGGGCGCGGCGACGGCGGCGGTGCGGCGCACGGACGCGGCGGAGTTCTCGCGGACGAGGGGCCCGACGGCGCCCGGCAGCCGGAAGGCGCGGACGACGGGGCGTACGAGGAGCGGCGCGAACGCGGCGGCCGCGGTGATCAGGAGCATCGGCTGGGTCGTGTACGTCTTGCGCTTGAGCAGCGAGGACGGGTCGGTGGCGAGCGTGTGGAGGAGCAGCCCGAGCCCGCAGGCGAGCAGTGCGGCCCCGACGGTCCGCCGGCTCCACGGCATGACGCCGCTGTCCACGGAGGCGTCGCGCATCGCCTCGGCCGCGGAGACGCGCCCGGCGCGGCGCGAGGCGGCCCAGGCTCCCGTGAGGGCCACGAGGAGGCCGGTCCAGAAGGCGAGCTGGAAGGGCCAGGTGAGCCAGGCGCCCGACATGAGGGCGGCCGACGCGTCGGTGACCGCGAACCAGGGCGGCGCCACGTCGGCGCCGACCAGCGCGTCGGCGAGCAGCGGCCCGCCCCACGCCCCGAGCGCGCACCCGGCGGCGGACGCGGCGACGCCCACCGCGAGCGCCTCCCCGACGAGCTGCCGGCGCACCTGCCCGGGTGTGGCGCCCGCCATCCGCAGCAGCCCGAACTCGCGCCGCCGCAGCGCCACGACGAACGCGAACGTCGACGCCGTGACGAACACCGACACGAAGGCGGCCACCCCGCCCGCCGTGCCGAGGAAGGCGTTGACGGCGACCAGCGCCTCGGCGTCGCGCGCCGCGCCGGGGTCGGCGAGGCGCCGGTCGGCGCCGGTCAGGACGCGGGCCCGCCCGTCGACGACCGCCCGGACGTCACGCGCCGGGGCGTCGAGGCCGACGGCGTCCCGCTCGCGCCCGTCGAACCGCAGCGGCCCGAGTCGCCGCAGCTCGCGCAGGAGCCCGCTGTCCACAGGGTGTGGATGAGCGAGCGGCTTGGAGACGTGGGCGGTGTCGGGTCCGCGCCGGACCGGCACCGTCAGCGTGTCCCGCCCCATGACGACGACGTCCGACCCCGCGAACCGCGCGGGTTCGCGTACGGGGGCCCGGAGGCTCGCGTCGAGCCCGAGCCCCATGGAGGCGACGAGCCCCACGCCGAGCCCGACGGCGACGAAGGCCCCGAGCAGACTGGTCCAGCGGGCGCGGAGGGAGGCGAGGAAGATCATCACGCGCTCACCCCGGCGTCGGCGGCGGTCCGGGTGGCGCCGGACGCGGTGGGGACCGCGCCCCCGCGGGACGCCCCGCCCTCCAGCTCCGCCATCCGCTCGGCCACCGCCCCCGCCCCCGGCGCGTGCAGTTCGCTCGCCACCAGGCCGTCCACCAGGAACACCACGCGGTCCGCGTACGAGGCGGCCACCGGGTCGTGCGTGACCATCACCGTCGTCTGCCCCTCCCCGTCCACCAGGCCCCGCAGCAGGGCGAGGACCTGCCGGCTCGTGCCCGTGTCCAGCGCCCCGGTCGGCTCGTCGCCGAAGAGGACCGCGGGGCGGCTGACCAGGGCGCGGGCGAGGGCCACCCGCTGCTGCTGGCCGCCCGACAGCTCGCCCGGGCGGTGCCGGGCGCGGTCGGCGAGACCCACCCGGGCGAGCGCGTCGCGGACCTCCGTACGCGAGGGGCGGCGGCCCGCGAGACGCAGCGGCAGCGCGACGTTCTGGGCGGCGGTCAGGGAGGGGAGGAGGTTGAAGGCCTGGAAGACGAAGCCGATGTGGTCCCTGCGCAGCAGCGTGAGCCGTCGCTCGCTCAGCCCCGTCAGCCCGGTCCCGCCCACCTCGACGGAGCCGGACGTCGGCCGGTCGAGCCCGGCGGCGCACTGCAGGAGCGTGGACTTCCCGGACCCCGAGGGGCCCATGACCGCGACGAAGGTCCCGGCGCGCACGGTGAGGTCGACACCCGCGAGGGCGGCCACCTCCTGGCGTGCGGCGTCGCGGTAGAGGCGGCGGACGGCGGTGAGCCGCACGGCGGTCGGGGAGGCGGCCGGGGCGGGTATCTCGTTCATGCCCAGAGCCAACCGCGGCCGGGGTCCCCGCACACGACCACTGGTAGGCGTACCGGGGTAGGGCCGGCCCTACCCTTGACCCATGGATTCGGTGATCGACAAGGCGTTCGCGGCGGCGCTCTACGGCGACGGCGACGACGGCCTCGACACCGGAGCCTCCCTCCTCGCGGCGGCCCCCGAAGCCGACGCCGAGCTGTGCCGCAGGGGCGAGGAGTACCTGTCGCGCGCCTGGCGGCACGGCTGGCAGCCCGCGGACGTCGTCCGCCTCGTACGCCGCGACCTCGACGAGCCGCACGTGGGCCTGGCCGCCGCGCTGATCCACGCCGAGACCCGGCGCTACGCCCACCTGCCGCCCCGCTGGGCCGCCCAGCTCGCCGGCCTCGCGCCCGCCGGACCCGCCCCGTCCCGCGACCGCTTCTCCCGCGCCACCACCCACCTGGAGCTCTACCGGCTGCTCCTGCGGCTGCCGCCGGTCGAACCGGTCGGCCCGCCGCCGGGCGAGACCGTGCCCGCACCGGCCGACGGCGAGCCGCGCACGCTGACCCGGGTCCGCGCCCTGCTCGCCAAGGCCGAGGCGACCGGCTACCCCGAGGAGGCGGAGGCGCTCACCGCGAAGGCGCAGGAGCTGATGGCGCGCCACTCCCTCGACGAGGCCCTGCTCGCCGCCCGCACCCACGCGAAGGACACCCCGGGAGCCTGCCGGATCGGCGTGGACGCCCCGTACGAGACGGCCAAGGCGATCCTCCTCGACGCCGTCGCCTCGGCCAACCACTGCCGCGCGGTGTGGAACGAGGCGTACGGCTTCTCGACCGTCGTCGGCTTCGAGTCGGACCTGGAGGCGGTGGAGCTCCTGCACACCTCCCTGCTGGTCCAGGGCACGGCGGCGATGACCGGGGCGGAGGCGGCGCAGCGCGCGGGAGGCCGCAGGCGCACCAGGGCCTTCCGGCAGACCTTCCTCCTCGCCTTCGCCCACCGCATGGGAGACCGCCTGGCCGAGGCGGGCGGCCACGCGGTCACCGAGGCGGCGGCGACCTCCGCGGAGAGCGGCAACCCACTGCTCCCGGCGCTCGCCGCCCGGGACGTGGCCGTCACGGACCACGCCGAGCGCATGTTCCCCGAGACGACCGCGACCCGGGTGCGGGGCGCGACGGACGCCGAGGGCTGGACCCATGGCACGGCGGCGGCCGACCGGGCACGCGTACGGGGCAGGGAACGGCCGCGGCTCCGCTGACGCCCCGGGGGCGGTCCACCCGGCGGCCCTCCGCACGTTATGCCCGGTATGCGCCGTATGATCACAGAGTGACCTGGCTGAGCGCGCTGAAGGAGACAGCCCGCACGGGCCTGACGGTGGAGCGCAAGCGCCTGGAACCCCTCGTGGCCGCGCGAGGTGCCGCGGGGCTGGCCCTGGTCATCGGCCTGAGCCTCACCCTCTTCGGCCCGGCGGTGGCGGCGAGTTCCGCCTTCGGCGCGTTCCAGGCGGCCATCGCCACGTTCCAGCGGAGCTGGCGGCCCCGCCCCGAACTCGCCCTGGCCTCCGGCACCAGCCTCGCGGTCTCGACGTTCCTCGGCTACCTCACCGGCTCCCACCTGCTCCTCTTCCTTGCCCTGCTCTGCCTCTGGACCTTCCTGGCGGGCCTGAGCTGGGCCGCGGGCCCGACGGTCGGCATCATCGCCTCGTCGAACGTGGCGATCATGCTGGTGACGGTCACCCTGCCGACCTCGGTGGCGGAGGCCGCGGGCCACGCGGCGATGATGATCGTCGGCGGCTGCGTGCAGGCGGCGCTGGTGGTCCTCTTCCCCGTACGCAGATGGGGCGCCCACCGCGACGCCCTCGCCGACGCCCTGGCGGCCGAGGCGGACTACGCCCGCAGGCTCCGCCACGACCCCGTGGCCCCCTTCGACCCCGAGCCCCTGATGGCGGCCCGCGACGCGGCGAGGATCACCCCGCGCCAGGCCCGCACCCGCCCGGCGGAGCTGCGCGGCTCGCGCGGCGTGGCCGAACGCATCCGCCCCGTCCTCGCCAGCCTGGCGGACCCGGCGGTGGGCGTCCCCGAGGAGGGCAGGGAGCGCGACCGCGTCCGGGAGATCCTCGCGGCGGCCGGCACGGTCCTCGACGCGGCGGCCCGCGCGATCCGCCACGGCGAACCCGTCCGCGTCGCGCCCGCGGCCCTGGCCGCCCTGAGGACCCCGGACACCGGCGCGATCCTGAAAGGACCGGCCCACCGCGCGGCGGCCCGCCTCTCGGCCCTGCTGAAGGACGTACTGGAAACAGCGGGCGGCACACAGCCCCCACCCACACCGGCGAAAGCGCCGCCGGGTTCCGGAGCGCCGCGTGGCGTGACGCCGGGCTCTGGTGCGCCCCGTGGCGAGGGGACGCCGCCGGGTTCCGAGGTCCCCCGTGACGAGTCGGCGTCAGGCTCGGGGGCGCCGCGTGGTGAGGCGCCGCCGGGCTTTGGGGTGTCCCGTGGTGAGGGGGCGTCGGGCTCTGGGGTGTCCCGAGGTGAGGGGGCGTCGGGCTTTGGGGTGTCCCGTGGTGAGGGGGCACCGGGTTCCGGGGTGCCGTGCGGTGAGGCGCCGCCGGCCTCCGAGGCGTCCCGTGGCGAGGGGACGCCGCCGGGTTCCGAGGTGCCCCGTGACGAGTCGGCGTCAGGCTCGGGGGCGCCGCGTGGTGAGGCGCCGCCGGCCTCCGAGGCGGCCTCGGAGGCCAGGCCAGCCTCCGAGGCGTCCCCGGAGGGCAGGCCGGCGGCCGAAGCGTCCCCGGAGGCCAGGCCGGCGGCCGATGCACCCCCGGCCAGGCCGGCGGCTGAAGCGTCTCCGGAGGCCAGGCCGGCGGCTGAAGTGTCTGCGGAAGCTCGGCCGGCGGCCGAGGGGCCCGCTGACGCCCAGCCGGTGGCCGATGCGCCCCCGGAGGCCCGGCCTGCGGCAGATGCGCCCCCGGAGGCCCGGCCTGCGGCAGATGCGCCCCCGGAGGCCAGGCCTGCGGCCGAGACGCCCCCCGAGGCCCGGCCCGCGGGGGTGCCCGTTCCTCTGTTGCGTCCCACCTTCCCCGCCCTGGTCCCCTCGGGCCTGCGTGCCATGCGGGCCGCCCTGCGCCACGAGTCCCCGATCGCGCGGCACGCCATCCGCGTCACGGCGGTGGCGGCCGCCGGCTACCTCCTGGGCACCTGGCTTCCCTTCGGCCACGGCTACTGGGCACCCATGGCCGCGGTGATGGTGCTGCGCCCCGACTTCTCCCAGACGTACTCGCGCGCGGTGGCCCGCTTCGGCGGCACCCTGGTCGGCGTGGCGCTCGCCACGGGGCTGGTCCAGCTCGCCCACCCCGGCACGGCCCTGTCGGCCGCGGTGGCGGTCGTCTGCGCCGGGCTGATGTACCTGCTGATGCGGACGGGCCAGGTGGCGGCGCAGGCCTGCGTGTCCGCGTACGTCGTGTTCCTGCTCGGCATGGGCGGCCAGCAGTGGACGCAGACGGTCCCCGAGCGGGTGATCCTGACCCTGCTCGGCGGCGTCCTCGCGATGATCGCGTACGCGGTGTACCCCGCCTGGGAGACCCCGCGGCTGCGCACCCGCCTCGCGGACTGGCTGGTGGCGGACGGGCGCTACGCGGCGGCGGTCGTCGACCACTACGCGGACCCCGCGGGCAGCGCGAGCCCCGACGTCCGCGAGGCGCTGCTCGCCGCGAGGGACGCGCGCGTCGCCTGGCACGAGGCGTCGGACCGGGCGAAGAACGAGCCGGTGCGCCACCGCGGCCTGTCGCGCGCCACGGCGGCGGACGCGGAGGAGTGCCTGGGCCAACTGGGCCGCGTGGCCATGCTGATGGAGGCCCACCTGCCGGACCGCGACGCGACCCCCGTACCGGCGGCCGCCCGCCTGGCCGACGCGCTGCGCAAGGCGACGGAGCAGGGCGCGAAGGCGGTGCGCGAACGCCGCGTACCCGAGTGGGACGCGGTCCGCACGGCCCTGGCGGAGTGGGACGGCGAGGGAGTCCCCGACCGCGTGGTCCGCAGGGGCGCGGGCCTGCTCCTCGACGCCCTGGACGACCTCTCCGACGCCCTGGACACGGCACCGCCCCCGATGCTGGTGGACGGCACGTCGGCCCGCACGGAGGCGGACGGCGCGTCGGCCCGCACGGACGCGCCCGGCCGGCCGGAGGACCGGAAGGGCCCCCCGGCGGACGGGCCCGCCGGTCCCTGACATCACGCCGGACGCCGGGCACCGCCCGGCGAAATCGCGCGCCAAGCTACCAGGAGGACTTCCGCACCCCGGGCAGGAATCCGGCGTGCGCCTGCTCGCGCAGCGAGATCCTGGACAGGCCGAAGGCCCCCACGTAGCCGCGCGGACGCCCGTCGACGCTGTCCCGGTTCCGCACCCGCGTGGCGCTCGCGTCGCGCGGCTGGCGCGCCAGCTCCCGCCGTGCGGCCTCCCGTTCGGCGTCCGGCGTGCCGGTCCTGCGGATGGTCTCCTTCAGCTCGGCCCGCCGCGCGGCGTACCGCGCCACGATCTCGCGGCGCCGCTCGTTCTTCGCGATCTTGCTCTTCTTGGCCATCGTTCCCTTCCCGTCTTCCCGGTCCTTCTCAGACCTTCACGCCACGGGCACGGATTCTGGCGACCGCGGCCTCGATGCCGATGCGGTCGACCGTCTTGATCCCCTGCGCGGAGAGCCGCAGCCGCACGTACCGGCCCTCGCTCGGCAGCCAGTACCGCTTGCGCTGGACGTTGGGGTCGAAGCGGCGGGGGGACCGCCGGTGGGAGTGGGAGATCCGGTTGCCGAAGCCGGGCCCGGTCCCGGTGAGCTGGCAGTGGGCGGACATGGTGACGCACCTCTCGGTCGTGACGGTGGACCCGCTATTGAAAACGGGAGTCGTTTTCATATACTAGCCACATGCCCCGCAACGAACTCCGCCCCGTCATCAAGCTCCGGTCCACGGCCGGAACGGGCTACACGTATGTGACCCGCAAGAACCGCCGCAACGACCCCGACCGCCTCACGCTGCGCAAGTACGACCCGAAAGCCGGACGCCACGTCGACTTCCGAGAGGAGCGCTGACCGCCATGCGCAAGGACATCCACCCGCCCTACGGCCCCGTCGTCTTCCGCGACAAGGCCGCGGGCTACGCCTTCCTCACCCGCTCCACCGCGACCAGCGACAGGACGGTCGAGTGGGAGGACGGGCGCACGTACCCCGTCATCGACGTCGAGGTCTCGTCCGCGAGCCACCCCTTCTACACGGGCAACGCGCGCGTGCTGGACACCGCGGGCCGCGTCGAGCGCTTCGAGCGGCGCTTCGGCAAGCGCTGATGGGCCACATGGACGTCGTGATCGTCGGCGGCCTCCACGCGGACGCCCGCGCGGAGGCCGTCGGCCGCCTCCTCGCCGCCGCTCCGGGCGCGGTGGCCCTGCACCACGACCTGTCGACCGCCGTGCGGGGCACCGTCGTGCGCACCGTGCGCGACGCCACGGGCGTGCTCTCCACCGGCGAGACCCCGCTCGTCGACGACTGCGCCTGCTGCGCGCTCCGCGAGGACCTCGTGCCCGAGCTGCGGCGCCTCGCCGACGCGGGGCCGACCCGCCTCGCCGTCGTCGAGCTGTGGGACTCGGTCGAGCCCAAGGCCATGGCCGAGGTGATCGCCGCGCACGCCGGTGACGGCATCGCGCTCAGCGGCGTGATCACCGCTGTGGACCCGGCGCTGCTCCTGCCCTGCCTGGGCAACGGCGACGACCTCGTGGACGCCGGGCTCGCCGCCGCCCCCGCCGACCGGCGCACGGTCGCCGACACCTGGGCGCGCCAGCTCGAATACGCGCCCGTCCTCGCGGTCGCCGCCTCCGCCGAGGCCGACGACGAGGACCGCGCGCTGCTCGCGCAGCTCCACCCGACCGCCCGGCAGGTCGTCATCGGCGAGGGCGACCTCCTCGCCGCCGCGCTGGCGGGCTTCGACGTCGAGGCCGCCGCCGCGGCGCAGCACCCCGCCTGCGCGCTGCTGCCGGCGGAGGCCGACGCGTGCGGGGTCTCCACCCTCGTATGGCACAGGGAGCGGCCGTTCCACCCGGAGCGGCTGTATCAGGCCCTTGAGGACCTGACCTGTGCGGCGGCGCGCAGCCGGGGGCGGTTCTGGCTGGCCGACCGTCCGGACACCCTGCTCGGCTGGGACGCCGCGGGCGGCGCGCTCTGCGTCGAGAGCGCCGGGCCGTGGCTGGCGTCGCTGCCGGACGCGGCGTGGGAGCTCGTCCCGCCGGTGCGCCGCGCCGCCGCCGCGCTCGACTGGCACCCGGAGCACGGCGACCGCTGCAACCACCTGGTCTTCACCTCGCCCGGCCTGGACCGCGAGGGGCTGGAAGAGGTCCTTGAGGCGTGTCTGCTGACCGACGAGGAGTACGCCGCCGGGCGCGACGCCTGGAAGCACCTGCCGCCCGCCTTCGACACCCTCCTGGAGGTCTGACCGTGTCGCCCCGCAAGTCCGCCGCCCGCCCGCAGAAGCCGCGCCCCAACCCCCTGGACGACGCCGGCGTCACGTACATCGACTACAAGGACACCGATCTGCTCAGGAAGTTCCTCTCCGACCGGGGGAAGATCCGCTCCCGCCGGGTCACAAGCGTGACCGTGCGGCAGCAGCGGCGGATCGCCGCGGCCGTCAAGAACGCCCGGGAGATGGCCCTGCTGCCCTACGGCACCACCCGCTGACCCCAATACCGCCTCTCGCGCGCACCGCGTCGTCGTTTTCCGCCTCTCGTGCGGAACACAAACGGCGCGGTGCGCGTCTTTTCATAGAGGCGTGCGCCTCGGCGTGGCCTGTAACCAAGGCAACACCCCGCGTGCACGTGCATCTGCCCATGCATCTGCATGTGAACACAGCTATGATCCCGGACAGTTGACTACTGCATCTAGAGGCCATACAGCCACAGCACCACCGGGGAGCGATCTGTGCACCACGCATTCAATGGCATGGCGGCCACGGAGCTTCACGGGGTGGTCTGGCAGAAGAGCAGGCACAGCAACTCACAGGGCTCCTGCGTGGAGTTCGCGAAGCTGCCCGGCGGCGATGTCGCGGTGCGGAATTCACGCTTCCCCGACGGCCCCGCGCTCGTCTACACGCGCGCCGAGATAGAGGCGATGCTGCTCGGCATGAAGGACGGGGAGTTCGACCACCTGGTCGGCGGCTGACCCTCTGAACGATGGCCGGGAAACGGCAAGCGGGCCCCGCCGGGAATCGGCGGCCCTCCGACCGGCGAGCGACGACCGTTGACCGGCGGCCGGGCGCGGCCCGGTGGCCTCAGCCCAGGCGGAAGAGGGCCCAGACCACCTTGCCGCGCGTCGCGCCGGCCAGCGGATGCCAGCCCCAGCCGTCGCTGAAGGACTCCACGAGGAACAGGCCGCGCCCGGACTCCGCCGAGAAGTCGTCGTCGGTGTCGCGCGCGACCGGGCTCTCGTCGCTGGGGTCGCGCACCGCGCACACCAGACGGGACGCCCAGCGCATCAGGTGCAGCCGCACGGAGGGGTCCTGGCGCTCGGGGGCGTCGGCCGGCAGGGCGTGCCGCAGCGCGTTGGTGACGAGTTCGGAGACGACGAGGGCCACGTCGTCGAAGCGTTCGTCCAGTTCCCACTGCCCGAGCGTCGTACGGGTGAACTTCCGCGCACAGCCCACCGCTTCATAGCGGGCGGGGAGGGCGACGGACGCCGTATCGGAGACCGCAGAGGGGTCGAGTGGGGGAAGCCCCTGCCTTAACGGCTCGAGCATGGTCGATCCATTCGTCCCCATGCGAGGCACTCCCCGGTTTCGCGGTCATAGCGATGGAGCGGTGGCGCGGTCGGTCGCCGATGGTGCGGTCGGTACAGCGGTGGCGCGCGGACCATGGTTCCGAATGCGCAGGGCAGATGCAAGGGCAGATGCACGTGCACGCGCCGGACTTGATGGCTCACGTGCCTCTTCTGCCCATTTCTCCTGTCGACTTCTTGTGGAGAGCTTTCGCGAGCTTTCCGTTTCTGTAATCGAACGTGTACGGGGTGGTGCGTTTAATGGCAGACTGCAGGCTTCCAGTCGATGGGGAGGATTGAGCGAAGTGACCGCAGGGGAGTCGAGCGGCTCGGTGGTACGGCGCATCCTGCTGGGCTCACAGCTGAGGCGCCTGAGGGAGTCCCGCGGCATCACCCGCGAAGCGGCCGGTTACTCGATCCGCGCATCCGAATCGAAGATCAGCCGCATGGAGTTGGGACGGGTGAGCTTCAAGTCCAGGGACGTCGAAGATCTGCTGACGCTGTACGGCGTCACCGACGAGACCGAGCGCGGCGCACTCCTCTCGCTCGCCAAAGAGGCCAACCTCACCGGCTGGTGGCACAGTTACTCCGACGTCCTGCCCGGCTGGTTCCAGACGTACATCGGCCTGGAGGGCGCGGCCTCGCTCATCCGCGTCTACGAGGTCCAGTTCGTCAACGGCCTGCTCCAGACCGAGGCGTACGCGCACGCGGTCGTCAAGCGCGGCATGAAGGGCGCGAGCAAGGCGGAGATCGACCGCCGCGTCGCCCTGCGCCTGGAGCGGCAGAAGCTGCTGGCCTCCGAGCGCGCGCCGCACTTCCACTGCGTCCTCGACGAGGCGGCCCTGCGCCGCCCGTACGGCGACCGCGAGGTGATGCGCGGCCAGATACAGCACCTCATCGAGGTGTCCGAGCGGTCCAACGTCACCCTCCAGGTGATGCCGTTCAGCTTCGGCGGCCACGCCGGCGAGAGCGGCGCGTTCACCATGCTGAGCTTCCCGGAGTCCGACCTCTCCGACGTCGTGTACGTGGAGCAGCTCACCGGCGCGCTCTACCTCGACAAGGCCGAGGAGGTCGCCCAGTACGAGCGGGTGGCCGCACAGCTCCACAAGGACAGCCCGGGGCCGGCGGACAGCCGCGATCTGCTGCGCGGTCTTCTCCAACTCACCTGACGCGCAACTACGATGACGTAACCTCAGGGGTCAGGTTTCGTCTGCTTTCCGTCTGCTGCCGCGGCAAGGGGTCCGTCTCATGTCCTTCTTCTCTGACCTGGCTCACCAGTACATCGACGGGGAGTGGAAGGCCGGCTCGGGCTCCTGGGACATCATCGACTTCAATCCGTACGACGGGGAGAAGCTGGCGTCCATCACCGTCGCCACCGCCGACGAGGTCGACCAGGCATACCGCGCGGCCGAGCGCGCCCAGCGGGCGTGGGCCGAGACCAACGCCTACGCCAGGCGCGGCGTCTTCGAGCGCGCCCTGCGCGTCGTCGAGGAGCGCGAGGAGGAGATCACCGGGGCGATCATCGCCGAGCTGGGCGGCACCCGGCTCAAGGCGGCCTTCGAGCTCCACCTCACCAAGGAGTTCCTGCGCGAGGCCATCCACCTCTCCCTGCGCCCCGAAGGCCGCATCCTGCCCTCGCCCGAGGACGGCAAGGAGAACCGCCTCTACCGCACGCCGGTGGGCGTCGTGGGCGTCATCAGCCCCTTCAACTTCCCGCTGCTCCTCTCGGTCAAGACCGTCGCCCCCGCGCTCGCCCTCGGCAACGCCGTGGTGCTCAAGCCGCACCAGAGCGCCCCGGTCACCGGCGGCAGCCTGGTCGCCAAGATCTTCGAGGAAGCGGGGCTGCCCGCCGGCCTGCTCAACGTCGTGATCACGGACATAGCCGAGATCGGTGACGCCCTCATCGAGCACCCGGTGCCGAGCGTCATCTCCTTCACCGGCTCCGACCGCGTGGGCCGCCACGTCGCCACGGTCTGCGCCTCGCACTTCAAGCGCTCGGTCCTTGAGCTGGGCGGCAACAGCGCCCTGATCGTCCTGGACGACGCCGACATCGACTACGCCGTGGACGCGGCCGTCTTCAGCCGCTTCGTCCACCAGGGCCAGGTGTGCATGGCCGCCAACCGCATCCTCGTGGACCGGTCGGTGCGGACGGAGTTCACCGAGAAGTTCGTCGCCAAGGTCGCCTCGCTCAAGGTCGGCGACCCGGCCGACCCCGCAACGCACATCGGCCCGCTCATCAACGCCTCGCAGGCGGAGGCCGTCTCCTCCGTCGTCGAGCAGGCCGTCGCCGCGGGCGCCGAGGCCCTGCTGCGCGGCACCGCCGAGGGCAACCTGATCGCGCCGTCGGTGCTGACGGGGCTGCCGGCCGACTCCCCGGTCCTCCGGCAGGAGATATTCGGCCCCGTCGCCCTGCTCGTGCCCTTCGACGGCGAGGACGAGGCGGTGCGGATCGCCAACGACACCCCGTACGGACTGAGCGGCGCGGTGCACACCGCCGACGTCGAGCGCGGCGTGCGGGTCGCCAAGCGCGTCAGGACCGGCATGATCCACGTCAACGACGGCACGGTGCACGACGAGCCGGTCGTGCCGTTCGGCGGCGAGAAGAACTCCGGTGTGGGCCGGCTGAACGGCGAGGCGACGGTGGACGCCTTCACCACCCAGAAGTGGATCTCGGTGCAGCACGGCCGCTCGCGCTTCCCCTTCTGACCCGCCGGGCTCCGGCGCCTTCTCTCCTGGCCCCCCCCGCTGGCCCTCGCTGCCCCTGCTGTCCCTGCTGCCCCTGCTGCCTTGCGGACAGGACCTGACCGCAAGGGTCCGTAGCTTGTGAGGTGTCGGAAGGCCCCCAGGGGCGGCCCGCGGAAGCGGGCAGGAGAGAGGCGGAAACCCATGGTCACCCACGTCAGCTCGGAAGCACGCGGCGACGAGCGCGGCGCTCTGATCGCCTTCGTCGAGGCCCAGCGCGGCGGCATCCGCCGGTCGGTGCTCGGGCTCACCGACGAGCAGGCGGCCCAGCGGCCGAGCGCGAGCGAACTCAGCCTCTCGGGCCTGGTCAAGCATGTGGCGGAGACGGAGCTGAACTGGCTGCGCATGGCCCAGCGCAAGCCCAACGAGAGGCAGCGCACCCAGGAGACCTGGGGCGAGAGCTTCCGCCTCGTGGAGGGCGAGACG
This sequence comes from Streptomyces sp. NPDC050703, assembly GCF_040654435.1. NCBI lineage: Bacteria > Bacillati > Actinomycetota > Actinomycetes > Kitasatosporales > Streptomycetaceae > Streptomyces > Streptomyces sp. NPDC050703. The sequence goes on from NZ_JBFAHX010000005.1 coordinate 216,852, forward strand.
CTCGCCGAGACCCTGGCCTTCTGGGACCGGGTCGCCGCCGAGACGGAGGAGTTCATCCGCGCGGTGCCGAGCCTGGACGACACGTTCCCGCTGCCCGAGGCGCCGTGGTTCCCGAAGGACGGCGTGGTGTCGATGCGCTGGCTGATGCTCCACCTGGTGGAGGAGATCGGCCGGCACGCCGGCCACGCCGACATCGTCCGCGAGTCCCTGGACGGCAGGACCGCCTTCGAGCTGGTGGCCCTGGAGCGCGGCGAATCCTGGGGCTGACACCGGTACGCCGTATCCCCGCGGAGCGGAATGCCCCGTACCCTAGTCAAAGTTGAGGACTGAGGTACGAGAGGTACGAGCGGAAGGGTGCGGTGCATGTCAGCGATCCGGCTACTGGTTCTCGGGGCCGTGCGCCAGCACGGCCGCGCCCACGGCTACCAGGTCCGCAACGACCTGGAGTACTGGGGCGCCCACGAGTGGTCCAACGCCAAGCCCGGCTCGATCTACCACGCGCTGAAGCAGCTGGCCAAGCAGGGCATGCTGCACGCCCACGAGATCGCCCCCTCCACGGCGGGCGGCCCGCCGCGCACCGAGTACGAGATGACGGAGCAGGGCACCGAGGAGTACCTCTCCCTGCTCCGTTCCGCCCTGACCACGTACGACCAGCGGCCGGACGTCCTCACCTCCGGGCTCGGCCTCATGGTGGACCTGCCGCGGGACGAGGTCGTGGCGCTGCTCAAGGAGCGGGTGCGGCGCATGGAGGAGTGGCGGGCCTCCGTGACGGGCTACTACACGCCCGAGGACGGCCCCGAACAGCTCGGCCACATCGGCGAGATCATGAACTACTGGGTGCACTCGGCCGACACGGGCGAGGCGTGGACCAGGGGCCTGATCGCCCGCATCGAGGGCGGCGCGTACACCTTCGCCGGTGAGGGCGACCCGTTCGTCGGGGTGCTCGCCGACGGGCAGGAGAACCCGTACGCGACGGGGGAGCGGCACGGGGACGAAGCCGGCGGCGACGGCCGGTAGCCGGTTCTCCCGGGCGCGGGCTTGCACCTCACGTGACGTGAGGACGCAGGCTGAGGCGCGTACCGAGAAGAGAGGCGGAGGCCATGGGCCACTCCGTGGGACAGGTCGCCGGTTTCGCCGGGGTGACGGTGCGCACGCTGCACCACTACGACGAGATCGGCCTGCTCACGCCCGGCGGGCGCAGCCGCGCGGGTCACCGGCGCTACAGCGACGCCGACCTGGACCGGCTGCAGCAGATCCTGTTCTACCGGCAGCTCGGCTTCCCCCTCGACCAGGTGGCGGCCCTCCTGGACGACCCGGACGCCGATCCGCGCGAGCACCTGCGGCGTCAGCACGAGCTGCTGACCGCGCGGATCGCCAGGCTCCAGGAGATGGCCGCCGCCGTCGAGACCGCCATGGAGGCGAAGAGGATGGGCATCGATCTCACACCGGAGGAGAAGTTCGAGGTCTTCGGGGACTTCGACCCCGAGCGGCACGCGGACGAGGCGGAGCGGCGCTGGGGCGGCACGGAGGCGTACCGCGAGGCGCGGCGCAGGACGGCCTCGTACACCAAGGACGACTGGAAGCGGATCAACGACGAGTTCGCCGCACTCCACGCGCGCGTGGGCGATCTGCTGGCCCAGGGGTTCGCGCCGGACTCCCCGGAGGCGATGGACGCCGCCGAGGAGCACCGCCGCTTCATCTCGGGCCACCACTACGCGTGCTCGTACGAGATGCACGCCGGCCTCGGCGAGATGTACGTGGGCGACGCGCGGTTCACGGCCTTCTACGAGGCCGTCAGGCCCGGCCTCGCGGCGTACCTGCGGGACGCGATCCTCGCGAACGCGGCCCGCAACGGCTGAGGAGAGCGCGGCGGCGGGTGCGAGACGGCGGGTTTGCCCGGCTTGTCCGGCGGCCGGGTCCGGAAAGGGACGGTGGAACCCGGCCGGGCCGCCCGGCGTTGATAACTTTGGGCGTCTGCACCCGCCGCCGCACCGCCGGGCGGTCGCAGCACCGCCGCCGCACCGCCCCCTCACCCACAGGAGCCCGGAACCGTGACGACGCTTGCGCTCGGACCAAGCTGGCTGGATCCGGATTACCTCCTGAACCAGTTCGGCCTCTGGGGCCTCCTGCTGATCGTCTTCGCCGAGTCGGGGCTGCTCATCGGCTTCTTCCTGCCCGGCGACTCGCTGCTGTTCACCACGGGCCTGCTGATCACGACGCACAAGCTGGACACCCCGCTGTGGCTGGCCTGCGTGCTGATCTGCCTCGCCGCGATCCTGGGCGACCAGGCGGGCTATCTCTTCGGCAAGAAGGTCGGCCCCGCGCTCTTCAACCGCCCGGACTCCAAGCTCTTCAAGCAGGAGAACGTGGTCAAGGCGCACGACTTCTTCGAGAAGTACGGCCCGAAGTCCCTGGTCCTCGCCCGCTTCGTGCCGATCGTGCGGACCTTCACGCCGATCATCGCCGGCGTCTCCGGCATGCGGTACCGCTCGTTCATCACGTTCAACATCATCGGCGGCATCCTGTGGGGCGCGGGCGTCACGCTGCTCGGCGCCTGGCTCGGCAACATCGAGTTCGTGCACAAGAACATCGAGGCGATCCTGATCCTGATCGTCCTCATCTCGGTGGTCCCGATCGCCATCGAGTTCCTGCGGGCCCGCGGCAAGTCCAAGAAGGCCGCGACGAGGGAGGGCGGCCCCCACGGCACCCCCCCGAGCCAGCGCGGCCGCCACGCGAAGCGGTAGCTCCGGGATTGCGCCCGTCCGGCGATCGGGGCCCGGGGGCTAGAAGCCCCTGGTCCGCTTCGCCGCACGGCGATTCGCCGCGGTGGCCGCCCCCGGCAGCTTGAGGATGAGCCGGGACACCTCGCTCCCGAGGTTCACGCCGATCGCGATCGCCAGGGCCGTGGCGACGGCCTTGGTGAGCGAGTTGATCCCGGTGTTGAGGTCGTTCTGGGCCAGGGCGAGCAGCCCGAAGTACGTGGCGCTACCGGGCAGCAGCGGCCCGATCGCCGCCGTGACGTACGGCAGTGACGACGCGAACCGGTAGCGCGAGAAGAGCTGCCCGAACAGCCCCACCAGGCCGGCGGCGATCGCCGTGGCCGCCACGGGCGACAGCGCGATGGGCGTCTGCGCGAGAGCGCCGTACATCACCCAGGCGATGCCGCCGTTGAGCGTCACGATCAGCACCGTGTTGCGCTCCTGCTGGAGCAGGATCGCGAAGGCGAGGCTCAGCGCCATCGACGCCAGGGTCTGGATGACGGGCCGCGACGACGTGACCCCGAACCTCGTCTCGGGTGTCAGGTTCGTCGCGTCCAGCATCACGCCGAGCGACAGCACCAGCAGCACGCCGCAGACGATGCCGACGATCAGGTACATGACCTCAAGAAGGCGTGCGGCCGCGGTGATGTAGTAGCCGGTGAGACCGTCCTGCACGCCCGCCACCAGGGCCCGCCCCGGGATCAGCGCGAAGAGCCCACCGGTGATGACGGCGGACGCCATGGTCGCCTCGGTGTGCGCGAAGCTCAGCGCGACGCCCAGCGCGGCGGGCGGCATCGCGGCCCCCACGAACTGGTAGAACTCCGGCAGCCCGCGCCCCGCGCAGAGCCAGGCGAGCCGGTCGCCGAGCATCGCGCCGACGGCCGCCACGAGGAACACCAGCGCGCCACCGCCGACGAGGACGGACGCGGAGCCCGCGAGCAGCCCGCTGGCCGCCGTGAGCGCCCATCCGGGGTAGGGGTGGCGGTTGCGCCGAATGCCGGCGAGCCGGCGGTACGCCTCTTCGAGGGAGACGTCGAGCTCCGGGTCGCTGATGTCGTCCACCAGGTGGAAGACGGCCGCGAGCCGGGTGTAGTCGGTGCCGCGCCGCCGAACCGTCCGTGAGGCCGTGACGGGGTCCTCGACGAGCGAGGGCTGGTGGGAGATCGACAGGAGCGTGAACGTGACGTTCGGCTCGCAGCGGTCGAGCCCGTAGGAACGGCAGACGGCGAACATGGCCGCCTCGACGTCCTCGGCGCCCTCACCGCCCGCGAGCAGCAGCTCGCCGATACGGAGCGTCAGGTCCAGGACGCGGGGGACGGCGGGCCCCGACTCGTCCTCCTGCTTCTGCGCGGCCTCGGGAGCGGGCCGCTCCGTCACCGGCATCCGCAGCATCGTGCGCATCTGGTCCTGCCAGGGCACTTCCTTGGTGAGCTTCACCAGGGGGATGCCGTGCGCGGGCGTGAAGGCCGGCGGGGCGTTGCGGGAGCTGTAGGTGTTCGGCGTCGTGAACGCCGACTTCTCGGTCTCCTGCGTCGTGGTCGACGGTGTCGCGAGACCGGTCGGTACGGCGAACTCCGACGTCGTCTGCGACTCCTCCTCGGCAGCCTCCTGCGCGAGCACTCCGCTCGGCGGGACGAACGCGCTGCGGGCTTCGTCCGACTGAGGCTTCCGGTCCTCGGCCTCATGCTCGGCCACTGATGCCCTCACTTCTCATACGACTCGTACGCACCTCCGTATGGCCAGTATGGGCACAGATACACGAACGGGCCGCGCGGCCCGGTGATCGGTCCGCGCGGCCCGTACCAGGCCGGAGGCTCAGTGGCCGCCCTGCGCCTCGAAGCGCTTGTACGACTTCTCGATCTCGGCCTCGGCGTCGGCGCGGCCGACCCAGTCGGCGCCCTCGACGGACTTGCCGGGCTCCAGGTCCTTGTAGACCTCGAAGAAGTGCTGGATCTCCAGGCGGTCGAACTCGGAGACGTGGTGGATGTCGCGCAGGTGCTCCACGCGCGGGTCCGAGGCCGGGACGCAGAGCAGCTTGTCGTCGCCGCCCGCCTCGTCGGTCATCCGGAACATGCCGATCGCGCGGCACTTGATGAGGCAGCCGGGGAAGGTCGGCTCGTCCAGGATGACCAGGGCGTCCAGCGGGTCACCGTCCTCGCCGAGGGTGTTCTCGACGAAGCCGTAGTCCGCGGGGTAGCTGGTCGACGTGAAGAGGCGACGGTCCAGACGGATCCGGCCGGTCTCGTGGTCCACCTCGTACTTGTTCCGCGAACCCTTCGGAATCTCGATGGTGACGTCGAACTCCACGGGTGGCTCCTCCATGATCAGCACATACTTCGGGTGGTTAAGTGTCCCTCACGCAGATGTGTGATCGCGAAAGGGGCTGGTCGTCGTGCCGGAGCTCAAGCCTTGGCGTCGGCCTCGACAGCTGCTGAGACAGTTGCCAAGGCCATCCGCCCTCAAGCTCCCCCGGATCTCGGGAAAACTCACGAACTGGCAGCTCACGGCGGGTGCCGCCACCCTCGGCCTGGTGATCTCGGCCGGAGCGGTGGCCGCGGCCGGCCCCTGGGACTCCTCCGGCCAGCGTACGGCGGAGCGTGTCAGGGCCGCTTCCCGGGATGCCGGGGGTGGCGCAGATCACGGTGGTCCGGGCGCCGGCCGGGTGCCGGAGACCGCCCCGAGCGCCCGGACGGTGCTCGCCGGCATCGGCGCGCCGGCGGGGACGGCGCCCGTGCCGACGGAGCGCGCCCTTGCCGACGTTCTCGATCCGCTGCTGCGGGACCGCGCGCTCGGCCCGGAGCGCGCGGCCGTGGTCGTCGACGCGGCCACCGGCAAGCGCGTCTACGGCAAGGACGCGGGCCGGGGCCTGACGCCCGCGTCGACCGTCAAGATCGCCACGGCGGTCGCCGCGCTGTCCGCGCTCGGCCCCGACCACCGCATCGCCACCAGGGCGGTCCTCGAACCCGGCGGGCAGGGGGACACGCCGGGCGTCGTCCTGGTCGGCGGCGGCGACCCCACGCTCACCGCCCGCGAGCACGGCCGGTACACCGACACGGCGGCGAGCCTGCGCCGCCTCGCCGAGGACACCGCCCGCGCGCTCAAGGCCCGGCACGTGGAGAAGGTGAAGCTGTCCTACGACACGTCCCTGTACACGGGCCCCGCGCAGCACCCGATCGGCCCCAACGAGAACATCACCCTCGTCAGCGCCCTGATGGCCGACGAGGGCCGCCTCGACGACTCCTCCAGCGGGCCCGCGCCGCGCTCGGGGGACCCGGCGGGCGACGCGACGGAGAAGTTCGCGGACTTCCTGGAGGACCACGGCATCAAGGCGGAGCGGACGGAGCAGTCGGAGCAGTCCGAGCGGACGGGGGCGAGGAAGGACTCGCGGCGGGCGAGGGCCTCCGAACGGTCGGAACCCCTCGCCAAGGTCGAGTCACCGCCCCTGTCGGCCCTGGTCGAGCGGATGCTGACCCACAGCGACAACGACATCGCCGAGGCCCTGGCCCGCCAGACCGCCGTGGCGGCCAAGGAGAAGGCGAGCTTCAAGGGCGCCGACAGGGCGGTGCGCGCCCGGCTCGCGAAGCTGGGGATGCCCCTCTCGGGTGCGGAGTTCGCCGACGGCAGCGGCCTCGACCGCGCCGGCCGCGTCTCGGCGGACCTCCTCGCCGCGCTCCTGGACAAGGCCACCGACCCGGCCCGCCCCGAACTGCGCTCCGCGGTGACGGGCCTGCCCGTCGCGGGCTTCACCGGCACGCTCGTCGACCGCTACCCCAAGGACTCCCCGGGCACGGGCGTGGTCCGCGCCAAGACCGGCACCCTCACGGGCGTGAACACCCTGGCGGGCACGGTGGTCGACGCGGACGGCCGCCTCCTGGTCTTCGCGTTCATGACCACCGGCACGACGGACCCCCAGGCGGCCCAGAAGACCCTGGACAAGATGGCCTCCACCCTGGCGAACTGCGGCTGCCGCTGACACCCCGCCCCCGAGGGAGCCGCCCCGAGGGAGCCGCCCCGAGGGAGCCGCCCCCGAGGGAGCCGCCCCGAAGGGGCGCTCCAAGGGGCGCGGGGAACGGCGCGACCAGCCACGACGGCGGCAGGGCCGGAACACGACGGTGGCACGGGCCGGCACACGACGGCGGCACGGGCCGGAACGCGCCGACAGCACGGAGACGCGAGAAAGCCAGGGGGGGGGCCGCGAAGCCCCTGAGGCCCACCCGGAGGGGGAGACCGGGCAGAGGTCGGGGAAAAGCCAGGGGTGCAAGCCCCTCCACCAGAGGGAGCGACCACGTACCGTTGACGCATGACGAGCATCGGTGGTGCGGAGATGGTCGACTGGAACCTCGCGGTGGCGACCGCGACCCGGCTCGTGAGGCCGGGCCCAGAAGTGAGCCGCGACGAGGCACGCGCCGTCGTCGCCGAGCTCCGTCGGCATGCCAAGTCCTCGGAGGAGCACGTCCGTTCCTTCACCGGCATGGGCGGGGAGGACACCCACGACACCCCGGTCCTCGTCGTCGACAGAGCGGGCTGGGTCCGGGCGAACGTCGCGGGTTTCCGGGAGCTCCTCAAGCCCCTCCTGGACAAGATGCAGGACAAGCGCTCGGGCACCCCCGGCGGAGCCGTGCTCGGCGCGGTCGGCGGCAAGGTGACGGGCGTCGAGCTCGGCATGCTGCTCTCCTTCCTCGCCTCCCGCGTCCTCGGGCAGTACGAGACCTTCGCCCCGGCCACCCGCGACCTCCCCGCGGGGGCGAACGGCGGCGGCAGGCTCCTCCTGGTCGCACCGAACATCGTGCACGTCGAGCGGGAGCTGGACGTGGACCCGCACGACTTCCGGCTCTGGGTCTGCCTCCACGAGGAGACGCACCGCACGCAGTTCACCGCCGTGCCCTGGCTGCGCGACCACCTGGAGGGCGAGATCCAGGGCTTCCTCGGCGAGACCGAGGTCGACCCGATGGCCGTCCTGGAGCGCGTCAGGGAGGCCGCCCAGACCTTCGTCGCCGGACGCGGCGAGGGCGAGGAGGACACGGACGGCGACGGTGGCCGCTCCATCGTGGAGCTGGTGCAGACCCCCGCCCAGCGCGAGATCCTCGGCCGCCTCACCGCGGTGATGTCCCTCCTGGAGGGCCACGCCGACTTCGTCATGGACGGCGTCGGGCCCGACGTGGTGCCCTCCGTCGCCGAGATCCGGGAGAAGTTCAAGGAGCGCAGGGCACGCGGCGCGAGCCGCCTCGACCAGGTGCTGCGCAAGCTTCTGGGCCTCGACGCGAAGCTGCGCCAGTACCGCGACGGCGAGCGCTTCGTGCGGGCGGTCGTGGAGGAGGTCGGCATGGAGGGCTTCAACCGCGTATGGACGTCACCGAACACGCTGCCCACCAAGGCGGAGATCGCGAAACCCGCGGAGTGGGTCGCGCGGGTGCACCGCAAGGCGGATTGAGGGACCGGTCTCGGCCGATGACAGGGGAACGCCCTCGCAATCACCCGTCCGAGGGACCGTGGGCGGTGGGTAGGCGTGCAATGCTCGGGGAACGGCTCGGCTCTGTCACCATCGACACACTCTGAGTGACCGAATGCTCGGGACTCCGCGGTCCGAACGCCGGATGCGGTCTCCGGAGTGGGTCCTTGAGCGATTGGTCCGAGGCACACCCCCCCGAACTTCACGAAGGGAACCGGACATGGGTCCCCATCCTGCGGTCGCGGCGATACGCCTGGCGGTCCGCCGCGTACTCCACGACGTACTGACCGACGTACAGCGCAGCTCCGAAACCGACCCCCCACCCCCGGCGCGCCCCGCGCACGCCCCCCACGGGCATGCCGCCCCCGAGCGGGCTCCCCAGCCGCTCGTGCTCGTCGCCTGCTCCGGCGGCGCCGACTCCATGGCGCTCGCCTCCGCCCTCGCCTTCGAGGCCCCCAAGCTCGGCGTCCGCGCCGGTGGCGTCACCGTCGACCACGGCCTGCAGTCCGGCTCCGACCAGCGCGCCACCGAGGTCGTCGCGCGCCTGACCGCCCTCGGCCTGACCCCGGTCGAATCCGTCGCCGTGGAGGTCGGCCGCGAGGGCGGCCCCGAAGCCGCCGCCCGCGACGCGCGCTACGCGGCCCTGGACGCCGCCGCCGAACGGCACTCGGCCGCCGCCGTCCTGCTCGGCCACACCCGCGACGACCAGGCCGAGACGGTCCTGCTCGGGCTCGCCCGCGGCTCCGGCATCCGCTCCCTGTCCGGAATGGCCGCGACCTCGGGGGTCGACGGCCGTTACCGCCGCCCGTTCCTGCACCTCGACCGCCAGACGGCCCGCAAGGCGTGCATGGTCCAGTCGCTGCCCGTCTGGGACGACCCGCACAACGCCGACCCCGCCTACACCCGCTCCCGGCTGCGCCACGAGGGCCTGCCCGCCCTGGAGAAGGCGCTCGGCAAGGGCGTCGTCGAAGCGCTCGCCCGTACGGCGCAGCTCTCCCGCGACGACGCCGACGCCCTCGACGCCTGGGCCGCCCAGGCCGAGTCCTCGGTCCGTGACGCCGCCGGCCTCCTGGAGTGCGCCAAGCTCTTCGCCCTGCCCCCCGCCGTGCGCCGCCGCATCGTGCGCCGGGCCGCGATCGACGCCGGTGCGCCGGCCGGTTCGCTGTTCGCCCGGCACATCGAGGAGGTCGACCGCCTCATCACCGGCTGGCGCGGTCAGGGGGCCATCAATCTCCCGGGCAAAGTCGTGGCTCAGCGCCAGGGTGGCAGACTGGTGATCCGGCAAGGCTGACGAGGACCGTGCGCACTGCGGGACCGCGTCGGCCGGTGTGACGACCGAAAGTGATGCGGGTGGACGCGAAAGACATGGGCACCGACCTCAAGTCGGTGCTCATCACCAAGGAAGAGATCGACGCGAAGCTGGCCGAGCTGGCCGCGAAGGTCGACGCGGAGTACGCGGGCAAGGACCTGCTGATCGTCGGTGTCCTCAAGGGCGCGGTGATGGTCATGGCGGACCTGGCGCGTGCGCTGTCCACCCCGGTCACGATGGACTGGATGGCCGTCTCGTCGTACGGCGCGGGCACGCAGTCCTCCGGTGTCGTCCGGATTCTCAAGGACCTGGACACCGACATCAAGGGCCGGCACGTCCTGATCGTCGAGGACATCATCGACTCCGGTCTGACGCTGTCCTGGCTGCTGTCCAACCTCGGCTCCCGCGAGCCCGCCTCCCTGGAGGTGTGCACGCTGCTGCGCAAGCCCGAGGCGGCGAAGGTCGCGATCGACGTGAAGTGGATCGGTTTCGACATCCCCAACGAGTTCGTGGTGGGCTATGGCCTGGACTTCGCGGAGAAGTACCGGAACCTTCCCTTCGTCGGGACGCTCGCCCCGCACGTCTACGGCGGCTGACCGACGGGGGACCGAGCGCGGCGGCGGGAACCCTCACCGGTTTCCCGGCGTTGGACCATGCGAAGGCAGTATTGCCAGCCCTCCCGTGCGGCTTCGGGTCACAATGCTGGGGTACCGTCCGAAGAACAGTCTTTATCAAACTCACTATGGCAGGAGGGACGGGGCGTCATCGCTCCGTATGGATGGACGTGAAGCGATACTTCCGTGGGCCAGTCATGTGGATCGTGCTGGCCGTCCTTGCCGTGGTCGTGTTGATGCAGGTCGTCGGCTCGTCCGGTGGCTACAAGACGGTTGACACCGGTCAGGTCGTCCAGGCGATCAACGACAACAAGGTCAAGTCGGCCAAGCTCACCACCGGTGACGAGCAGACCATCAAGGCCGAGCTCATCGACGGTGAGAAGGTCAAGGGCAGCAGCAAGATCCAGGCGAGCTACATCGGCGACCAGGGCGTCGACCTCGCCAAGTCCCTGCAGGCCAAGTTCGAGGACAAGCAGATCAAGGACGGGTACACCGTCTCCCCGTCGAAGCAGAACCCCTTCGTCGGCATCCTGCTCTCCCTCCTCCCCTTCGTCCTCATCGTCGTCGTCTTCCTGTTCCTGATGAATCAGATGCAGGGCGGCGGCTCCCGGGTCATGAACTTCGGGAAGTCCAAGGCCAAGCTGATCACCAAGGACACCCCGAAGACGACCTTCTCCGACGTCGCGGGTTCGGACGAGGCGGTCGAGGAGCTCCACGAGATCAAGGAGTTCCTCCAGGAGCCGGCGAAGTTCCAGGCCGTCGGCGCCAAGATCCCCAAGGGCGTGCTCCTGTACGGTCCGCCCGGCACCGGCAAGACGCTGCTCGCGCGCGCCGTCGCCGGCGAGGCGGGGGTCCCGTTCTACTCGATCTCCGGTTCCGACTTCGTCGAGATGTTCGTCGGTGTCGGTGCCTCCCGTGTCCGCGACCTCTTCGAGCAGGCCAAGGCGAACGCCCCGGCGATCGTCTTCGTCGACGAGATCGACGCGGTCGGCCGGCACCGCGGTGCGGGCCTCGGCGGCGGCCACGACGAACGTGAGCAGACGCTGAACCAGCTCCTCGTCGAGATGGACGGCTTCGACGTGAAGGGCGGCGTCATCCTGATCGCCGCCACGAACCGGCCCGACATCCTCGACCCGGCGCTCCTGCGCCCCGGCCGCTTCGACCGGCAGATCGCCGTCGACCGCCCGGACATGCAGGGCCGTCTGGAGATCCTCAAGGTCCACCAGAAGGGCAAGCCGGTCGCCCCGGACGTCGACCTGGGCGCGGTCGCCCGCCGCACGCCGGGCTTCACGGGCGCCGACCTGTCGAACGTGCTGAACGAAGCGGCGCTCCTCACGGCGCGCAGCGACAAGAAGCTGATCGACAACCACTCCCTGGACGAGGCGATCGACCGTGTGGTCGCGGGCCCGCAGAAGCGGACCCGGATCATGTCCGACAAGGAGAAGAAGATCACCGCGTACCACGAGGGCGGACACGCCCTGGTCGCGGCGGCCTCCCCGAACTCGGACCCGGTCCACAAGATCACCATCCTGTCCCGCGGCCGGGCCCTGGGTTACACCATGGTCCTGCCCGAAGAGGACAAGTACTCCACCACGCGCAACGAAATGCTCGACCAGCTCGCTTACATGCTGGGCGGGCGCGCGGCCGAGGAGCTCGTCTTCCACGACCCGACCACGGGCGCGGCGAACGACATCGAGAAGGCCACGGCCACCGCACGCGCGATGGTCACGCAGTACGGCATGACCGAGCGTCTCGGCGCGATCAAGTTCGGCGGGGACAACACCGAGCCGTTCCTCGGGCGCGAGATGGCGCACCAGCGGGACTACTCGGAAGAGGTCGCCGCGCTGGTCGACGAAGAGGTCAAGAAGCTCATCGAGACCGCGCACAACGAAGCGTGGGAGATCCTCGTCGAGAACCGCGACATCCTCGACAACCTGGTTCTCCAGCTCCTGGAGAAGGAGACCCTCGGCAAGGAGCAGATCGCCGAGATCTTCTCCGGCATCGTGAAGCGCCCGGCCCGCCCGGCGTGGACCGGCTCCTCCAGGCGTACGCCCTCGACCCGCCCGCCGGTGCTCTCCCCCAAGGAGCTGTCGCTGACGAACGGTGCGAACGGCGCCGGCCCCGCGCTCTCCGCGGGCGGCACGGAGCAGCCCATCGAGGTGGCCCCGGAGGACCGCCCCGAGAGCTGACCCGCACGCCCCGGCAGGCCCGGAATGAATGCCGCGCCCCCCAGGTTTTAGCCTGGGGGGCGCGGCATTTCCGTAGCCCCGCGCAGGACGCACAGGAACGAGGCACATCATGACCGACCCGGTGACGCTGGACGGCGAGGGCTCGATCGGCGAGTTCGACGAGAAGCGCGCCGAGAACGCCGTGCGCGAGCTTCTGATCGCCGTGGGCGAGGACCCCGACCGCGAGGGGCTCCTGGAGACCCCCGCGCGGGTGGCGCGGGCCTACCGGGAGATATTCGCGGGCCTCTGGCAGCAGCCCGAGGACGTCCTGACGACGACGTTCGACCTGGGCCACGACGAGATGGTCCTGGTGAAGGACATCGAGGTCATGAGCTCCTGCGAGCACCACCTGGTGCCCTTCGTCGGTGTCGCCCACGTCGGGTACATCCCGTCCACGGACGGCAAGATCACCGGTCTGTCGAAGCTCGCCCGCCTCGTCGACGTGTACGCGCGCCGGCCGCAGGTGCAGGAGCGGCTGACCACGCAGATCGCCGACTCCCTGATGAAGATCCTGGAGCCGCGCGGGGTGATCGTGGTCGTCGAGTGCGAGCACATGTGCATGACGATGCGCGGTGTCCGCAAGCCGGGCGCGAAGACCATAACGTCCGCGGTCCGCGGCCAGCTCCGTGACCCCGCCACGCGCAACGAGGCGATGGCCCTGATCATGGCCCGCTGAGCGGAACGGGAGCGGGCCGGCCCGGAACCGGCGGCTCCGCTCAACTCGGCGTCTCAGTACGTGAGTTGTGGATCAAAGTCGATGGACGTCCGGGGACAGTGGCCGAAAGACTGCGTGCATGACATCGACAAGCGCGCAGTCCCTGCCCACCCGCAAGCTCGGCGGTCTGGAGGTCTCCGCCCTCGGCTACGGCGCGATGGTGCTCTCACCGGGGGCGTACGGCGAGGTCGACGACGAGCGCGGCGAGCGGGCGCTCCTCGCGGCGGTCGACGCGGGCGCCACGATCATCGACACCTCCGACGGGTACGGCGCCGACGGCCACAACGAACGGCTCATCGGCAAGGCCCTGCGTGGCCGCCGTGATCGCGTCGCGATAGCCACCAAGTTCGGCTTCCGGCTGCCCGAGGGCGTCGAGCCGCACCCCTTCCCCATCGGATACGCCTTCGGGGAGCTCGCCGTCAACGCCGACCCCCGGCACGTGCGCGGCTACGCCGAGGCGAGTCTGCGGAGCCTGGAGACGGACTACATCGACCTGTACTACCCGCACTTCCCCGACCCGCAGGTGCCCCTGGAGGACACCGTCGGAGCGGTCGCCGAGCTGATCGGGGAGGGCCTGGTGCGCCACCTCGGCCTCTCCAACGTGACGGCGGAGCAGCTGCGGGCCGCGCACGCCGTGCACCCCGTGTCGGCGGTGCAGATCGAGTGGTCGATGTGGAAGCCCGCGGAGCCGGAGCTGCTGGCGGCGGCGCGGGAGCTGGGGGTCGGCCTCGTGCCGTGGTCGCCGCTCGGCGCCGGGTTCCTCACCGGCACGGTCGGCCGGGTCGGTGAGGGTGACTTCCGGCAGAACGCGCCGCGCTTCGACGCGGCGAACCTGAAGGCGAACAACGACCGGTTCGCGCCCGTCCGCGGTGTCGCCGAGGAGCTGGGCATCACCCCGGCCCAGCTCGCGCTGGCGTGGCTGTTGCACCAGGACCCGGACGTGGTGCCGATCCCGGGCAGCCGTACGCCGCGGCACATCGAGGAGAACCTCGCCGCCGCGCACGTGACGCTGGACGACGAGGTCCTGTCCCGCCTGGACGGCATCCTCAAGGAGACCGAGGTCGAGGGCGGCACCCTGCTGTGAGCCGCCCGGCGGCCCAGGCGGCCCAGGCGGGTCAGGCCGCCGGGGCCGCCTGGCCGTTCTCGTCGTCGTCCTCGGGGAGCCTGCAGACCCGTTCGAGGAAGAAGGCGGCGGCTATCACGGCGATGCCCATGACGACCGAGAGCCCCGCGTAGACCGCCTGGTCGCGGCGGGCGGGGACGTCGAGGAACTCCAGCAGGAACGCGCCCGTGCCGCCGTACATCCCCGCGACGAGCGCCGCGACCAGGGCACTCGCCTGGCCGAAGACGACGGCGCGGGCGGCCATCAGCGGCTCGACGCCCTTGGCGCCGGGGCGGCGCTCGCGCTGGGCGCGCAGGCGGGAGCGGAGCGAGAGCGCCGTCGCGAGCAGCACGACGGCGATCACCGCGAGCACGATGGGCGCGGCCAGCGGGACCTTCGGCAGGGAGCCGACGGAGTCCCACAGCCGGGCGCCCGACCAGGACAGCACTCCGGCCGCGAGGAAGAGGCCGACCAGCGTCCTGATGCGCAGTTGCTTCACGAATGACCCTTCATACCTGCGTTGGCATACCCTGCGTCGGCGTCCCGATCTTCGTCCACGTCCTGTACGGGCCCTGAGCGTCCCGTGGGGACCCACAGACCCTAACGGCTACTCCGGCAGCCGGAGTTCCAGGTCGGCGCGGGGTTCGACGCCCTCACGGGTGAGCGCGTCGAGCAGCTCGGCGACGGGGCCGCGGCCGGTCAGAGTGGCCTCGGGGTCGACGTCGTGCCAGGGGGCGAGGACGAAGGCGCGCTCGTGCGCCCGCGGGTGCGGCAGCGTGAGCGCCGGGTCGTCGGAGACCACGTCGGCGTACGCCACGATGTCGACGTCGATCGTGCGCGGGCCCCAGCGCTCGTCGCGGACGCGGTGGAACGCCTCCTCGACGGCCTGCGCGCGCTCCAGGAGCGAGGCGGGCGGAAGGGTGGTCTTCACCAAAACCACCGCGTTGAAGTACGCCGGCTGGGAGCCGGGCTCCACGCCCCACGGCTCCGTCTCGTACACCGGAGAGACCGCCTTGACCCGCAGGCCGGGGGTGTCCTCCAGGGCGTCGACGGCACCCTGGAGCGTCTCCAGGCGGTTGCCGAGGTTGCTGCCGAGGGAGATCACGGCGCGGTGGGGGTTGGACAGGGTGTGGTCGGCCGCGTCCACCTGCGCGACGACGGAGGTGGGCACCGGCTGGACGGTCGGGTCGCTCTGACCTGCTGTGAAGGGCGCAGTCATACTCGGCTCCGGGTAATGGTGACGGTCACGTCGTCGAAGGGCACGGTGATCGGGGCGTCCGGCTTGTGGACGCACACCTCGACCTCCAGGACGCCGTCGTGCTTCAGACACGTCTGGGCGATGCGCTCGGCGAGGGTCTCGATGAGGTCGACGGGGTCGCCCTCCACGACGGCCACGACCTCCTCGGCCACGATCCCGTAGTGCACGGTCTTCGCCAGGTCGTCGTCGGCCGCAGCCGGTCGCGTGTCCAGGCCGAGAACCAGGTCCACGATGAAGGTCTGGCCTTCTTCGCGCTCCCGCGGATAGACACCGTGGTGCCCGCGGGCCTTGAGGCCGCGCAGCGCGACACGATCCACGCGAATCACTCCTGCAATCGTCGGTATCGGCAGGCCTGCCCCGAGTGCGGTCGGCGCTCCAGCCTCGATCGAATCTACCTGCGAGCACTGACAGGGCTCGCTCGCGGGGCCCGTGGGACCGGCCACACCTCTGCCCCTACTCATCAGGAGGGCGTCTCGTCGGATTCTTCGTCGTCGGTTTCGGCGAGGACGGGAGAGGCGTGGTGCGACCAGAGCTTCCAGCCGTCCGGTGTGCGGCGGAACACGTTGGTGGCGACCACGAGCTGGCCCACGAGCGGCCCCAGCTCGCCGCCGGCCTCCGGGGGCGGGCCGCCGCTGAGGATGTTCTCGGTGCACGTCACGAGGGCGGTGTCACCGGCCACCCCGACCTTCACGTCGGTCAGGAAGAACTGGATGTACTCGGTGTTCGCCATGATCAGCGCGTACGACCGCAGGACCTCGCCGCGGCCGGTGAGGACCGGCCAGCCGGGGTGCACGCAGGAGATCGCGGTGCCGTCGTCGGCCACCTCGTCGTCGGCCGCCTCCTCGTCGTCGTCCGCCGGGCCGTCGCCCGTGGCGTCGTCGCCCGGCGCGTCCTCGGCCGCCGGGTCGTCGCTCCCGGAGTCCAGCCACAGGTCGGAGACCTCGTCGAAGTCGCCGCGTTCGAGTGCTTCGTAGAAGGCGGTGTTGGCGCTCTCGACCTGCTCGACGTCGGTACGGGCCCGGGTCACCGGCTCTCGCCCGCCGCGTCCGTCACGGCCTGGGCGACGCGTACGGCGTCGGCGGTGGCCCGCACCTCGTGCACGCGGACCGCCCAGGCGCCCTGGTGGGCGGCGATGGCGGAGACGGCGGCGGTGGCGGCGTCGCGCTCGCGGGCGGGCGGCGGTGCGCCCTCGGGGCCCGCGAGGACCCGGCCGAGGAAACGTTTGCGGGAGGCGGCGACCAGGATCGGATGGCCCAGCTCGCGCAGCCGGTCCAGGCGGGCCAGGAGCGCCAGGTCGTGCTCGGCCTTCTTGGAGAAGCCGAGGCCCGGGTCGACGACGATGCGCTCGGGGGCGATGCCGCCCTCGACGGCGGCCGCCACGCGTGCGTGGATCTCGTCGACGACTTCGGAGACGACGTCGTCGTAGGCGGGCTCGGCGTGGATGTCGGTGAGGAGGCCGCGCCAGTGCATGACGACGAAGGGCGCGCCGGCGGCGGCGACCGCGGGGACCATCCGGGGGTCGGCGAGGCCGCCGCTGACGTCGTTGACCAGGACGGCGCCCGCGGCGAGCGCCTGCTCGGCGACGGTGGCGCGCATGGTGTCCACGGAGACCGTGACGCCCTCGGCGGCCAGGCCGCGCACCACGGGGACGACGCGCCTGAGCTCCTCGTCCTCGTCCACGCGCGTGGCGCCGGGGCGGGTGGACTCGCCGCCGACGTCGACCAGGTCGGCGCCCTGCGCGACGAGGTCGACGCCGTGCTTGACGGCGGCCGTCGTGTCGAACCAGCGGCCTCCGTCGGAGAAGGAGTCCGGCGTCACGTTCACGACGCCCATGACCGCGCAGCGGCCCCATTCCGGCAGCCCCTGGACGGCGACTCGCTGGGCGCCCTGCCCGCGCAACGTACTCATGGCTCCAGCCTAGGCCCGGTCGGCGGCGCGTTACGCCGCCTGGACCTCACGCTCCGTGGCGCGGTGCGGACAGGGGCGGGCCTGTGCGGTGCCGCGGCGCAGGAACCGGGGGAGCGAGAGGGTCACGAATCCCTCGGCCTGCATGGCGGCGAAGCCGATGCGGGGCAGGTCCTTGCTGGAGCGGTAGACGACGAAGCGGGGCTCCCAGCGGGGGCGGAACTTCGCGTTGAACTTGTACAGGGACTCGATCTGGAACCAGCGCGAGAGGAAGACGAGCAGACCGCGCCAGGCCCGCAGGACCGGGCCCGCGCCGATCTTCTCGCCGCGGGCGAGGGCCGCGCGGAACATCGCGAAGTTGAGGGACACGCGCGCGATGCCGAGCTTCGGGGCGGCCTGGAGGGCGGCCACGATGAGCAGCTCGTTCATGCCGGGGTCGGCCGAGCGGTCGCGGCGCATGAGGTCGAGGGAGACGCCGTCCTTGCCCCACGGAACGAAGTGGAGGACGGCCTTCAGGTCGCCGTAGGGCCCCGGCTCCCCGTCGGCCTTGTGGGCGGTGGCGATCAGGCAGTCGCCGTCCCCGGGATCGCCGATGCGGCCGAGCGCCATCGAGAAGCCGCGCTCGGTGTCGGTGCCGCGCCAGTCCTCCGCGGCCTGCTGGATTCTGGCGAGCTCCCGCTCCCCGAGGTCACGGATGCGCCGTACGCGCGTCTCGTAGCCATTGCGCTCGATCCGCTTGACCATCTGGCGTACGTTGCGCATCGCACGCCCGGACAGGGAGAAATCCGCGACGTCCACCACCGCCTCGTCGCCCAGTTCGAGGGCGTCGAGGCCCGTCTCGCGGGTCCAGACCTCGCCGCCGGTCTCGGA
The DNA here is from genome assembly GCF_040654435.1 of Streptomyces sp. NPDC050703. NCBI lineage: Bacteria > Bacillati > Actinomycetota > Actinomycetes > Kitasatosporales > Streptomycetaceae > Streptomyces > Streptomyces sp. NPDC050703. Next base: position 235,061 of record NZ_JBFAHX010000005.1, read on the forward strand.
GCAGCCCATGACGGCGGGCGTCCAGGAGTGCGCCTTGGCCTCGTCCATGAAGCGCTCGATGGCGCCGGGCCAGGCCTCGACGTCGCCGATCGGGTCGCCGCTGGCGAGCATCACTCCGGAGACGACGCGGTAGGTGACGGCGGCCTTGCCGCTGGGGGAGAAGACGACGCCCTTGTCGCGGCGGAGCGCGAAGTGGCCGAGGGAGTCGCGTCCGCCGTGCCTGTCGAGCAGCGCGCGCAGCCTGCTCTCGTCGTCCTCGGTGAGGCGGGCGGCCGGGTGCTCGGGGCGGAAGGCCAGGTAGATGGTGGTCAGGGCGGTGAGCATGCCGAGGGCGCCGAGGGAGAAGCCGACGGTCCAGGAGGTGTTGCCGTAGTAGCCGACCGGGCCCTCGAAGCCGAAGAGGCCGTACAGGACGTGCTGCAGGCGCTCGGTGATGCCGGGGTCGCCGACGATCTTGCCGGGGTGGGCGCTGACGATCACCAGGCCGAGCAGGATGGAACCGGTTCCGAGCAGGACGAAGTTGGCCAGGGCCCGCCAGCGGCTGCGTGGATCGGGCAGCGCCGTGAATTCACTACGATGGCGGAGCAGCAGCGCGAGCAGGGCGACGGAGATCAGTACGCCGATCACCGAGTGCCGGTACGCGAACTGTGCGATGGCCCCCGCGGGCAGCAGCACCACGGCGGCCCGCCAGGCCCGTCGCTTGTGGCGCCGCAGGCCGTGGGCGAGCAGGAGCAGCAGGATGCCGGAGCTGAGGGCGAGGGCGGCCGCGAAGGGGCCGAGCGCGCCGGGCAGCACCTCGGCGATGGCGTGCACGCGACTGTGCCGGAAGCGGGGGAAGACGCCTGCCGCGACGTTCAGCACACCGACGAGCGTGCAGGCCCGGGCGACGAGGGTCGGTACGGCCTCCGGGCGCGGACCGCGTGTCAGCCGGCGGAACCGGCTGTCGTGGTGACGCTCCTGACTCTCCGGAACCTCACCCGACATTTCCCCATCTATCCTGACAGACATCGCATCCCGTAGTTCTGCGAGAGAGCTTTAATCCGGTGCCAAAGCGGCATCCGGCACCATTGCCCCCTCTAGGACGGTCCTTCGGGGAAACGGGTTCATTCCCGACCGGAAACCCCTGGAAAAGTTCGGCAGGTACCCGGCGAGCCGCCGTGCGTCGCCGGCCGGTTCCGGCCATGCCGCGGTGATCTCGGGGCACAGGCAGAAAGCGCAGGCAGGAAACCCCCATGGGACTCACGAGCAACAAGGTCCTCGCCCTTGCGGTCGTGCTGGCCGTACTGCTCTTCGTCGGCACCGTCTGGCTCTGGCCGCGGCTCGCCCGCCGCACCTGGAAGGCCGTCACGGGACGCGTCGGGCTGCTCCTCGCCGCCCAGGTCGCCATCTTCGGCTCGGTGGGCCTGGCCGCCAACCAGGCCTTCGGCTTCTACGCCACGTGGGCGGACCTGTTCGGCCAGGAGACGAGCCCCGGCCTCGTGGTGGACCACGACGCGGCCAAGGGGGCGGGCCCCGTCAAGGTCCTCGACACCCGCTCCGTGGACGTCCCCGGCGGCAACAGGCCGGTCACCGGGGGCCAGATCCAGAAGATCGACATCGGCGGCAAGGTGTCCCGGATCGCCAGTCCCGCCTACGTCTACCTGCCGCCCGAGTACTTCCAGCCGCAGTACGAGGACCGCAAGTTCCGCACGGCCGTGGTCCTCACCGGCTACCCGGGGACCGCGGAGGCGCTCATCAAGGGGCTGCACTACCCCCAGACCACCCACAGGCTGTCCGCCGAGGGCAAGATGCAGCCGATGGTCCTGGTCATGATGCGGCCGACCGTCGCACCGCCGCGCGACACCGAGTGCGTCGACGTCCCCGGCGGCCCGCAGGCCGAGACCTTCTTCACCAAGGATCTGCCCGGCGCCATCTCCGGGCACTACAGGGTGGGCACCGACAGCCGGAGCTGGGGCGTCGTCGGCGACTCCACGGGCGGCTACTGCGCCCTGAAGTTCGCCGTCCACCACCCCGAGCGGTACGGCGCCGCGGCGGGCCTCTCCGCGTACTACAAGGCGCCCATCGACGTCACCACCGGTGACCTCTTCCAGGGCGACGAGGAGCTGGAGCGCCGCGCGGACCTGATGTGGTACCTCGCCCACCAGCCGCGGCCCAAGACGTCCCTCCTGGTGACCACCAGCAAGAAGGGCGAGGACAACTACCAGGACACCCTGGACTTCATCCACGCGGTGAAGCCGCCCACGCGCGTGTCGTCGATCACGCTGGAGAGCGGCGGGCACAACTTCAACACCTGGCGCAGGGAGATCCCCGCCACGCTGCAGTGGATGAGCAGCCGGCTGCGCGACGGCTGAGCCGCCGCGTCACGCCGTGCGTCACGCCTTGTCACGCCGTGCTGCACGCCGGGCGTCACGCCTTGCCGACGATGGCGGCCACCGTCTCCAGCTCGACGTCCGCGCGCGCGACCGCCCGCGCGTCCGCCGCCGTCGAGCGGCGCAGCGCCTCGTGCAGCCGGGCGGGGGTCAGCACGCCGAGGAAGCGGCCCTCGCTGTCCTTGTCGATGACCGCGATCCAGCCCGCGTCGTGCTGAAGCATCGTCGCGAAGGCCTGCTTCAGGCTCGCGCCGACCGGCAGCCACGCCTCCATGCGGCGGGCGTGCTCGCGCACCGTGCCGTGCTCCACGCGCGCGTGGTCGGCGGAGATCCAGCCGTGCAGGTTGTTCTCGCCGTCCAGGACCACGGCCCAGCGGGCGTCGAGGTCCTTGGGCAGCGGGTCGTCGAGGTGCACCACGGGGGGCTGCTCCAGGTCGCCCTCCTCGATCGGTGTCACGGAGAGCCGCTTGAGCCCCCGGTCCGCGCCGACGAAGTCGGCCACGTACTCCGTGGCGGGGGCGCCGAGAACCGTCGAGGGAGTGTCGAACTGCTCGATGCGGCCCTGGCCGTAGACGGCGATGCGGTCGCCGAGGCGGACCGCCTCCTCGATGTCGTGCGTGACGAACAGGACGGTCTTGCGCACGGACTGCTGGAGGCGCAGGAACTCGCTCTGCAGGTGCTCGCGGACCACGGGGTCGACCGCGCCGAACGGCTCGTCCATCAGCAGCACCGGCGGATCGGCCGCCAGCGCGCGGGCCACACCGACCCGCTGGCGCTGGCCGCCGGAGAGCTGCTCGGGGTAGCGGTCGCCGAAGACGGCGGGATCGAGGCCGACCAGGTCGAGGAGTTCGGCGGCGCGCTCGCGGGCCTTGCCGCGCTTGACGCCGAGCAGGTGCGGGACGGTCGCCGTGTTCTCCAGGACCGTCTTGTGCGGGAAGAGGCCGACCTGCTGGATGACATAGCCGATGCGGCGCCGCAGTTGGACCGGGTCGATGCCGGATATGTCGTCGCCGTCGACGAATATCCGGCCCTCGCTCGGCTCGATGAGCCGGTTCACCATCTTCATCGTGGTCGTCTTGCCGCAGCCCGACGGGCCGACGAGCGTGACCAGTTCACCCTCCGCGACCTCGAAGGACAGATCGTCGACGGCCGTGGTGCCGTCCGCGTAGCGCTTGGTGACGTGCTCGAACCGGATCATGTTTCCCCATTGTGGCGGTCGGCGACGGGCTGTGCGTGTCCGCAGTATTGCGGCCGTACAACGACTCTCGGCGATTGTCGGTGGCGCGCGTTAGGGTCGCCAGACACGGGGGGACGTGTGTGCGGCATACGTCCGGGAGATCGGGGGAGGTGCCACGCGTGGCCGAGCGGAACTGTCTGGTGACCAACGACTGGATCTGCGGGGAGTACGTCAGCTCCCGCAGCCAGGAACTAACCGACGCGACCCTTCAGCACATCGGGATCACGCTCGCGTCGGTGGCGATCGGACTCGCCGTCTCCCTGCCGCTCGCGCTGCTGGCGCGGCGGTGGCGCTTCCTGTCGGGGCCCGTCCTCGGCGTGACGACCGTGCTGTACTCGGTCCCCTCACTCGCGATGTTCTCGCTGCTCCTGCCCTTCTTCGGGCTCTCGGTCTCGCTCGTCGTCACGGGCCTCGTCCTGTACTCCCTGACGGTCCTCGTGCGGAACATCCTGGCCGGACTCCAGGCGGTCCCCGACGAGGCGAGGGACGCCGCCAAGGGCATGGGGTACGGCCCGCTGAGGCTGCTGTGGGAGGTGGAACTGCCGCTCGCGCTGCCCGCGTTGCTGGCCGGCGTCCGCATCACCACGGTCTCCACGGTGGCCCTGACGACCGTCGGCGCCATCGTGGACCACGGCGGCCTCGGCACCCTGATCCTCGACGGCCTCGACACGACCTTCAAGGCCCAGGTGCTCACGGCGTCCGTGCTGTGCGTGCTCCTCGCCGTCGTCGCCGACCTGCTCCTGCTCGGCCTCCAGCGGTGGCTGACGCCCTGGACGAGGGTCCACCGAATACGGACGAACCGAGCCGGCCGCGAGGCGGCCGTGGCCAAGGTGGCTGAACCTGCATGAACGCGATCACCGGTGCGTACGACTGGCTGGCCACGGGCGCCAACTGGCAGGGCGAGAAGGGGGTGTGGCACCGCCTGGCCGAGCACCTGTACTTCAGCGGCGTCTGCCTCGCCGTGGCCTGCCTTATCGCGCTGCCCCTCGCCCTCTGGCTCGGCCACATCGGCAAGGGCGGCGCCCTCGCGGTCAACATCTCCAACGTCGGCCGCGCGGTCCCCACGCTCGCCCTGCTGATCCTGCTCACGCTCACCCCGCTCGGTGAGCACGGCGACGCCCCGACGCTGATCGCGCTGGTCCTCTTCGCCGTGCCGCCGCTGCTGACCAACGCCTACCTCGGGATGCGCGAGGTGGACCGGGCGGTGGTGGAGGCGGCGCGGGGCATGGGCATGAGCGGCGGCCAGCTGTTCGCCCGCGTCGAGCTGCCGCTGGCGTATCCGCTGATCATGACGGGCGTCCGCTCGGCCGGCGTGCAGGTCGTCGCGACGGCCACGCTCGCCGCGATGGCGGGGGAGGGCGGTCTCGGCCGGATCATCACCGCCGGGTTCAACCTGCAGAACACCCCGCAAGTGGTCGCGGGCGCGTTCCTCGTGGCGCTGCTCGCGCTGCTCGTGGAGGGCGCCCTGGTACTGGCCGGGCGCCTCTTCGACCCGATGCGAAGGTCGGGCGGGGCAGCCCGCTGAGCGTCCGGCCCGGCCCGGTCTCTCGGAATTCCTCCGGAACTTTTGGAAATGGTGGTTCACCGATGAACAGCACAACGCGTCGCGCGCGACGGATGGCGGGGGCGGCCGCGGCCGTCATGGCACTGACCGCGGGGCTCGCCGCGTGCGGCGGTGACAGCCTGGAGGACGACGGCAAGGGGTCGGACGAGGCGGGCGGCGGCAAGAAGGGCTCGATCGTGGTCGGTTCGGCCCGTTTCACCGAGCAGAAGGTCCTCGCCGAGCTCTACGCGGGCGTTCTCGCGGACGCCGGATATGACACCCAGGTCAAGACGGTGCAGAACCGCGAGATCTACAAGCCCGAACTGAAGAAGGGCTCGATCGACGTCGCGCCCGAATACGCCGCGACCCTCGCGGAATTCCTGAACCTGGAGAAGAACGGCCCGAAGGCCGAGCCCGTCGCCTCCAGCGATCTCGACGCCACGGTGAGCGCCCTGGAGAAGCTCGCGGAGCCCGAGGGACTCAAGGTGCTGCCCGCGGGCGGGGCGGTCGACCAGAACGCGTTCGCGGTCTCGGCGGAATTCGCGAAGGAGCACAAGCTCAAGACCCTCTCGGACCTCGGCAGGTCGGGCGAGAAGGTGAAGATCGCGGCGGGCGACGAATGCGAGTCCCGGCCGTTCTGCGCCCCCGGCCTCAAGAAGAAGTACGGCATCGACGTCACCGGAATCGACCCCAAGGGCGTCGGCACCACGCAGTCCAAGCAGGCCGTCAAGAACGGCACGGACCAGCTGGTGCTGACCACGACGACCGACGCGACGCTGAAGAACTACGACCTCGTCATTCTTGAGGACGACAAGAAGCTCCAGAACGCGGACAACATCCTGCCGGTGGTGAACGCCGAGGACGCGGGTTCCCAGGAGATAGCCGACGCGCTCGCGAAGCTCACCAAGACACTCACCACGGACGACCTCATCGAGCTCAACCGGAAGGTCGACGAGGAGCGGCAGAAGGAAGCCGATGTCGCCCAGGAGTACCTGGAGTCGAAGGGCCTGATCTGAGGCCGGGCGGCGGGAAGAGCGGCCGTGCGGCTAGTTGATCAAGAAAAGGGCGGGGGAGTTATGACGAGTCGTGGCGGACAAGTTCTGCTTTTTGGCGGGCCGGACACATGACTTCGCCCACGCGCGGTAAGTTTCTGGCCATGCCACGTGGACGTCACCGCCATTCCCCACCCCTGCACAGGCTGCTTCCGCCTTCGGCGGTCGCCGGCGTCTCTGTCCTCAGCGCCGGCGGCGCCTGGATGTTCGCGGAACCGGTCGTGCTCCGCGGGCTCGTCGCGGTCGCGGCCGCCGCGGCCGTCGTCGGCTCGGTCGTCATGCGGCGCTGGGACCAGGCGGCCGGGAAACAGGTCGCCGAGCTCGGCCGGGCCCGCGCGAGCGACGAGTGGCGCCACGAGGAGCGGATCGCCGAGGCCGAGGCCGATCTGGAGGAGTCGCGCGCGCTGCGGGGCAAGCTGGAGACCAAGCTGCGCGCCAAGCGGGCCGAATTGGCCGCCCTGCGCAACGAGCACGCCGATCTGCTGCGCCGGTACGCGACCGCGGAGACCGAGCGGGCCAGTGCCCTCGAAGGCAGGCGGCTGCTCGCCATAGGGGCCTCGTCCCCGGCCCCCGCGCTGCCGAAGGCGGGCGCCGAGGACCTGGTGCCGGGCGCGGTGGACCTCGTGCCAGCGGTGCGGGCGGGGGCTCCCGTGCCCGCCGCGCGTACGGAGACCGCCCCGGCGGCCGGTGCCGCCGCCCGGCAGGGCACAGGCCCGACGCCGTCGCTCTTCCAGCGGGCCAACGCCGCGCTCGACCGCATGACGCCGCGGACGGAACAGGCGCCCACCGCGGCGCCCGAGGCCGCAGCCGAGGCCGGGGCGGAGGGCGAGTCGCGGGGGAAGCCCGGGGCGGCCGACGGTTACGGGGGGCACGAGCGCGCGGTCGCCGTCGCGCCGCCCGTGCAGGCGCGCCGCCCGGCACCCCAGGGCGGGTTCGACTTCTTCGGCAACAAGAGCGCGACCCCCGGTTCGCTGGAGGCCGTGCAGGACGAAGACCTGGCGGACGTGGTCGGCGCGGAGGCGCTGGCGGTCCACCAGGCGGAGGCCGAGGCGGACCGTCCCGACGCCGAGCCCGAGCCCGGGCCCGAGGCCGAGTCCGTGGCGGGGCCCGAGGCCGGGCCCGGAGCCGCGTCCGACGCCGGGTCCGAGGCGGACGCCGAGCGCGGCGTGGGCCAGGTCATCGACCTGACGGCCCACGACGAGACGGAACAGCTCGACGTAGCGAACCTGAGGACGGCGCTGCGGGCCTAGCGCCCCGGCCCTGGCCCCGGCTTCATGGGGGCTCATCGCGGGAAAGTCCCGGCGACGCGGCGTATTGCACGGCGTGTCGCCGGGACTTTCGTGCAACCGGCTCCGCACCGCCCCGCTCCGCACGGCCCCGGCGCCCCGCACCGCCCCGGCGCGCCCCGGCGCTACGCCATCCAGCGGTCCGGCCGGGCCTCGCGGCGGCCCGTGCGGGAGCGGTCCGCCTGGGACTGGAGCAGAGCGGTCGCCTCCGCGGCCGGGCGGAGCCGTGCGGTCACGGTCTTGTTGGCGCCGGTGTGGACCCGCACGTCGGCCAGGTCCTTGTACCGCTCCCACGGGCCCTGCGAAAGCCGCACGCTCTGCACCTTGGCGTGCGGCACCAGCGACAGGCGGCGCTTGAGCAGGCCGTGCCGGGCCGCGAAGACCGCGTCGGTGACCGCGATGCCGTACCCCTTCCACCACAGCGGGACGCACCACGCCGCGCGCGCGGGCGGCCGCACCAGCGCGCCCTCGTCCGGTACGCGGACGCCGGGCAGGATGCGCCCGATCACCGCCTCGGCCTCCTCCCGCGGGGCCACCGGCACCAGGACGCTGTTGGACGAGCCCGCCACGTCCAGTTCGACGCGCACCCAGCCGTGCCGCCGCCACAGCAGCGGCTGCACGACGTGCACCGTCTGCACGCGGCCCGGCGGCACCGTCTCGTGGGCCTTGTCGAGCAGCCCGTGGTCGATGCGGAGGCCGTCGGGGGACTCGCCGACCGTCCAGTCGTACTCCGTGATGAAGCGTCCGCCGCTGCTCGCGAACGCGCCGCCCAGCATCGGCAGGGCCGTGGCGAGGACGGTCCAGACGCTGTGCGTGACGAACCAGAGGAAGGCCGGCACGACCACCGCCGCGAGCAGCATCACCCAGGGCGCGCCGGTCAGCAGCAGGGAGACGGCGAGCATGCGCGGCTGTACGTGCAGGAGGCCGCGGACCGGGGCCTCGCCGACCTCGCGGGCCTGCTCGGGAGCGAAACCGGCCGCCCGGGCGAGCAGTTCGGCCCGCAGCTCGGCCGCCTCCCGCTCGCCGAGGAAGGCCAGCTCGTCCTTCTTGTCGGCGCCGACGACGTCCAGCTTCAGCTTGGCGACGCCCACGATGCGGGCGAGCAGCGGCCGCGTCACGTCGACGGCCTGGAGGCGGTCCAGCCGGATGTGGGCGGTGCGCCGGAAGAACAGTCCGGTGCGGATGCGCAGTTCCGTGTCGGTGACCGCGAAGTGGGTGAACCACCAGCTCAGGAAACCGTACGCGGCTCCGCCGAGCACCACGGCCGCGCTGCCGGCCAGCAGGGTGGCCGCGGTCAGCTCGGACAGGCGCTGCTGCGTGCCGTTCGGATCGTGGACCGCCCAGCCCACCAGGAGCGCGAACGGCGCCCACGCGCGGCGCAGCGGCGTGACCGGGTGCAGCCGCCGCTCCTGGACCGTCCCGGCGCGCGACGGGGCACCCTTGCCGCCGTCCGGCGGGCCGCCCACGCCGCCCGCTCCCTCCGCGACCCCGTACGGCACGGACGCGTCGCCGCTCACAGCCCCGCCGATCGGGCCTCGCCGAGCTCGGTCAGCCGGTCGCGCAGCCGCTCGGCCTCCTCGGGGACCAGCCCCGGGATGCGCGCGTCGGTGGCCGCGGCGGCGGTGTGCAGCTGGACGCCCGCGAGTCCGAAGTGCCGCTCCACGGGGCCCGACGTCACCTCCACGAGCTGCATCCGTCCGTACGGCACGACGGTCTCCTCGCGCCACAGCACGCCCCGGCTGATCAGCAGGTCGTCGACGCGCTCCGCGTACCGCCACGAGCGCCAGTTGCGCTCCAGCATCCGCCAGCCCCAGGCGGCCACGGCGAGCGGCAGCACGGCGAAGGCGGCCCAGGCAGGGCCCGCGAACAGGCCGAGCAACACGCCGACGGCCGCGGCGAGCGGCACGAGCCAGACCACGAGCAGCAGCCGCCGCATCTTCAGGACGCCGCGCGGCAGCCCCGTCCAGACCGGTCCCTCGTGTGCCCCCGCCGGTCCCGCGGGCCCTGCCGTCCCCGTGTCCATGCACCAAGCGTACGTACGACCTCCGACACCCGGGGCGCGTGCGAGAGACTGTGCGCATGAGTCCCACGACGGAGACCACCACGGAGACCACGCTCGGCATCGGCGGCGCGGCCGAGAGCACCGACATGGTGCTCAACATCGGCCCCCAGCACCCGTCCACGCACGGTGTGCTGCGCCTGCGCCTCGTCCTGGACGGCGAGCGCATCCAGCACGCGGAGCCGGTCATCGGCTATATGCACCGCGGTGCGGAGAAGCTCTTCGAGGCCCGGGACTACCGGCAGATCGTGATGCTGGCCAATCGCCACGACTGGCTCTCGGCGTTCTCGAACGAGCTGGGCGTCGTCCTTGCCGTCGAGCGGATGCTCGGCATGGAGGTCCCCGAGCGCGCGGTGTGGACACGCACGCTGCTCGCGGAGCTGAACCGCGTCCTCAACCACCTGATGTTCCTCGGCTCCTACCCCCTCGAACTGGGCGGGATCACCCCGGTGTTCCACGCGTTCCGTGAGCGCGAGGAGCTGCAGAACGTCATGGAGGAGATGTCCGGCGGCCGCATGCACTACATGTTCAACCGCGTGGGCGGCCTCAAGGAGGACATGCCCGCCGGGTGGACCGCACGCGCGCGTGCGGCCGTCGCGTCGGTGCGTTCCCGCATGGACGTGTACGACCGCCTGGTGCTCGGCAACGAGATCTTCCGGGGCCGTACGCGCGGCGTCGGCGTCCTCACGGCCGACGCGGCGCACGCCTACGGAGTGAGCGGGCCCATCGCCCGCGCCTCCGGGGTCGACTTCGACCTGCGCCGCGACGAGCCCTACCTCGCGTACGGGGAACTCCAGGACACCCTGAAGGTCGTCACGCGCGAGGAGGGCGACTGCCTGGCCCGCTTCGAGTGCCTCCTGGAACAGACCCACAACGCCCTCGACCTCGCCGACGCCTGCCTCGACCGGCTCGCGGAGCTGCCGCGGGGTCCGGTCAACCAGCGCCTGCCGAAGGTCCTCAAGGCCCCGGAGGGCCACACGTACGCGTGGACCGAGAACCCCCTCGGGATCAACGGCTACTACCTCGTCTCCAAGGGCGAGAAGACGCCGTACCGCCTGAAGCTGCGCTCGGCCTCGTTCAACAACATCCAGGCGCTGACCGAACTGCTCCCGGGCCAGTTGGTCGCGGACATGGTGGCCATCCTGGGGTCGCTCTTCTTCGTGGTCGGCGACATCGACAAGTAGGCCGGCGGCCTCTGCGGATTCGGCGGCCTCGGCGGATTCGGCGGCCTCGGCGGGTCGGGGCCGGTGTGCGGGTCCTCAGGGAATGAGCGGCGGTCCGGGGACGCCGACCGGCTGGAGCAGCCACAGGAAGTCCCCGAGCCCGCCGGGCGCCGTCAGCTCGGCGGCCTCCCCGGCCCCGGCCAGCGCGCGTACGTAGGCCGCCGGGTCGCTGGAGGCCAGGGCCAGCGGCGGGCGGGCGCCGCTCACCCCGAGCGCGCCGAGCGCCTCCCGCTGGGTGAGCAGCGCGGCCCCTTCGGCGGCGCAGGCGTCCAGCGCCACGTGCGCGGTGATGTCGCGGCTCCCGTCCGGCACGGGAGCCGCCTCACGGCCCGCCCTGAAGCCCGTGAGCGTCCCGAAGGGCGGCCGGGCCCCCCGGAGGTGCGCGTAGTCCACGGCGACCGCCAGGCCGCGCTCCAGGGCCGCCACGGCCGCCGCCCACGCCTCGTCCCTGGGGTGCCCGATCTCGGCCCGCAGGCCCGGCTCGTCGCCCAGCGGCCACCAGCGGGCGAGCCAGCGGGCGTCCCGCCCCTCGACGGGGCCGCCCAGCGACTCGGTGCCGTCGTCGCGGACGAGGACGCGGCGGACGGTGCCGTCGGCGGCCACTTCGGCGACGTCCACGGGGACGTTGTCCAGCCACTCGTTGGCGAAGAGCAGCCCCGTGACGCCGGCCGGGGGCGCCGCCCGCCACTCCACGCGCGGATCGAGCCCGGCGGGCCGCCCGGCGCGCTCCACCGCGTACGCACGCACGCGTGCCTCCACTTCCGCGGGCAGCGCGGCCAGGACGCCCGCCGTCAGCTCCCCGCGGCCCGCGCCCATGTCGACGAAGGCGAGCTCGCCGGGATGCCCGAGCACACCGTCCAGGCGGCACAGGAGCCGCGCCACGGCGGTCGCGTACAGGGCCGATGCGTGCACGGAGGTGCGGAAGTGTCCCGCGGGCCCTTCCGTACGGAGATAGAAGCCGTCGGGCCCGTACAGAGCGGCCTCCGCGGCCTCGCGCCAGCCGCGCGGGACGGCGGTCCGCTTCGCCTGCTCGTCGTTCGTCACGACCGCAGGCTAAGCGGGCCTCCACCTTGGGGAGTACACGCGCTCGACGGGGATCGCACCTCCGGTTGACCCCGGGGCGCTGCGGGCCTGCCTACTCTGGGTTACGTGCAGCGCCTCTATGACTTCCTCCGACGACACCCGACATGGGTGGACGGCTCCTGGGCCGTCATCCTGCTCGGTATCTCCGGGATAGCTCTGGTGTCCATGTTGGAGGGGTCGGGCCGGGACCCGGGCGTCATGGCCGTTCCGCTCGCCCTCGGGCTCTGCCTGGTGGTGGCGCTGCGCCGGCGGAAGCCGGAGTGGATGCTGGTGCTCGCCGCGGCCATCGGCTTCCTCCAGCTCGTCTTCGACGTGGAGACGCTGCCCGCGAACTTCGCGATGCTGGTGATCATCTACACGGCGGCGGCCGACGGGGCGCGGTGGGCCTCGCGGTTCGCGCTGATCGGCGGCCTGTGCGCGGCTCCGCTGTCGATGATGCGCTGGCACACGGCGGACATGGGCGTCGCCGGCGTCGTCCTCGTCACGGCGTTCCAGATAGTGCCCTTTGCGCTCGCCTGGGTCCTCGGCGACTCCGTCCGCACCCGCCGCGCCTACCTCGCCGAGTTGGAGGAGCGCGCCGACCGCCTGGAGAGGGAGCGCGAGGCGCAGTCCAAGGTCGCGGTGGCGGCCGAGCGGGCGCGCATCGCGCGCGAGCTGCACGACGTGGTCGCGCACAACGTCTCGGTGATGGTGGTCCAGGCCGACGGCGCCGCGTACGTCCTCGACGCCGCGCCCGACCAGGCCAAGAAGGCCCTGGAGACGATCTCGGGGACCGGCCGCCAGGCCCTCGCGGAGATGCGCCGCCTGCTCGGCGTGCTGCGGACGGGGGAGCCCGAGGAGGGCTCCGAGTACGTCCCGCAGCCCGACGTCGAGCAGCTCGACGAGCTGATCGAGCAGGTGCGCACGTCCGGTCTGCCCGTCGACTACAAGGTCGAGGGAACCCCCCGCCCGCTGCCGAGCGGCGTCGAACTCACCGCGTACCGCATCGTCCAGGAGGCGCTGACGAACACGCGCAAGCACGGCGGCGAGAACGCCGGGGCGAGCGTGCGCCTCGTCTACTTCGACGACGGCCTCGGGCTGCTCGTCGAGGACGACGGCAAGGGCGCCCCGCACGAGCTGTACGAGGACGGCGGCGCCGACGGAAGGGGCCACGGCCTGATCGGCATGCGGGAGCGCGTCGGTATGGTCGGCGGCACGCTGGACGCGGGCCCGCGCCCCGGCGGCGGCTTCCGGATCAGCGCCCTGCTGCCCCTGAAGTCCGCACATTGACGTCCCCCGATGACACCTGTCAACGACCCGCCCCCGAAGGGATTTCCTTGATGTCGATCCGCGTGATGCTCGTCGACGACCAGGTGCTGCTGCGCACCGGGTTCCGGATGGTGCTCGCCGCGCAGCCGGACATGGAGGTCGTCGCGGAGGCGGGCGACGGGGTCGAGGCCCTTGAGGTGCTGCGCTCGACCGCGGTCGACGTCGTCCTGATGGACGTGCGCATGCCGAAGCTGGACGGCGTGGAGGCGACCCGGCGGATCTGCCAGGGCCCCAACCCGCCGAAGGTGCTGATCCTGACCACCTTCGACCTCGACGAGTACGCCTTCTCGGGGCTCAAGGCGGGCGCGTCCGGCTTCATGCTCAAGGACGTGCCCCCGGGCGAGCTGCTGACCGCCATCCGCTCGGTGCACAGCGGTGACGCGGTGGTCGCGCCGTCCACCACGCGGCGCCTGCTCGACCGCTTCGCGCCGATGCTGCCGAACGCCGGCGGGCAGCCGCAGCACAAGGAACTCGAACGCCTGACGGACCGCGAGCGCGAGGTCATGATCCTGGTCGCGCAGGGCCTGTCGAACGGTGAGATCGCCGCGCGGCTGGTCCTCTCGGAGGCGACCGTGAAGACCCACGTCGGCCGCATCCTGACGAAGCTCGGCCTGCGGGACCGGGTCCAGGTCGTCGTGCTCGCCTACGAGACGGGCCTGGTGCGGGCCGGGGGCGGCGCCTGAGGGCGGCCGGCCCCGGCGAAGCGCCCGGGCCGGCCCGAGCGGCCCGGCGCGGGACGCCCCGGCCTAGCGCAGGACCCCCTCGATGAAGTCGCTGCCGAGGCGGGAGACCACGCTGATGTCGAGCTGGTGCTGCACATAGCGCCCGCGGCGGCGCGTGGTGATCAGACCGGCCTTCTTCAGCACCGTCAGGTGCCGGGATATCTCCGGGGCGGTCATGCCGTGCGCGTCGGCCAGCTCGCCCGTGGTGTACGACCCGCGCGCGAGGTGGCGGCAGAGCCGCATGCGCACCGGGTGCGCGAGCGCGGACATGCGGCGGGTCAGCTGCTCCACGGTGGGCGGGGCCGAGAGGCCGGGGGCCCGCACGGGATACGTGATCGACGCCTGCCAGTCCTTGCGGTGCAGCACCATGAGGTGCGGCCAGCCGAGGCTGGTCGGCACGAACACCAGGCCGCCCTGGCCGGTGGTCGTCTGCCCGTCGCTGACCTTGTCGACGGTGATGCGGTGGCCGCTCTCGTCCAGGGAGACCGCTCCGGAGATCGACTTCAGCGCCTCGCCGAGGCCCCTGCGCCGCAGCAGCTCGGTCTTGTGCCGGGCGTCCGCCGCGAGTTGATGGCTCAGGCGGGCCCAGGTGTCGGCGAAGAACGCCTCGTCGCAGTCCTGGAGCAGCCCGCGCAGCCAGGTGCGGACGGCGGGCGGGTCGTCGAGCAACCGCCGGGTGAAGAGCACCTGGTGGGGGCCGCGGGCGGCGGCCAGGTCGAGCGCGCGCTGCTGCACGGCGGGGTCGGCCAGGAGATTGCGGTCCGGCTCCGTGTACGTCGACTGGCAGGTGAACTCCAGGGCGGCGTCCACGAACTGCTCGTCCGTCAGCTTGTCGAGCTGGTCGAGCTCCTCGGCGAGCGTGGCCCCGGGCAGCGCGCTCTGCCCCGGGAGCCCCGCGAAGGGCGCGAACACGTCGGAGAACGTCGAGCGCCACAGGAAGTCGGCCTCGCACATGCGGTCGGCCAGGCACGGGTCGAGGCGCGCGGAGACGGCCGTGGCCCAGCCCTGGAGCCCCGGATGGTGGCCCGGCTCGGAGAGCGCGTGCAGCGCCATACCCAGCTCGTTCAGGGGTGAGGGCACGACGTGGATCCGCTCGGGGGCCAGCCCGGTGATATCGATGCGCACGCTCATGGCCCCATGGTGCACCGCCCCACTGACAGCGCGGCCGTCGATTGACGAGCGTCGTCAATCGACGCGACGGGGGTGGCGCCGCGGGAGCAGTGTGGAGTCATCGCCGGACACGGCAGAGCCGCCGTGACCCCGGCGTACGACCGCCATGGGACCGGAATCCGACCGGCTCGGGACCGGGCCCCCGACGGGCAGGGGGCCGGACCCCCGACCGGCTCGGGACCGGACCCCCGACCGCCATGGGGCCGGACCCCCGACCGCCATCGGACCGGAATCCGACCGGCACGGAACCAGACCCCCGACCGGCACGGAACCGGTACCCCGCCGGCACGGAACCGGAATCCGGTCGGCACCTGATGACCGGCCGGCACCGCGGCCGGCCCGCCCTCCCCGCCGATCAGCCCCGCCGACCAGTCCCGCCGCCCAGTCACACCGACCAGTACGGCGCCCCGGCCCCAGGCCCGGCCTCCCCGGCCACCGGCACGGACCGGACCGGACCTGCTCGACCCATCGATGCCCACCGGTACCCATCGATGCCCATCAGTGACCGTTAAGTACCATTTGTCATGAGAGGCAGAACGTCATGAGCGTCACCCAGCAGCACCTGCTCGACACCTACCGCGCCGCCCGGCTCGGCGAGCCGAGGCCGCCCGCGCCGGGACGCCACGACTGGCAGGCCGTCCGGGAGGTCCGCGACTACGGCCGCTTCAAGGCCGTCATCGCGGAACGCCCGGCACGCGGCCGCGTCCGCTCCGCGCTGGCCGGACTCATCCGCGACGCGTTCCACCGGCGGGGAGCCGTCGCACGAACTCCGCGACCGCTTCCTTGACGTCGTCGGCCGTCCACGCCAGTCCCTCCTCGGTCACGGTGACCTCCGTGACCGAGAGGCCGGGCGGCCCGTCCGGGAACCACCGTCCGAACAGCTGGGTCCTGGTCTCCTCGGCCTGCCCGAGGGAGGCCCCGCTCAGTACGTCGGACTCGTACGGCAGCCAGACCTGGAACTGGTGCGTGTGCGGGCGCTCGGGGAGCACGCGCGACCACGGCACCCCGGCGGCGGCGAACCCCTCGCGCAGCGCGTCCGCCACCACGCGCGCGTGGGCGACGTACTCGGGCAGCCGCGGCAGTACGCGCCGCAGGCCCAGCAGGGCCGAGAGGGCGGCGGGGAACTGCTGGAAGAGCTGGCCGCCGTAGCGGTGGCGCCAGACCTTCGCCTCGTCGACGAGCGTGCGCGGTCCCGCGAGCGCGGCTCCGCTCAGCCCTTCGAGGGACTTGTAGAACGACACGTACACGGTGTCCGCGAGGCCCGCGATCTCCGTCAGGGGCCGGCCGAAGTGGGTGGGGCACTCCCACAGGCGGGCGCCGTCGAAGTGGACGACCGCGTCCCGCTCGCGCGCCGCCGCCACCACCGCTTCGAGCTCCTCCCACGCCGGGAGGACGAAACCGGCGTCCCTGAGCGGCAGTTCCAGCATCAGCGTCCCGAAGGGCTCGGGGACGTCCCGCACCTCGTCGGCCGTGGGCAGGCGCCGCTCCGTCGTCGGCCACACGGTGCGCAGACCGCTGACCGCGCCGAGGGCGCCCCCCTCGTGGACCTCGGGATGCGCCAGGGGGTGCAGCGCCACGGTCGCGTTCCCCGTACGCCCCGCCCAGCAGCGCAGGGCGACCTGCTGGGCCATGGTGCCCGTCGGGAAGAAGGCGGCGGCCTCCTTGCCGAGCAGGCGCGCGACCTCGTCCTCCAGGGTGGCCACGACGCCGTTCCCGTAGAGGTCCACGGGCTCCTGCGGGCCGACGACCTCGGGGGCCGCGGCGGCGAGCGAGGAGAGGCGTTCCAGGAGCGGGACGTGCGCGTGCGAGCGGTCCAGGATGCGGGTGGCGCCGCGGGCCGCCGCGATGCGCCTCGCCTGCGCGTCCGGCTCGTCGCCGGCAGATCCCGTCGGGGCGCCGGTAGATCCCGTCGCCTCGCCGGTGACCCCCGTCGCGTCGCCGGTGGCGTCCCGGGAGTCGGCGGGGGGATCGCTGTGGGCTCGCGGGGCCGCTTGTGCCGCGTCGTGGGAAGTCATGCCCAGAGCATGACCCGCCCGGCCGGTTCCGGTCACACTGATAACCACAGCCTGTGGACAGCGGAAGACGTGGCACCGGCCAATCGCGTTAGCATGACGAGAAATCGTCCGGTACCCCGAGCGGACTGGAACGGAAGGCGTCATCGCGTGAACGCATCGCATCAGCCGGACCCGCGGGACCGCCCCGCGAGGCTCACGGTCGGAGTCGTGGGAGCGGGCCGCGTCGGACCCGCGCTCGCCGCGTCGTTGCGGCTCGCCGGGCACCGCCCGGTGGCCGCCTCCGGGGTGTCCGACGCCTCGGTGCGGCGGGCCGCCGACCTGCTGCCCGACGTCCCCCTCGTCCCGCCCGCCGAGGTCCTCGACCGCGCGGACCTGGTGCTCCTGACCGTCCCCGACGACGCACTGCCCGCCCTCGTCGAGGGGCTCGCGGAGACCGGGGCGATCCGCCAGGGCCAGCTCCTCGTCCACACCTCGGGGCGGTACGGCACGAAGGTCCTCGAACCGGCGCTGCGGGCCGGCGCCCTGCCGCTGGCCCTGCACCCCGCCATGACGTTCACGGGGACCCCCGTCGACGTGCAGCGCCTGGCCGGCTGCTCCTTCGGCGTGACCGCGCCCGAGGAGCTGCGGCTGGCCGCGGAGGCGCTGGTCATCGAGATGGGCGGCGAGCCCGAGTGGATCGCCGAGGAGAGCCGCCCGCTCTACCACGCGGCGCTCGCTCTCGGCGCGAACCACCTGGTCACGCTGGTGGCCGAGGCCATGGACCTGCTGCGCGACGCCGGCGTCACGGCCCCCGACCGCATGCTCGGCCCCCTGCTCGGCGCCGCCCTGGACAACGCGCTGCGGTCGGGCGACGCCGCGCTCACCGGTCCCGTCGCGCGCGGCGACGCGGGCACGGTCGCCGCCCACGTCGCCGAGTTGCGCGAGCACGCCCCGCAGACCGTCGCCGGGTATCTCGCGATGGCCCGCGCCACCGCCGACCGCGCCCTCGCCCACGGCCTGCTCAAGCCGGAGCTGGCCGAGGACCTCCTCGGCGTGCTCGCCGACGGCACCGGCCCGACGGGCGGCACCGGAGGCGGGAAGCGATGACCACCACCCTGGTGCACACCGCCGAGCCGCTGCGCGCACGCGCGCGCGGAGGCCGCAGAGCCGTCGTCATGACGATGGGCGCCCTGCACGAAGGACACGCCTCGCTGATCCGCGCCGCCCGCCGCGTCGTGGGCCCCGAGGGCGAGGTCGTCGTCACCGTCTTCGTGAACCCCCTGCAGTTCGGCGCGGGCGAGGACCTGGACCGCTATCCGCGCACCCTGGACGCCGACGTCAAGATCGCCGAGCAGGCGGGCGCGGACACCGTGTTCGCCCCCGGCGTCGACGAGGTGTATCCGGGCGGTGAGCCGCAGGTCCGCGTCAGCGCGGGTCCCATGGGCACCGTCCTCGAAGGGGCCACGCGCCCCGGCCACTTCGACGGCATGCTCACCGTCGTCGCCAAGCTGCTGCACCTCACCCGGCCCGACGTCGCGCTCTTCGGCCAGAAGGACGCCCAGCAGCTCGCCCTCATCCGCCGCATGGCACGCGACCTGAACTTCGACGCGGAGATCGTCGGCGTCCCCACCGTGCGCGAGGACGACGGCCTGGCCCTGTCCAGCCGCAACCGCTACCTCTCGCCGGACGAGCGGCGCACCGCCCTCGCCCTCTCCCAGGCCCTCTTCGCGGGCCGCGACCGGCACGCCGCCCAGGAGGCCCTGCGCGCGCGTGCCGCGAGCGCACCCGCCTCACGCGCGCGTGCCGACGCGCTGAACGCCATGGGCGAGTCCCGCGCGGCGGCCGACGCCCACGCCGTGGCGGAGTCCGCCACCCCCTCGGCCTCCGGCGGCCCCGCGGCCGTCGTCGCGGCGGCCCGCCTCGTCCTCGACGACGCCGCGCGCCTGCGGCCCCCGCTGGAGCTGGACTACGTGGCGCTGGTCGACCCCGCCGACTTCGGCGAGGTCCGCCCCGGCCACACCGGCGAGGCCATCCTCGCCGTCGCGGCCAAGGTCGGCACGACCCGGCTGATCGACAACATCCCGCTCACCTTCGGAGACGCCGTATGACTGCCACCGGAATACGGCTGCACGCGCCCGCCCCCGGCTGGTCCCTCGACGCCGACATCGTGGTCGTCGGCTCCGGCGTGGCCGGCCTCACCGCCGCCCTGCGGTGCGAGGCGGCGGGACTGAGGACCGTCGTGGTCACCAAGGCCCGCCTCGACGCCGGCTCCACGCGCTGGGCCCAGGGCGGCATCGCCGCGGCCCTCGGCGAGGGCGACACCCCCGGACAGCACCTCGACGACACCCTCGTGGCCGGCGTGGGCCTCTGCGACGAAGAGGCCGTACGCATCCTCGTCACCGAGGGCCCCGACGCCGTACGCAGGCTGATCGAGACCGGCGCCCGCTTCGACACGGGCCCCGAGGGCGCCATCGAGCTGACCCGCGAGGGCGGCCACCACCGCCGCCGCATCGCGCACGCGGGCGGCGACGCCACCGGCGCGGAGATCTCCCGGGCCCTGGTCGAGGCCGTCCGCGCGCGAGGCATACCCACGGTGGAGAACGCCCTGGTCCTCGACCTGCTCACCGACGCCGACGGCCGCACCGCGGGCGTCTCCCTGCACGTCATGGGGGAGGGCCAGCACGACGGCGTGGGCGCCGTCCACGCCCCCGCCGTGGTCCTCGCGACCGGCGGCATGGGCCAGGTCTTCTCGGCGACCACCAACCCCTCGGTCTCCACGGGAGACGGCGTCGCGCTCGCCCTGCGCGCGGGCGCGGAGGTCTCCGACCTGGAGTTCGTGCAGTTCCACCCCACGGTGCTCTTCCTCGGCACGGACGCGGAGGGCCAGCAGCCGCTGGTCTCCGAGGCGGTCAGGGGCGAGGGCGCGCACCTGGTGGACGCCGACGGCGTGCGCTTCATGGTGGGGCAGCACGAACTGGCCGAGCTGGCGCCCCGCGACATCGTCGCCAAGGGCATCACGCGCCGCATGCAGGAGCGGGGCACCGACCACATGTACCTCGACGCCAGGCACTTCGGCGCCGACATGTGGGAGAACCGCTTCCCGACGATCCTCGCCGCCTGCCGCGCCCACGGCATCGACCCGGTCACCGAGCCCATCCCGGTCGCCCCCGCCGCGCACTACGCCTCGGGCGGAGTCCGCACGGACCCGCACGGCCGCACCACCGTCCCTGGCCTGTACGCCTGCGGCGAGGTCGCCTGCACCGGCGTGCACGGCGCCAACCGCCTGGCCTCCAACTCCCTGCTCGAAGGTCTGGTCTACGCCGAGCGCATCGCCGCCGACATCACGGCACGGCACGCGGCGGGCGACCTCCACGCGGGCGTGCCCGCCCCCGTGGCGCAGCCGGAGACACCGACGCACCCCCTGCTGCCCCCCGAGGCCCGCTTCACCATCCAGCGCGTCATGACCGAGGGCGCCGGAGTGCTGCGTTCCGCCGACTCCCTCAGCGAGGCGGCGGCCCGCCTGGCCCGTATCCACGCCGAGGCCGCGGGTGCCCTCGCCGACGACGGAAAGACCGCCGAGCCCGGCGTCGACACCTGGGAGACGACCAACCTCCTGTGCGTGGCCCGCGTCCTGGTCGCCGCCGCCCAGCGCCGCGAGGAGACCCGCGGCTGCCACTGGCGCGAGGACCACGCCGACCGCGACGACGCCGCCTGGCGGCGCCACATCGTCGTACGCCTGAACCCGGACCGCACCCTGGCGGCCCACACCACGCGGACCCCCGACTTCCCTCCGACGACCCGCCCCACTCCCCAGGAGCAGTGACCGTGAGCACCCCCGACGACCTCCCCCTCGCCCCGACCGGCGGCGGCTGCGGCGATGCCTGCGGCTGCGGCGGGGACGACGCGTTCGACCCCCTGGAGTGCGGCCTCGACCCCGCTCTCGCATGGCTCCTCGCCGAGGCGGGCCTCGACCCGCTCCAGGTCGAGGACATCGCGCACATGGCCATCGAGGAGGACCTGGCGGGCGGCGTGGACGTCACCACCGTCGCCACCATCCCCGAGGACGCCGTCGCCACCGCGGACTTCGTCGCCCGCGAGGCGGGAACCGTGGCCGGCCTGCGCGTCGCCGAGGCGGTCGTCTCCGTCGTCTGCGAGGACGAGTTCGAGGTGGAGCGCCACGTGGAGGACGGCGACAGGGTGGAGGCGGGCGACAAGCTGCTCTCGATCACCACCCGCACCCGCGACCTCCTCACCGCCGAGCGCAGCGCGCTGAACATCCTGTGCCGCCTCTCCGGCATCGCGTCCGCCACGCGCGCGTGGGCCGACGCCCTCGACGGTACGAAGGCGAAGGTCCGCGACACCCGCAAGACCACGCCCGGCTACCGCGCCCTGGAGAAGTACGCGGTCCGCATGGGCGGCGGCGTCAACCACCGCATGTCGCTCTCCGACGCGGCCCTGGTCAAGGACAACCACGTGGTCGCGGCGGGCGGCGTCACCGAGGCCTTCAAGGCCGTGCGCGCGCAGTTCCCCGAGGTGCCGATCGAGGTCGAGGTCGACACGCTCCACCAGCTCCGCGAGGTCGTCGACGCGGGCGCCGACCTGATCCTCCTGGACAACTTCACGCCCGGCGAGACGGCGGAGGCCGTCGCGATCGTGTCCGGCCGCGCCTTCCTCGAATCCTCGGGCCGCCTCACCCTGGAGAACGCCCGCGCGTACGCGGAGACGGGCGTCGACTACCTCGCGGTGGGCGCCCTCACGCACTCCTCCCCGATCCTGGACATCGGTCTCGACCTGCGGGAAGCGGTGCGCGACTGATGCTCCTCACGATCGACGTCGGCAACACCCACACCGTCCTCGGCCTCTTCGACGGCGAGGACATCGTCGAGCACTGGCGCATCTCCACGGACGCGCGCCGCACGGCGGACGAACTGGCCGTGCTGCTCCACGGCCTCATGGGCATGCACCCCCTGCTCGGCGACGAGCTGGGCGACGGCATCGACGGCATCGCCATCTGCTCCACCGTCCCCTCGGTCCTGCACGAACTGCGCGAGGTCACCCGCCGCTACTACGGAGACGTCCCCGCCGTCCTCGTCGAACCCGGCATCAAGACCGGCGTCCCGATCCTCATGGACAACCCCAAGGAGGTCGGCGCCGACCGCATCATCAACGCGGTCGCGGCGGTCGAGCTCTACGGAGGCCCCGCGATCGTCGTCGACTTCGGCACCGCGACGACCTTCGACGCGGTGTCCGCCCGCGGGGAGTACGCGGGGGGCGTCATCGCCCCCGGCATCGAGATCTCCGTGGAGGCGCTCGGCGTACGGGGCGCGCAGCTCCGCAAGATCGAACTGGCCCGCCCCCGCAGTGTCATCGGCAAGAACACGGTGGAGGCCATGCAGGCGGGCATCCTGTACGGCTTCGCGGGCCAGGTCGACGGGGTCGTCAACCGGATGGCACGGGAGCTGGCGGGCCCGGGGGGCGACCCCGACGACGTCACGGTCATCGCCACGGGTGGCCTGGCCCCCATGGTGCTCGGCGAGGCCTCGGTCATCGACGAGCACGAGCCCTGGCTCACGCTGATCGGCCTCCGCCTGGTCTACGCCCGGAACACCCCCCGCCCATGACTGGCCCCTGGGCCCCCAACGCTTCCCCCCTCGGCGGTCCACCCCTCACCCCGGCTTTTCCCCCGCCACCAACAACCCCGCCGCTCCGCGGCGGAACCTCTCCCACCCACCCGCCCGTTTCCCCGCGGCTGACGCGGCGAGGGAGGGGCGGGTTGGTCTCCCCGCAGGGGGAGGGGCAACGGAAACGGCAGTGACGGGTGCTGCCGCAGGGGATGGGTGACGGGGGCGGGAGGGGCTGCCCGCAGGGGATGGGTGACGGCGGGGCTGGGTGGGTCTCGCCGTAGGGGTGGCCCATAGCGGACAGGGCATGTCGGCATCCAGGAGCGGGTCGGTGACCGCGACGGTCGCCCGTAGTCGTGCTGCGGCGGCCAGGACGAGCAAGCAAGGCCCCCACGCAAGGCCCCCACGCACCCGCAGGCGCCGTTCCGACCGGAGGGGACGTGGGGGTATGTGCGAGCGCAGCACAGGGATTCCGCGTGACTTCGCCCATTCGGCCGAACGCCCAGGCAAAGATGGCGAGCACGCACATACCCCCGCGGCCCCGCCCCGCAACGGGCCGGATGGCGCGCCCCGCATCGCGTGGCGCCGGCCCAGTGACCAAGCCAGGACCCCGCGCCCCACAGATCCCGCAACGGCCGGATGGCGCACCCCGCAGCGACGGCCCAGCGCCCGGCTGGTGGCCGCGCTCCGCAGCGAGGTGGACCAGCCCCGCAGCGGCTGAACGGCTCACCCCGCAGCCACAACGCAACGGCCCAGCGCCCGGCTGGTGGCCGCGCTCCGCAGCAAGGTGGACAAGCCCCGCAGCGGCCGAACGCCGCGCCCGGCAGCGGCCGAACGCCGCACCCCGCAGCGGCAAAAGCGCGCCCCGCACAGAGACCGCACAGCCGCCAACCGCCGGAAGGCCAGCCCAGCCGCCTCCACCGCGAAAGCCACCCCCAGCCAAAGCCGCCCCCACCGCTGAAGGCGCCCCGCCAGAACCCGCCGCGCCGCCAAAAGGGCGTTAAGCCGATTTTGTCCGACTTGCGCTTATCGTCAACTCATGCCCACGCCCTACGGTTCCCGCGGCGGTATGGCCTTCAGCGCGGAGGAGCTGCGTGTGCTCCGTCGTGCCCTGGCCCTCGCCCTGCATCCACGCCCCGCCTCCGACGAGGACATCCAGGACTGCCTCCGCCTCGCCGAATCGGTCGACGAGGCCCTGAGCGAGGGCGCCAGACTGCGCGCCTTCCTGGTGGCGGACCTCGCCCGCTACCGCGCGGGACTCCCCGGCACCGCCTCCGGCTACCTCGCGCTCCTCGCCGACGTCCTGGGCACCGGCTACCGGCCGGGCCCCGACGACCTCGCCGCACTCCGCGCCCTGCGGGGCAACGCCAAGGCCGCCGCGCTGCTCGACCGCTGCCGCTCCCTCACCGAGGAGGCCGTACGCGCCCGCCTCGCGGGCCGGACCGTACCGGCGGCACCGGAGCGGCCCGTCGTCCCCGCGTCCCGCTCGCACCTGCTCGCCCTGCCCGGCGGCCGTACCGCGGCGGGTGACGAGGCCGCGCCCGCCTCCGCGCCGGCCGGACGCCCGCCGGCCCCCGCCCAGGAGCCGGCCCGCCCGGTCCCGACCCCGGCGGAGGTCTTCCCGCCGAAGCGGCGCCCGGCGGCACCGGGAACGCCCGCGACACCCGCGGGCCCCCCGCACCAGCGCGCCGCGGGCTAGCTACTCTGGAGGGCATGGACTACGTTTCCGCGCTCGTGCCCCCCGTAGTGATGGCCGTGTTCTTCGGCGGTCTCATCGTGACGATCGTGAAGACCCAGGGCGGCGCCAACAAGGCCAAGGAGGACGCGGCCGCGGACGCGATCAGCCGCGCCGAGGCCGCCCGCCGCACCCCGGAGACCGGCGGCGCCTGAGCAGCCCCCGGCCCGCTCCGTCCGGCCCCGGCCCTCGGCCTTCTGGGCCGCCCCGGGCCGCCCCCGGGACCGGCCACGGCCCGCCGGCCCACGGCTCCCCGCACCCCTCGGCAGCCTCACGGCCTGGCATCCACCCCGCCAAAAGGGCGTACGACTCGACACACACGAGTCGTACGCCCTTTTTGTCACGTAAATACACTTCGTGCCGATAGTGCTGATAGTCCCTTCTCCCACTATTGTTCTGCTGTGCCTCGTCCATTGGGAGATCTCGAAGACGCCGTCATGACACGTGTGTGGAAGTGGAACCGCCCCGTGACCGTTCGAGAAGTCCTGGAAGACCTTCAGCAGGAACGGTCCATCGCCTACACGACCGTCATGACCGTTTTGGACAATCTCCATCAGAAGGGCTGGGTGCGCCGCGAAGCGGAAGGCCGGGCCTATCGATATGAGGCGGTCTCCACACGCGCGGCCTACGCCGCCGCACTGATGAACGAAGCCTGGTCGCGGAGCGACAACCCCGCCGCCGCGCTCGTCGCCTTCTTCGGCATGATGTCGGCGGAACAGCGCGCGGCACTCAGCGACGCGATGCGTATCGTCCAGGGCCCGGCCACCCAAGAACCGACCGCCCCGGAACCGGTTGTCCAAGGCCCGGCCGCCCAAGAACCGACCGCCCAAGAGTCGACCGTCCAAGGCCCGGTCCCCCAAGGCCCGGAGAACCCCGGCGACGCCGACCGCGACCCAGAGCGATAGCGTCCGCCCATGGCAGCAGAGGGACCCGAACTCAGCGAACGCACGTCAAAAGCGGTCTCCGTCCGCAGGGCGCGAACCTCCGATGTGCCGGCCGTGCGCGGGCTCCTGGACTCGTACGTCCGCGAGCGCATCCTCCTGGACAAAGCGACCGTGACGCTTTACGAGGACATCCAGGAGTTCTGGGTGGCGGAACGCGACGACAACGCCGAGTTGGTCGGCTGCGGCGCACTGCACGTGATGTGGGAAGACCTCGCGGAAGTCCGGACGCTCGCGGTGAATCCCGAGGTCAGGGGAGCCGGAGTAGGGCACCAGCTGTTGGGGAAGTTGCTGCAGACCGCCCGTTGGCTCGGCGTGCGCAAGGTTTTCTGTCTCACCTTCGAAGTCGACTTCTTCGGCAAGCACGGCTTCGTGGAGATCGGCGAGACTCCGGTCGACGGAGATGTCTACAGCGAGCTCCTGCGTTCCTATGACGAGGGCGTCGCGGAGTTCCTCGGTCTCGAACGAGTGAAACCGAACACCTTGGGCAACAGCCGGATGCTTCTGCATCTGTGATCGTCTCGGTGGTATTCCGTGACCGCCTCCTGCCCTGGTGCCCTATGTCCGAAACGCGCATGTTTCCGGGCTTCTCGGGGCCGCGGATCTCTCCCAGGGGTTTGTGTTTTTCCGGCAAAAGCGGTTTGCTTTCCGACGTACTGCAGTACTGCATATAACAGGGGCCGCGATTCGGCGGCGCACGCCGTGCGGTCCGGCCTTGAAGTTATCGATGAAAGGAAATCCGGTGGCACAGAAGGTTCAGGTCCTTCTTGTCGATGACCTCGACGGCGGCGAGGCGGACGAGACCGTGACGTTCGCGCTGGACGGCAAGTCCTACGAGATCGACCTCACCACGGCCAACGCGGACAAGCTCCGTGGCGCCCTTGAGGACTTCGTCAAGGCCGGCCGCCGTACCGGCGGCCGTGGCTCCGGCGGCCGCGGCAAGACGCGCGCCGCGGCGTCGAGCGGCGGTCAGGACACCGCGGCGATCCGCGCCTGGGCGAAGGAGAACGGTTTCGAGGTCAACGACCGCGGCCGCGTCCCCGCGTCCATCCGCGAGGCCTACGAGAAGGCCAACGGCTGACGGCTGCGACGCCGCAGCCGGACGCGGTGGCACTGCGTCGCCGCCGTGTCGACGAGTCGTACGAGATCGGAGCCCACGGCGGGGTCGCTGTGGTGCACCGTCCCGCCCCTCCCCGCAGCGGGCAGGGACAGCGGCGCCGGCAGCGTCGGCTCCACCTCGCACCCGGGCTCCGGGGGCCGCAGCCAGACAGCGGCCCCCAGCGGACCGGACCACCCCGGAGGCGTGGGCGCCTCGATCAGGCCGCCCGCCCCGACCGCGGTGAGGCCGAGGGGGATGTCCCCCCACTCCAGCCAGTCGAGCAGCCCCGGCAGCTCGTCGGCGCCACCCGCGCCGATCAGCAGCCGCATCGTTTCTCCGCGCAGCGCCACCGGAGCCTTCGGCCCGAGATGGCGCAGCGCAGCGAACCCCGCCTCCGCGGGCAGTTCCAGTACGTCGAAGCGCAGTCCTGTCACCAGGCGCGCCCGGCCGGGTCCGGGGCCGGGCGCGGTCGCCCAGCCGAGCTCGTTCTCGTACCACTGCCGCACCGGGTCGCTCTCGTACGTCCTGCGGGGCTGGGGAACCATGGGGGCCATGTCCGGGCAACAGCCGAAACGGTTCCCGGGTTACGCGCCGTGGCTGAACGAGTGCGATACGTGTCCGGAAATGGGGCGTGCGGACGTCTTCGGCGGCGCAAGGGTGTTCGCCCGTAGCTGAGGGAACCAGGGCGCGCCGCATGGAGTGTCAGTCGTAACGGGTAAGACATCCCTAGTGGGGAGGGGCGACACGCGGCTCCGGCGGTTCTCCGTTCGCCATCGGCGTAGTGATGGTGAGGGTAACTGCCTGGCCTGCGGGAACATCGTCTCGCACCATCGGGTTGGAGCAGATGTCGGCGTTCGGGGTCAGGAGATCCTCCGAGAAGGGGTCCGGGTGTCGGCAGATGGAATGAGCGGTCCCCGCTTGCGGGACTAAGCTGCGGAAGGACAGGGAGGGGACCGACCCCTTTACTGCCTGACCGCTCTGAGGAGCGATTAACGATGTTCGAGAGGTTCACCGACCGCGCGCGGCGGGTTGTCGTCCTGGCTCAGGAAGAAGCCCGGATGCTCAACCACAACTACATCGGCACCGAGCACATCCTCCTGGGCTTGATCCACGAGGGCGAGGGTGTCGCCGCTAAGGCCCTGGAGAGCCTCGGGATTTCGCTCGAGGCGGTCCGCCAGCAGGTGGAGGAGATCATCGGGCAGGGCCAGCAGGCTCCGTCCGGGCACATCCCCTTCACCCCCCGTGCCAAGAAGGTCCTGGAGCTCTCGCTCCGCGAGGCCCTTCAGCTGGGCCACAACTACATCGGCACGGAGCACATCCTGCTCGGCCTGATCCGCGAGGGCGAGGGCGTCGCCGCCCAGGTCCTCGTCAAGCTGGGCGCCGATCTCAACCGGGTGCGGCAGCAGGTCATCCAGCTGCTCTCCGGCTACCAGGGCAAGGAGACCGCCACCGCCGGCGGTCCTGCCGAGGGCACGCCCTCCACGTCCCTGGTGCTCGACCAGTTCGGCCGGAACCTCACCCAGGCCGCCCGTGAGTCCAAGCTCGACCCGGTGATCGGGCGCGAGAAGGAGATCGAGCGGGTCATGCAGGTGCTGTCCCGCCGCACCAAGAACAACCCGGTGCTCATCGGCGAGCCCGGCGTCGGCAAGACCGCCGTCGTCGAGGGCCTGGCCCAGGCCATCGTCAAGGGCGAGGTGCCGGAGACCCTCAAGGACAAGCACCTCTACACCCTCGACCTGGGCGCGCTGGTCGCCGGCTCCCGGTACCGCGGTGACTTCGAGGAGCGCCTGAAGAAGGTCCTCAAGGAGATCCGCACCCGCGGCGACATCATCCTGTTCATCGACGAGCTGCACACGCTCGTGGGTGCGGGTGCCGCCGAGGGCGCCATCGACGCCGCTTCGATCCTGAAGCCGATGCTGGCCCGCGGTGAGCTCCAGACCATCGGTGCGACCACGCTCGACGAGTACCGCAAGCACCTGGAGAAGGACGCGGCCCTGGAGCGCCGCTTCCAGCCCATCCAGGTCGCGGAGCCGTCGCTGCCGCACACCATCGAGATCCTCAAGGGCCTGCGCGACCGCTACGAGGCCCACCACCGCGTCTCCATCACCGACGAGGCCCTCGTCCAGGCGGCGACGCTGGCGGACCGCTACATCTCGGACCGCTTCCTCCCCGACAAGGCGATCGACCTGATCGACGAGGCGGGCTCCCGGATGCGCATCCGCCGGATGACCGCGCCGCCGGACCTCCGCGAGTTCGACGAGAAGATCGCGGGCGTGCGCCGCGACAAGGAGTCGGCCATCGACTCCCAGGACTTCGAGAAGGCGGCCTCTCTCCGCGACAAGGAGAAGCAGCTGCTCGCGGCGAAGGCCAAGCGCGAGAAGGAGTGGAAGGCCGGCGACATGGACGTCGTCGCCGAGGTCGACGGCGAGCTGATCGCCGAGGTCCTCGCGACCGCCACCGGCATTCCGGTCTTCAAGCTGACGGAGGAGGAGTCCTCGCGTCTGCTGCGCATGGAGGACGAGCTCCACAAGCGCGTCATCGGTCAGAAGGACGCCGTCAAGGCGCTCTCGAAGGCGATCCGGCGTACGCGTGCGGGTCTGAAGGACCCGAAGCGCCCGGGTGGTTCGTTCATCTTCGCGGGCCCGTCCGGTGTCGGTAAGACCGAGCTGTCCAAGGCGCTCGCCGAATTCCTCTTCGGCGACGAGGACGCGCTGATCTCCCTCGACATGTCGGAGTTCAGCGAGAAGCACACGGTCTCGCGTCTCTTCGGTTCGCCCCCCGGTTACGTGGGTTACGAAGAGGGCGGCCAGCTGACCGAGAAGGTCCGCCGCAAGCCGTTCTCCGTCGTCCTTTTCGACGAGGTGGAGAAGGCCCACCCGGACATCTTCAATTCGCTCCTGCAGATCCTGGAGGACGGTCGTCTGACCGACTCCCAGGGCCGGGTCGTCGACTTCAAGAACACGGTCATCATCATGACGACCAACCTCGGCACCCGTGACATCTCGAAGGGCTTCAACCTCGGCTTCGCGGCCCAGGGCGACACGAAGTCCAACTACGAGCGGATGAAGAACAAGGTCAGCGACGAGCTGAAGCAGCACTTCCGCCCGGAGTTCCTGAACCGCGTGGACGACGTCGTCGTCTTCCCGCAGCTCAGCCAGGACGACATCCTCCAGATCGTCGACCTGATGATCACCAAGGTGGACGAGCGTCTCAAGGACCGGGACATGGGCATCGAGCTCTCCCAGTCCGCGAAGGAGCTGCTCGCGAAGAAGGGCTACGACCCGGTGCTCGGCGCGCGTCCGCTGCGGCGCACGATCCAGCGCGAGGTCGAGGACACCCTCTCCGAGAAGATCCTCTTCGGCGAGCTGCGTCCCGGCCACATCGTGGTCGTCGACACGGAGGGCGAGGGCGAGACCGCCACGTTCACCTTCCGCGGCGAGGAGAAGGCGGCACTGCCCGACGTGCCGCCGATCGAGTCCGCCGCCGGTGGCGGCGCGGGCCCGAACCTGAGCAAGGAGGCGTAGCCTCCGGGCGGGTCCGCCCTCGGGCGGGCCTGCCCCTCCGGCACGCTTCACAGGGGCTGCCCCGGAACCGTACCCACGGTCCCGGGGCAGCCCCTTTCGCGCGCCCACGAGCAGGGCCCACGAGCAGGGCCCACGAGTAGGGCCCACGAGTAGGCCCCGAGCGGGCCCGCGAGGAGCCGGGGCAGTAGCGGGCGTCACAATCCCGGCCGAGTGGATCTCGTCGCCCGGTGACATGACGCACAGGGGTTTTGTCCGTTACTACGCGGAATAGTGGGTACGGCCCGGTCCGGGCCCGGGACCTTCGGCCCGCAACCTCCGGGCCCTTCGGCGCGTCCGCCGGGGCGCCGCGCGGGCCGTCCCGCACGGGCCCCCGTACCCCCTCCGACGGGCGCGGGCACCCAGCGGCAGCGGAAAAGCGCCGGAAAACGGACGTGGGGGGATTGTCTGGATTTGAGGGCGTCAAGAGGTTGAAATGATGACGGCCTCCTACGGCTTTCGGTAGTAGATGGGCCCTTTGTGCGCTGGTCGGAGCACGGGTTACCAAGGGATGGCCGATCCGGCGATACGTGCTCCGCGGGACCTCACCCGCTCCCGCGTGCCGGGTCATCGCATGCCCCCCTCAGTCAAAGCTCCGGAGGACATCCCCATGTCTCAGCGCACCAAGTTCCACCAGTCCCGCCCGTCGATGCTCCGTACGAAGGTGGCCGTCGTCGCCGCGGGCGTCGGGGCCTCGGCGGTCCTGGGGGCCGGGGTCTCGGTCGCTGCCGACAGCGCCAAGGCCGGCGGCGCCCTGCCCGGCGTCTCGGTGAACTCGCTCCGCGCCCAGGCCGACGCCCAGGCCAAGGCCGCCGACAAGGCGCAGAAGGACGCGGCCAAGAAGGCCGCGGACGCCAAGAAGGCCGCCGCCTCCTGGGTCCACCCGGTCGAGCGCTACACGCTCTCCGCGACGTTCGGCCTCGGCGGCAACATGTGGTCCCACAAGCACTCCGGCCAGGACTTCGCCGTGCCGGTCGGCACCAACGTGGGCGCCGCGCACGCCGGTACCGTCGTCAAGGCGGGCCCGAACGGCGGCGGCGACGGTCCGGCGTACGGCAACGCCGTCGTGATCAAGCACGACAACGGTACGTACTCGCAGTACGCGCACCTCTCGCGGATCGACGTCCGCGTGGGCCAGAACGTCACCACCGGCCAGCACATCGCCCTCTCGGGCAACACCGGCAACTCCAGCGGTCCTCACCTGCACTTCGAGATCCGCAAGACGCCGAACTACGGCTCGGCCATCGACCCGGTGGCCTTCCTCGGCTCGGTGGGTCTGAAGCTCTGACAGCCTGAAGCCCTGACCTGAAGCCCTGACCCCCGGGCGCCCCCGGGCCCGGCCGCTCAGCCGGCCGTGCCCGAGCCCGAGTCCGGGGCCGAGGCCGAGGCCGAGTGGGCCTGCGTGATCAGATCGACGGCGACCTCCAGGATGGCCATGCGCTTCTCCTCGGGGTCGCCTTCGACGTCCTTGAGCGCGAACATCCCGCCGTGCATGGTGAACAGCGCGCTGAAGCACCGCACCTGGTCGCGCATGGCGGCCCCGGGGTCCTTGAGGATCTCGAAGAGCCCGATCATGCGGTCCTTGAAGGACTCGCCGATCTGCAGGTCACGCACCGTGGCCTGGTTCTCCTGCATGAAGCGGAAGAGCGGCGACGCCTCGACGAGGATCTCGCTGTAGCGGCGCAGGACCTCTTTCCTGGTCTCCAGGGAGGGCGGCTGCGGCTGCTCCCTGCCCCACTCGATCAGCTCGTCGATCGGCCTGGTCGCGTCCTCGAACAGGCTGTTGAGGATGTCTTCCTTGGTCTTGAAGTGGTAGTAGAGCGCCGCCTTCGTGACCTCCAGGCGCTCCGAGATCTCCCGCAGGGACGTCTTCTCGTACCCCTGCTCGGCGAAGAGTTCGAGGGCCACGTCCTGGATGCGCTCGCGGGTGTCCCCGCGGCGCCGCTGCCTGCCTGTGCCCGTGCCCATCGGGTGCTCCTCGACTCTGTTCAACTTACTTGACGCCCGGCTAGTTAGGGGTCTACCTTTCCCCAGTGTAATCAACTAGCCGGGCGGCAAGTAAGACGTCCGGGGCGGGGCGTTCGTGGGGGACCGCGGGGGTCGGGGAGTGGGGAATCATGGCTGACACGATCGCGGCGAAAGCCGTACCGGACGAGAAAGAGGCCCAGGCGGCGCCGCGCAGCGTACGCGTCGTGCTGCTGGCCCTGATGATCACGATGCTGCTCGCGATGCTCGACAACATGATCGTGAGCCCGGCGATGCCGACCATCGTGGGCGATCTGGGCGGCCTCGCCCACCTGTCGTGGGTCGTGACCGGCTACACCCTGGCCACGGCGGCCTCCACGCCCATCTGGGGCAAGCTCGGCGACATGTACGGGCGGAAGGGCATCTTCCTCACCGCGATAGTGATCTTCCTGCTGGGCTCCGCGCTCAGCGGCATGGCGCAGGACATGAACCAGCTCATCGGGTTCCGCGTGGTCCAGGGCCTCGGCGCGGGCGGCCTGATGGTCGGCGTCATGGCGATCATCGGCGACCTGGTGCCGCCGCGGGACCGCGGCAAGTACATGGGCATGATGACCGGCGTCATGGCGGTCGCGATGATCGGCGGCCCGCTGGTCGGCGGCACCATCACCGACCACCTCGGCTGGCGCTGGGCCTTCTACATCAACCTGCCGCTCGGCGCGGTGGCCCTCGCCATGGTGACCGCCGTCCTGCACCTGCCGAAGAAGAAGGCGGAGGGGCGCATCGACTACCTCGGCGCGGCCCTGCTGGCCGTCGGCATCAGCGCGCTCGTGCTCGTCACCACCTGGGGCGGCTCCGAGTACGCCTGGGGCTCGGCCGTGATCATGGAGCTCATCGCGATCGGCGTCGTGGCCCTGATCGGCTTCGTCCTCGTACAGAAGAAGGCCGCCGAGCCGATCATGCCGCTGCACATCTTCCGCAGCCGCAACTTCTCGCTGATGGCCGTGGTCGGCTTCATCACCGGCTTCGTGATGTTCGGCGCGATGCTCTTCCTGCCGCTCTACCAGCAGTCGGTACAGGGCGCGTCAGCGACCAACTCGGGGCTGCTGCTCCTGCCGATGCTGCTCTCGATGATGGCCGTCTCGGTGCTCGCGGGCCGCTACACCACGTCCACCGGCAAGTACAAGATCCTGCCGGTCGTCGGCACCGTCCTGATGGTCGGCGGCTTCTTCCTGCTGGCGCAGATGGACACGGGGACGTCCCGCCTCACCTCGGGCCTCTACATGGCGGTGGTCGGCGCCGGCATGGGCTTCCTGATGCAGACCACCATGCTGGTCGCGCAGAACAGCGTGGAGATGAAGGACATGGGCGTCGCCTCGTCCTCGGCCACGCTCTTCCGCACGCTCGGCTCCTCCTTCGGCGTGGCGATCATGGGCGCGCTCTTCAACGGCCGGGTCCAGGACGTGATGGCCGAGCGCGCCGGCACGGTCGGCGGCAAGGTCACCGAGCAGTCGGCGCAGTTGACCGCGGACAGCCTGGCGAAGCTGCCGGAGCCGGTGCGCGACGCGTACCAGTACGCGGTCTCCTCGGGAACGCACTCGGCGTTCCTGCTCGGCGCGGCCATCGGCGTGGCGGCGCTCCTGGCCGCCGTCTTCATCGAGGACATCCCCCTGCGGGGCTCGACCCCACCGGTGGCCGAGTAGGGGACTTCTCCGCGCCCCGCTACTGGATGTCCGCCAGGTTCAGCATTGGGTAGCTGCCCGTGGCCGTCGGGGCGTGTTCCGGGAGCCACAGGACCGCCACCGCGCCCTCGGCCGGCTCGTCCGGGGGCGCGCCCGCCGGGCGGACGTTGCGGAACGTGAGGCGGGCGCCGAGGACGCGGGCCTGGCCCGCCGCGATCGTCAGGCCGAGACCGTGGCCGTGGCCCGCGCGGTCGGTGCTGCCGGTGCGGAAGCGGCTGGGGCCCTCGGCCAGGAGGGCTTCGGGGAAGCCGGGGCCGTGGTCGCGCACCCGGACCACGCGGCCCTCGACGCTCACCTCGATCGGCGGCTTGCCGTGCTTGGCGGCGTTGGCGACGAGGTTGCCGAGGATGCGCTCCAGGCGGCGCGGGTCGGTGGTCACCTCCGACTCGTGCACCACCGTCACCGTCACGTCCGTGGTCAGCGCCGCCATGCGCCGGCTCACGAAGTGGCCGAGGGTGATGTCCTGCAGTTCGGCGCGCTCCGCCGCGGAGTCGAGGCGGGCCACTTCGAGTACGTCCTCGACGAGCGTGCGCATGGCCTGCGCGCGGTCCTTGACCAGCTCGCTCGGCCGGCCGGGCGGCAGCAGCTCGGCCGCCGTGAGCAGGCCGGTCACCGGGGTGCGCAGCTCGTGCGCGATGTCCGCGGTCACCCGCCGCTCGGCTTCCAGGCGCTGCTTGAGGGCGTCGGCCATGGCGTCCACGGCGCTCGCCAGGTCGTCGGTCTCGTCCTTCACCACGCCGCCGATGGCGTCGCGCACGCTGACGTCCGTCTGGCCCTGGGCGACGTCGCTCGCCGCCGTGGCCGCCTTGCGCAGGCGCCGCGAGAGCTGTCCGCCGATCAGTACGCCGAGCGCGCAGCCGCCGAAGACGACCGTGATCGAGCCGATGACCAGGGCCTGGTCGAGGTCCTTCATGACGGTGGCGCTGCGGTCGGTGAAGCGCGAGTGCAGCGACAGGACGTGCCCGTCGGCGAGCGGCACGGCGGCCCAGATGTCCGGCACGCCGCCCGGTTTGTCCTCGACGAACGTGGCGCGGCGGCCCGTCAGGACCTTCTGCCGCAGCTCGGCGGGGAGCGCGGGGTCGTCGACCTTCGTGCCGAACTGGAGGGTCTGCCGCTGGGACGCGGAGTAGAGGCGCAGGGCGAACTGGATGCGCTCGTCCTGCACGTCACGGGCGTTGTCGAGCATCGAGACGCGCGCCGCGTTGTGCACGACGAGGCTGAGGACGATCGCGACCAGCGCGCCGACCAGCGCGATCGCCGCGCTGATCTTCCAGCGCACGCCGGTGCGCAGGCCGGCGGGCAGCGCCGTGCGGAACCGCCGGTCCGCCCTGGGCACGCCGTTCATATGTGTCCCCCGAGTCCGCTGTCTTCCCCGAGTCCGCTGTGTCCCGCGAGTCCGCTGTCTTCCCCGAGTCCGCTGTGTCCCCCGCGTCCGCGGTGCCGTCCCCCTGGCCCGCGTCCCGTGCCGGGGCGCCGTACGTCGTCCGTCACGCGCCCGCTCACGCCTTGAGTTTGTAGCCGAAGCCGCGCACCGTCTCGATGCGGTCCTGGCCGACCTTGGTGCGCAGCCGCTGCACGTGGACGTCGACGACGCGGGTGTCGCCGCCCCAGCCGTAGTCCCAGACCCGTTCGAGGAGCTTGTCGCGGGAGAGGACCGTGCCGGGCGCGGACGAGAACTCCAGGAGCAGGCGCATCTCGGTCGGCGTGAGTCCCACGGGGACGCCGGCCCTGCGCACCTCCATGCCCTCCGTGTCGATCTCCAGGTCGCCGAAGTGCAGTACGCCCCCGTCGGCCGCCGAGCCCGCGTCGGCGGTGCCGGCCGAGGAGCCGGAGCCGCTCGCGTGGCCGAAGCGGCGCAGGACCGCGCGGATACGGGCGACGAGGACGGCCCCGTCGAACGGCTTGGTCACGTAGTCGTCGGCGCCCGCCTCCAGGCCGAGCACGACGTCGATGGAGTCGGCGCGCGCCGACAGCATGATCACGGGGACGGTCGACTCGTCGCGGATGCGGCGGCAGAGGGAGACGCCGTCGAGACCCGGCACCATGACGTCGAGCAGCGCGATGTCAGGACGGTCGGCGCGGAACGCCTCCAGGCCCGAGAGGCCGTCGGGCATGGCGGTCACCGCGAACCCGTCGCGCTCCAGGGCGAGCTGGGTGGCCTCACGGATGACGTCGTCGTCCTCGACGAACAGGACATGGGTCTGCTCTGCCATCGGATGCTCTCAGTCCTTCTCGGTGCGTGTCATGCGTCTCGTACGTAGTGTCGACCCGGGTCGGTCAGTCGGCGGACGGCGGGGTCGGCTCGGCGCCCACCGCGCCGCTGAAGTCGCTGCGCGTGCGTTCCCTCTCGCTGAAGTGGTTCGACGCCCAGTGGTACGTGATCACTTCCTCGCCGGAGGGGTAGGCCACCGCGTCGCCCTTCTCGTAGAGCTGCTTCGTCACGACGAGTTCGCCCCTGTCGATCTCGGCGTAGACGGACGCGGGCTCCTCGGCCTTGAACACGTTCTCGTATCCGCCACCCTGCGCGCGGTACACGTAACTGCCGATGCCGACGGCGTCCGCGCAGGTCAGGACGTTGACCACGACATCGGAGGCCGATCCTCCGGTCAGGTTCCCGTAGGAGACGTCGACCGGGTACGTGTCCCCGGCGCACGGCTTCAAATCCCGCTTGACGGCCGGGCTGACCTCCGGGTCGTTCTTCACGAGCCGCACCGCGTCGACCTTCTTCTTCGGCAGGCCGGTCGAGGCCGAGGGCGTCGGCGACGACGACACCACGGGATCGCTGTGGGCCGGGCCCTCGTCCCGCGCGCCGGAGCCGCCCGTCGAGCAGGCGGCGAGGGAGAAAAGGCCGACGGCGGCGACCACGGTCACCGCCGTGCTCGCCGCCTTCACACTTCTCGTGGCCCCAGGGCCTAGGCCGCGCAACGCTCCCGCTCCCCACGTTCGAGCGCGCGGGCGTCCAGGTCGCGGCTCTCCAGCTCCTGACGGAGCCGTGCCAGCGCCCGGTGCAGCGTGCTCTTGACCGTTCCGGCCGACATGCCGAGTGCGGCAGCCGTCTCTTCCGTGGACATCTGCTCCCAGTGTCGCAGCACGACCACACTGCGCTGCTTGGGTGCGAGCACCTTCATGATGTCCATCAGCAGCGCGCGGTCCGCGTGCTGGTCGGTCGAGTCTTCCACGCTCGCGTCGGGCAGCTGCTCGGTGGGCACCTCTTCGAGCTTGCGCGCCCGCCACCACTCCGTACGCGTATTGATCATGACGCGGCGCAGGTACGCGTCCGCGAGCCGCTTGTCGGCTATGCCATCCCAGCGGCCGTACGTCCGTACGAGCGCGGTCTGGAGCAGGTCCTGGGCGTCCACGGGGTCCGGGACCAGGCGCCGGGCACTGCGCAGCAGGGCATCCTGCCGAGTGCGGACGTACTCTTCGAACTCGAGCACCTCGCCGTGCGCCATCTCAAACCGCCTCCGTTCCGTTCCCATGGACGACCGCTGTCCTTGCTCCGCGGTACGGATATGAAGGTACGGAGGCGTTGTCACGAGGTTGTGCGGACGAGCCAGCGGCGGACGCACGGCTGTACGTAGGTTGTGTAACAGAAGTAGGACCGGCGTAAGAACCTCTGTTTCCGAGGGCTGCGGCGGCCGTCACCCCCCAGAGCTGCCGCTCAGGTCAGCGGCAGCCGGTACAGGCCGCCCCGCAGCGGCTCGACGAGGCCGTCGGCGACCAGGCCGTCGAGCGCGCGGGCCCGCTGCACCGGCTCGTCCCAGACCCGGTCGAGCGCGGCCTGCGGCACGGGCGCCACGGCCTCGCGGAGCACGGCGAGCAGCTTGCCCCGCACCTGGCGGTCCGTCCCCGCGTACGTCTGGCCGCGGCGGGCCGGACCCTCGTGCGCGGGCTTGCCGGCCGCGAGCCACGCGCACCGCGCGGCGATCGGGCAGCGCTCGCAGGCCTCGTTCCGCGCGGTGCAGACCAGGGCGCCCAGCTCCATCGAGGCGGCGGCCCAGCGGGAGGCGGTGTGCTCCTCCTCCGGCAGCAGGGCGCGGGCGAGCTTGCGCTCGGCGGCCGTGGTGGCGTTCGGCGGGTACTGCACGCCGGTCACGGCGCGCGCGAAGACACGGCGCACGTTCGTGTCGAGCACGGCGTGGCGCTGCCCGTACGCGAACGAGGCCACGGCGGCGGCCGTGTACTCCCCGATGCCGGGCAGGGCGAGCAACTGGGCGTGCTGCGTGGGGACGTCGCCGCCGTGCCGCTCCGTTATGGCGACGGCCGCGCCGTGCAGCCGCAGGGCGCGGCGGGGGTAGCCGAGCCGCCCCCAGGCGCGGACGGCCTCGCCGGGCGCCTCCTTGGCGAGGTCGGCGGGGCGGGGCCAGCGGGCGAGCCACTGCTCGTACACCGGCAGGACCCGGCTGACCGGCGTCTGCTGGAGCATGAACTCGCTGACCATCACGCCCCAGGGACCGGCGTCCTCGCGCCGCCACGGCAGATCGCGGGCGTGCGTCTCGAACCAGGCGATGACGGGGCGGTGCAGGGCGTCGCCCGCCGCCCCGGGGGCGTCCCCGGGACTCGGGCCGTGCGGCAAGGGCTTCGCGGGAGCAGTCATGGCACCCCCGATCCTGCCATGGCACCGGCGGTTTTCGTCTTATCCGGGTGTCGTGCTGCGAGGCGGGCGTACGGACGTACGGGTGTGCGTACGGGTGTACGCGCCGGCCCGCGCGCAGGCGGCGCGGCGGTGGCCGAGGACCTGACGATCGGCAGGGGCGGCGGCACGGCGGCGGCGAGTAGCGTCGGGTCCGTGGAGAGACGCACCAGGAGCGCACTGCTGTGGGCGGTGCTCGCCGTACCCGTGGTGACGGTGGACCGCCTCGGCCTGAACGAGCCGGCCGGCGCGTGGCGGCAGCTCGTCGCGCTCGCCGTCCTGGCCGGAGCCGTCGTGGCCCGCGGGGCGAGCCCGCTCCTCGCGTTCCTCCTCGCCGCGTCCCTCGGCCTCGCCACCGCCCCCTCCCTCTTCACCCTCTCCTACGGTCCCGCCCTGGCGGTGTTCGCGCTCCTGACGGGCCGCGGGGCCGGGCGCCCCCGGGCCGCGGCGCTCGGCTTCGGGGCGGTCGCCCTGGTCGGCACGGTCAAGATCGCCGTACGGGACGTCGACCCCGTGGTCGAGTGGCTGGTCCTCACCGGCACGCTGCTCTTCGGCGCGGTCTTCCCCTGGCTCGCGGGCCGCTACTGGCGCCAGAACCGCGAACTGGCCGCCGCGGGGTGGGCACGGGCGGAGCAGCTGGAGCGCGAGCAGCGCATCGTCGCCGACCGGGCCAGGCTGCGCGAACGGGCCCGTATCGCCCAGGACATGCACGACGACCTCGGCCACGAGCTGAGCCTGATCGCCGTCCGAGCGGGCGCGCTCCAGGTCGCCCCCGACCTGCCCGCACCGCACCGCGAGGCCGCCGCCGACCTCCGCGCGGCGGCCTCACACGCCACGGACCGCCTGCACGCCGTCATCGGCCTGCTCCGCGAGGAGGGCGACGAACGGGCCCCGCTCGCCCCGTCCGGCGAAACCATCCCCGCCCTCGTGACCCGCGCCGCCGAGTCCGGCCTGGAGATCAGCTACCTGGACGGGGGGCTGCCGGGTGACGGTCTGCCGGGTGACGGGGGGCTGGGCGGTGGTCGGCTCGACGGCGGCCGGTCGGGCGGCGGGCGGCTGGATGGCGGCTGCCCCGCCGGCGGACAGCCGGACGGAGGGGACGGCGGGCAGTCGGATGGGGGGAGGTCCGACGGCGGGGTGCCGGATGGGGGGCGTCACCACGGCGGGCCGCCGGATGACGGGCGGCCGGATGACGGGCGCCATATCGGCGGACAGCCGGACGGCGGGTACGGCGGGCAGTCGGATGGGGGGAGGTCCGACGGCGGGGTGCCGGATGGGGGGCGTCACCACGGCGGGCCGCCGGATGACGGGCGGTCGAGTGACGGGCGTCATACCGGCGGGCCACCGGACGGTGGGAAGGGCGGGCAGCCGCCAGGCAGCAAGTCCCCTCGGGCCGCCGCCCAGGGCGCACCCCATGGCGTGCCCCAGGACGCGTCGCAAGGCGCGCCTCAAGTCGCGGCCCAGGACGCGACCGCCCGCGCCCTCCACCGTGTTGTCCAGGAGGCCCTGACCAACGCCGCCCGGCACGCCCCCGGCGCCCCCGTCACCGTGGCGGTGGACCGTGACGCCGCGGCGACGACCGTGACGGTCACCAACGGGCGCCCCACCGCGCCCGCCCCGCCGTCCCGCGGCGGTTCGGGCCTGCGTGGGCTGCGGGACCGCGTCACGGACCTGGGCGGCACCTTCGAGGCGGGGCCGTATGGGCAGGGCTACCGGGTCACCGCCCGGCTGCCGGTCCCGGGAGCCGGGCGGGGGCGTCCGCGCCCCGGCGCCCACCTCGCGCACGCACGCCGCCGTACCGCCCTCGCCTTCGGCGCCGCGCTCACCACGGGAGCGCTGCTCGTCGGCGGCGCCTTCGCCTGGTACGCGTACTCACGGACGCACTCCGTCCTCGACCCCGCGGACTTCGCGGGCCTGCGCATCGGCGAGGCGCGCGCGGACGCCGAGCGCGTCCTGCCCTCCCTGACCGCCTCCGACCCGCCCGCGGAACGCGCCCCGACCCCGCCCCCCGAGGACGCCGACTGCGTCTACTATCGGGCCGAGGCCAAACTGTTCTCCACCGTCCCCTACTTCAGGCTCTGCTTCGGCAGGGCAGGGGACGAAGCGGACCGCCTCGTGGACAAGACCGTGATCCCGGTGCGGGACGGGAAGAGCCGTGAGAAGTGAGGAAGGGAAGCCGTGAACGAGCCATCCGGGTCCTGCTGGCCGACGACGAGGCGATGATCCGCGCGGGCGTCCGCGCCATCCTCGCCGCGGGCAAGGGCATCGAGGTCGTCGCGGAGGCCGCCGACGGGCGCGAGGCGGTCACCCTGGCCCAGGCCCACCGGCCCGACGTGGCGCTGCTGGACATCCGCATGCCGCGCCTCGACGGTCTCGCCGCGGGCGAGGAGATCGCGCGTACGGTCCCGGACACCGCGGTCGCCATGCTGACGACGTTCTCCGAGGACGCGTACGTCTCCCGGGCCCTCGGCGGCGGAGCCACCGGTTTCCTGCTGAAGTCGGGCGACCCGCACGAACTCATCGCGGGCGTACGGGCCGTGGCGGAGGGCGCCGCCTTCCTCTCGCCCAAGGTCGCCCGGCACGTCATCGAGGGCTTCGGGGCCCGCCGCATGGACCGCGGGGCCGCCGCGCGCTCCCGCGTCGAGGCCCTCACCCCGCGCGAGCGCGAGGTCCTCGGCCTGGTCGGGGCGGGCCTGTCCAACCCGGAGATCGCCGCCCGGCTCCACCTGGTGGAGGGCACGGTCAAGGCGTACGTGAGCGCGGTCCTGGAACGCCTCGGCGTCAAGAACCGCGTCCTGGCGGCGATCGTCGCGTACGAAGCGGACCTCGTCCCCCGGGACTGAGGCCCCGGGGGCGCGACGGACGATCAGCGGCGCGACGGACGATCAGCGACGGTACGAACCGGCCTGCGGCTCATGACCGTGCGGGTCGTCACCGTGGGAGCCGGTGCCGTAGGAGCCGTCGCCGTGGGAGCCGTTGCCGTAGGGGTCCCGGCCGTACGAGCCGTTGCCGTAGGGGTCCCGGCCGTACGAGCCGTTGCCGTAGGGGTCCTGCCCCTGCGGGTTCTGCCCGTACGTGCCCTGCCCCTGCGGGGCTTGCCCGTACGTGCCCTGCCCCTGCGGAGCCTGACCGTACGCGTTCTGGCCGTGCCGGCCCTGCTGGTCCTGCCCGTACGCGTCCTGCCCGTACGCGCCCTGGTCGTGAGCCTCATGGCGGCGGAAGGTCATCGTCGGGCTGTCGTACGCCGCCGGGTCGGCGGCGGGGGACGGGGCGAGCGCGGGGCCGGGGCCCGCGAACCAGGTCACGACCGACGTGGACGACCCCCGCATCGACTGCGCGACCCGCGCCACCGGACGCGTGGCGAGCCGCACGACCGCATACGTGACCACCGCGCCGAAGACGAGACCGACCGCCACGTCATGCGGGTAGTGGACGCCGACGAACACCCGCGAGGCGGCCATGAGCACCGCCATCGGCACCGTCAGGGCCGCGATGCGCGGCCAGGCGAGCACGAGGCCGATGGCGGCGGCGCCCGCGATCGTCGAGTGGTTGCTGGGGAACGACCAGTCGCCGTAGGCGGGGCACTCGACCAGCGGCTTCATCGCACCGGACACCGCCCGGCAGGGCCGCTCCTCCTCGATGACGGACTTGAGCGCCTCACTGCACACGTACGCCACCGCGGTGGCGAGGGGGGCGAGCACCGCGACGGCGAGGGCGCGGGGGTCCCCGCGCCGGGCCCGCCACCAGGCGACGATGAAGAGCACGCCGAAGAGCAGCAGCCCGAGCTCCGTCCACACCTCCGCCAGGTGCTGGAACCACGACGGTGTGTCGTGGGCGAAGTCGAGAGTGTCGCGGTAGAGGTCGTCGTCCATGGTCTCCATGATGATGGACGCTACGGAGGGGCTCCGACCGCCCGCATCCGGCGATCGACCTGTGCCCACCCCCGACGATCGACAGGGGTCAGGGGGGTTCGGGCGGATTGCGACCGGTACCGCATCCCGGAACCAACCGGTACCGCGTCCCGGAACCGGCACCGCATCCCGGAACCGGCACCGCGTCCCGGAACCGGAATGATGATCCGACAAACTTTGTTGCTCCGGACGGCGGGTGGGGCGGGAGAAAGGCCGGTTCTCTCGTAAGGTTTGTGCGTGGGATCTCTGCGCAATCCGGTCGGGCCGCTTCCCTCCACCATCTACTGGCGTCGGAGGGCCGTCCTGCTGTCCGTAATCGGCCTATTGGTGCTCCTTGTCGTCTGGATCGTCACCATGGGTGGCGGCGGCGGGAAGAACGGCGCCAACGGGCCCGGCGAGAACGGACCCGCCACGTCCATCACCCCGGGCCCCTCCGGGTCCGGGCCCGCGATCAGCCAACACCCGGGCGGGCGCGACGAGTCGGACGACGGCTCGGGCGACGGTTCCGGTTCCGGCTCGGGCGGCTCGGGTCCGGGCGGTTCCGGTGGCTCCGGAGGGGCGGGCGGGGGCGGTTCGGCGGGCTCCGGCATCGGCTCGGGCGACGACGCCAAGGGCGGCGGCGGCTCGGGAGACCGGCTCCCCGCGGGCACGCGGCTGCCCGACTGCGCCAAGGGCGACGTCAAGCTGAAGGTCCGCAGCGTCCGCAACACGTACGAGATCGACGAGAAGC
This sequence comes from Streptomyces sp. NPDC050703, assembly GCF_040654435.1. Taxonomy (NCBI): domain Bacteria; kingdom Bacillati; phylum Actinomycetota; class Actinomycetes; order Kitasatosporales; family Streptomycetaceae; genus Streptomyces; species Streptomyces sp. NPDC050703. Next base: position 278,041 of record NZ_JBFAHX010000005.1, read on the forward strand.
CCACGTTCGAGCTGATCGCGGAGAACGGCGGCGGCAAGGCCTGCAAGGTCGATCTCGGCGGCAAGCGCACGGTCCTGACGATCACTCAGGCCGAGGGCGACGACTCGTTCTGGTCCTCGGACGACTGCTCCGCGGGCGGCGGCAGCCTGCTGCTCCGGGTGCCGGCCGACGGCCGCGTCACGCACACCGTGGAGTGGGACCGCAGGGCGAGCACCGAGAAGTGCGCGACGTCCCCGGCGAAGAAGGCCGCGCCCGGCACCTACCTGGTCGAGGCCGAGGCGCCCGGACTCGGCACGGCACAGGCGTCGTTCGTCCTGGAGAAGGACTGACGCCACCGGTTCCGCTGCCCGCGTTGACGGTGGGAGGGGCGGTGGCGGGCGCGCGGGCCCGCCCGCTCGTACGGCGTCCGGCGTCCGGGGTCTGGCGTACGGCGTCCGGCGGGAACGCTAGACGTACCGCTCCAGGATCGAGGACTCCGCCAGGCGCGAGAGGCCCTCGCGGACGCTGCGGGCACGCGCCTCGCCGACGCCGTCCACGGTCTGGAGGTCGTCGACGCTGGCGGCGAGCAGCTTCTGCAGGCCGCCGAAGTGCTCGACCAGGCGGTCGATGATGGCGCCGGGCAGCCGCGGCACCTTGGCGAGCAGCCGGAAGCCGCGCGGGGAGACCGCGGAGTCCAGGGTCTCGGGGGAGCCCGTGTACCCCAGGGCGCGGGCCACGGTGGAGAGTTCGAGGAGCTCCGCGTGGGAGAGGGAGTCCAGCTCCGCGAGGGCCTCGTCCACCGTGCGGGAGCGCTTGGCGGTGGGCTCGGGCACATAGTCCCTGACGACCAGCTCGCGCTCGGGCTCCACGCCCGCGATCAACTCGTCGAGCTGGAGGGCGAGGAGGCGGCCGTCCGTGCCCAGCTCGACCACGTACTCGGCGATCTCGGTGGCGATGCGGCGCACCATCTCCAGGCGCTGGGCGACCGCCGTGACGTCCCGCACGGTCACCAGGTCCTCGATCTCCAGGGCGGAGAGCGTGCCCGCGACCTCGTCGAGCCGGAGCTTGTACCGCTCCAGGGTGGCCAGGGCCTGGTTGGCGCGGGAGAGGATCGCCGCGGAGTCCTCCAGGACGCGGCGCTGCCCGTCCACGTACAGCGCGATCAGGCGCATGGACTGCGAGACCGAGACGACGGGGAAGCCGACCTGCTTGGAGACGCGGTCCGCGGTGCGGTGCCGCGTGCCCGTCTCCTCGGTCGGGATCGTCGGGTCGGGCACGAGCTGCACGCCGGCCCGCAGGATCTTGGTGATGTCCTTGTCGAGGACGATGCCGCCGTCGAGCTTGCACAGCTCACGCAGGCGCGTCGCGGTGAACTCGACGTCCAGGATGAATCCGCCGGTGCACATCGACTCCACGGTCTTGTCCCAGCCGAGGACGATCAGACCGCCGGTGTTGCCGCGCAGGATGCGTTCGAGGCCGTCGCGCAGGGCCGTGCCGGGGGCGACGGCGCTCAGGGAGGCGCGCATCAGCCCATCGGCAGCGGAGCTTCCGCCGGGCTTGCCGGGACTCGCTGCCCGGTCGTTGGCTGCCACTGCACTCCCTCGGTCGCAGGTTCTCCAAGCCTCTTCCGTACACCTGACTTCGTACGGGTGGGCGAGACCAGGGCAAAGTCTACCGGCGCTCTTCCTCCTCCCGTGGGGCCTCTCGGCGACGCGACCTCGGCAGGACCCGCAGCGCGTCCCCCATGTCGGCGACTTCGATGACCTTCATACCGGGCGGGACCTTCCCCGGATCGGCGGGCACGAGCGCGTGCGTGAAGCCCAGGCGGTGTGCCTCCGACAGCCTGCGCTGGACCCCCGTGACCCGTCTGACCTCGCCCGCCAGCCCCACTTCGCCGATCGCGACGAGGTTCTTCGGCAGCGGGGTGTCGCTCGCGGCGCTGGCCAGGGCCAGGGCGACGGCCAGGTCGGCGGCGGGCTCGGAGAGCTTCACGCCGCCGACCGTCGCGCTGTAGATGTCGCGCTTGCCGAGGGCGGTGATCCGGCCGCGCTGCTCCAGGACGGCCAGCATCATCGAGACGCGGGAGGTCTCCAGGCCGGAGGTGGTGCGGCGGGGGCTCGGGATCTGCGAGTCGACCGTGAGCGCCTGGACCTCGGCGACCAGGGGGCGGCGGCCCTCCAGGGTGACGGTCAGGCAGGTGCCGGGGACGGGCTCGGCCCGGCGGGTGAGGAAGAGGCCGCTGGGGTCGGCGAGGCCGGTGATGCCCTCGTCGTGCAGCTCGAAGCAGCCGACCTCGTCCGTCGTGCCGTACCGGTTCTTGACGCCGCGGACCAGGCGGAGGCGGGCGTGCCGGTCGCCCTCGAACTGCAGGACCACGTCGACGAGATGCTCCAGGAGGCGGGGCCCCGCGATCGCGCCGTCCTTCGTGACGTGGCCGACCAGGAGGGTGGACATGCCGCGCTCCTTGGAGGCGCGGATCAGGGCGCCCGCGACCTCGCGGACCTGCGCCATGCCGCCCGGCGCCCCGTCGATCTCGGGGGAGGCGACGGTCTGCACCGAGTCGAGGACCAGGAGCGAGGGCTTGACGGCGTCCAAGTGGCCGAGGACGGCGGCGAGATCCGTCTCCGCCGCCAGGAAGAGGTGGTCGTCGATGGCGCCGATGCGGTCGGCCCGCAGCCGCACCTGGCTCGCCGACTCCTCGCCCGTCACATAGAGCGTGCGGTGGGTGTCGCTCGCCGCCTTCGCCGCGACGTCGAGGAGCAGCGTGGACTTGCCGACGCCGGGCTCGCCCGCGAGCAGCACCACGGCGCCGGGGACCAGGCCGCCGCCGAGGACGCGGTCGAGCTCGGGCACGCCGGTCGAGCGCGCGGTGGCCCGGCGGCCGTCCACCTCGCCGATCGGGACGGCGGAAGAGGTGACGCGGCCGGGGGCGGTGGTGCGGACGGCGGGCGCGCCGTACTCCTCGACGGTGCCCCAGGCCTGGCATTCGGGGCAGCGGCCGAGCCACTTGGCCGTCTGCCAGCCGCACTCGGTGCAGCGGTAGGACGGACGGTCCTTGGTGGATTTCGTACGGGCAGCCATGCTCGGAACCGTAGCGGAGCCCACTGACAACGCCGCTTCCGAGGACCGTCGCCCCTCCGCGGCCGGTGCCCCGTCCGCGGAATGATGGGTTCCTGTCCCCTTTCGAGGGATTGGTTCACCCGTAAGGGTTGAATACGCTCAAGGGGGCGGAATGGGCCTGCATCATCCGCCTACCTTCGCACGGTGACGAGCAGCAGGCCGGAATCCCCAGTGAAGACGACCGGCGCGCATCGGGCGCACCGCGACGCGCGCAAGCGGGTGGCGCCCCGCCAGGCGCCCCGGACCACCCCGCACGGGCGCTATGAACCCTGCCTGGACGGCCTGTTCACCTACTGCCTGTCCGTCCTGTGCGACCACGACGCGGCGACCGCGGCCCTGAGCGACGTCCTCCACATCGCCGAGCGCAGGGGCTCGCGCGGACCGGCGTCCGACGGCGACCTGCGGGCCTGGCTCTACGCGCTGGCGCGCTGGGTCTGCCTGCGCAGGCTCGCCGAGGCCAGGCGCAGCCGCCACGCCGCCCACGCCCCCGGCGGCGCCGCCCCCGGCGCAGCCGCCCCCGACACGGCGGGGCCCGCCGAGAGGGCCGCGGAGTCGGAGGAGACCGAGCGGGAGCGCCGCGGCGAGCTGGCCCGGCTCGCGTGGCCGGAGGCCGCGGGCACCACCCCCGAGCAGCGCGAGGCGCTGGAGCTCGCCGTGCGCCACCAGCTCACCCCCGCCGAGGTGGCCGCCGTGCTCGGCCTGGAGCCCCTGAAGGCCCGCGAGCTGCTCGCATCCGCCGCCTGCGAGGTCGAGCGGACCCGCGCCGCCCTCGCCGTCGTGGAGACCGGCAGCTGCCCCATCGTGGCCCGCCTCACCGGCGACAGCCAGCTCCTGCTCGGCACGGCCCTGCGCCGCGAGCTGGTCAGGCACGTGGACGACTGCCCGCGCTGCCGCCGCACCGCCGAGCGCGCGGGAGCGGGCACCTGGCCCGGCACGACGGTGAGCCCCGCCACGCTCCCGCTGGCCGAGGCCCCGAGGTCCGCCCTGCACCACGCGATGACGCACGGCCCCCGCGCGCGCGGCGCCCACCCCCGCTATGACCGGCGCGGCTTCCCGATGGACCCCAAGGACCACGCGGCCCGCAGGGACCGGCTCCGCGCGCGGGCCGTCACCACGACCGTCGTCGCCACCGTGGTGGCCGCCCCGGTGCTCGCCCTCTGGGCGGCCTACCGCGGCCCGCTCACCGGCGAGGGCCACGACGGGGGTTCGGTCAGCGCGAGCGAGGGCGACGGCGCGGGCGGCCTCGCCGGCGACCACGCGGGCGACGGCTATGAGAACGCGGGCAACGCCCGCAAGGGCCCGGGCCCGCGCTTCACCGCCGGCGGCAGGTCGCCCGACGTCTCCGTGGAGGTCATCAGCGGCGACGGCGCGTCGACGGGACCGGGGAGCCTCACCGTGGCGGCCAGGCCGAGCGGCGACATCACCCTGATCACGCTGACGGCGTCGGGAAGCGCCCCGGTGGACTGGTCGGCGGGCGTGAACGCCTCGTGGCTCCACCTGAACCGCTCGTCGGGCACGCTCGCACCAGGCGAATCGATCACCCTGCGGGTGTACGTGGACCACCGCCGCGAGCCGTCGGGCCCCTGGCGCGCGCGGGTCTCGATCGCCCCCTCCGGCGCGGTCGTCTCGATCGACGGGCACGGCGCTGGGCGCCCGCCGCAGACGCCGGGCCCGGGCCCCGGCCCCTCCGACCCGCGCCCGACCGCCCCCAGGCCCTCCGCCCCGGGCCCCGACCCGACCCCCCGGCCCACCGGCCCCGGCCCGTCGGACCCCGCCCCCACGCCGACCCCCACGGACCCGGGGCCCACGCCGTCGTACCCCGGCCCTTCGACGCCGACGGACGGCGGTACGAGCCCGGGCTGACCGGCCCCGGGCGCCCGGGACAGCTGGTGTCAGCTGGTGTTACGCGGGGTCGGCGGGGTGCGGGGCGAGGAGCGGCAGCCGGGAGGCGAGGCGCTCCACGCAGAGCTCCACGAGCCGGTCGTAGCCCTCCTTGCCCATGAGCTCGATCAGCTCGGGGCGGTAGGTGACGTACACCGGGTCGCCCGCGCCGTGCGCCGACGTCGCCGACGTGCACCACCAGTGCAGGTCGTGGCCGCCGGGGCCCCAGCCGCGCCGGTCGTACTCGCCGATCGACACCTGGAGGACACGGGTGTCGTCGGGCCGGTCGATCCACTCGTAGGTCCTGCGCACCGGCAGCTGCCAGCAGACGTCCGGCTTGGTCTCCAGGGGCTCGCGGCCCTCGCGCAGCGCCAGGATGTGCAGCGAGCAGCCGGCGCCGCCCGCGAAGCCGGGGCGGTTCTGGAAGATGCAGGAGCCGTTGTACGGCCGGGTCTGGCGGTCGCCGTCCTCGTCCGTGGAGACCCAGCCGGTCTCCCTGCCGATGTCGTGGTGCTGCCAGATGTCGGGGGTGAGCCGTTCGACGTGGGCGGCGACGCGCTTCTCGTCGTCATCGTCCGAGAAATGGGCACCCAGCGTGCAGCAGCCGTCGTCGGCACGGCCTTCCTTGATGCCCTGGCAGCCGCTGCCGAAGATGCAGTTCCAGCGAGAGGTCAGCCATGTCAGATCGCACCGGAAGACCTGCTCGTCGTCCGCGGGATCAGGGAACTCCACCCAGGAGCGGGCGAAGTCCAGGCCCTTTTCGTCCGGTTCCACCTTCCCGGTCTTCGCCGGCTTTCCGGACTTTCCCACCTTCTCGGTCTTCTCCGGCCTTCCCGCCACCTTCTCCCGCTTCCCCTGCTTCGACGGCTCACGGGACTCGGGCGACGACTTCGCCGGCTTCGATTTGTCGGCCTTCGTCTTTTTCGTCTTTGGCACGTCTCCAGGGTATGCGTGCGGTGGGCCGCCCGGAGCCAGGTGAGCGCCCCACTCGGCGTAGCGTTCCGTACATGAGACTCGGTGTCCTCGACGTGGGGTCGAACACGGTGCATCTGCTCGTGGTCGACGCCCATCCCGGCGCGCGCCCGCTGCCCGCGCACTCGCACAAGGCCGATCTGCGCCTCGCCCAACTCCTCGACCCGTCGGGGGCGATCGGGCCCGAGGGGGTGGACCGCCTGGCCGCCATCGTGCGCGAGGCGATGGAGGCCGCCGAGGACAAGGGCGTGGAGGAGGTGCTGCCGTTCGCCACCTCGGCGGTGCGCGAGGCCACCAACGCCGACGAGGTGCTCGCCCGGGTCAGGGACGAGACCGGCGTCGACCTGCAGGTGCTTTCGGGCGAGGAGGAGGCCAAGCTCACCTTCCTCGCCGCCCGGCGCTGGTTCGGCTGGTCCGCGGGCAAGCTCCTGGTCCTCGACATCGGCGGCGGCTCCCTGGAGATCGCGTACGGCATCGACGAGGAGCCGGACGCCGCGGTCAGCCTGCCCCTGGGCGCCGGGCGCCTCACCGCGGCCTGGCTGCCCGCCGATCCGCCGGAGGCGGCCGACGTGAAGGCGCTGCGCCGGCACGTGCGCGCGCAGATCGCCCGCACGGTGGGCGAGTTCGCCCGCTTCGGGGCCCCCGACCACATCGTGGCCACCTCGAAGACGTTCAAGCAGCTCGCCAGGCTCGCGGGCGCCGCCCGCTCCGCCGACGGCCTCTACGTCCAGCGGGAGCTGAAGCGGAAGTCCCTGGAGGACTGGGTTCCGCGGCTCGCCGCGATGACCACGCGGGAGCGCGCCGAGCTGCCCGGCGTCTCCGAGGGGCGCGCCAACCAGCTCCTGGCGGGAGCGCTGGTCGCGGAGGGCGCCATGGACCTCTTCGGGGTCGAGAACGTGGAGATATGCCCCTGGGCGCTGCGCGAGGGCGTGATCCTGCGCAGGCTCGACCACCTCCCGGCCTCCTGAGCGAGCGGCGTGAGGCCACCTCCCCGGCGCCCGGGCACGGCCCGTACCCTGTCTTGCGTGGCAGAACCAGTGGTGCGCGTCCCGGATGCGAAGGTCGCCCTGTCGACGGCCTCGGTCTATCCGGAGTCGACGGCGACGGCCTTCGAGATCGCCGCGCGCCTCGGCTACGACGGTGTCGAGGTCATGGTCTGGACCGACCCCGTCAGCCAGGACATCGAGGCCCTGCGCAGGCTGAGCGACTACCACCGGATTCCGATCCTCGCCGTCCACGCGCCATGTCTGCTGATCACCCAGCGCGTCTGGTCCACCGACCCCTGGGTCAAGCTCCAGCGCGCGAAGGCCGCCGCGGAGAAGCTCGACGCCTCCACGGTCGTCGTGCACCCGCCCTTCCGCTGGCAGCGGCAGTACGCGCGCGACTTCGTCGACGGAATCTGGCGGATGGCCGACGAGACGGACGTGCGCTTCGCCGTCGAGAACATGTACCCCTGGCGCTACCGCGACCGCGAGATGCTGGCATACGCCCCCGACTGGGACGTCACCAAGGACGACTACCGCCACTTCACCGTCGACCTCTCGCACACCGCGACCGCCCGCACCGACGCGATGGACATGGTCGACCGCATGGGCGACCGGCTCGGCCACGTCCACCTCGCCGACGGCAGGGGCTCGGCCAAGGACGAGCACCTGGTCCCGGGCCGGGGCACCCAGCCGTGCGCCGAACTCCTCGAACGCCTGGCCACCACCGGCTTCGACGGGCACGTCGTCATCGAGGTCAACACCCGCCGCGCGATGTCGGGCGCCGAGCGTGAGGCCGACCTCGCGGAGGCGCTCGCCTTCACGCGGCTGCACCTCGCCTCCGCGGTCGGGGCGAAGCGCCCGTGACGCCGGGCGACGCGGGCGCCGCCGCCCCGCGCCGCCGGGGACGTCCCTCCCGTACGGAGGCGGGGAACGGCCCCGCCACCCGCGGGCGCCCCGTCGTGCGGAGGCACCTCACCGGGGCCTGACACCCGGGGTGCCGTGGCCGCTCACCGAGACGGCCGTCCCGGCATCCGGACAGCTTGTCCGGATCGTGGAGGCGCGGCGTACGCTCGACAGCAGTCTTGTCTCTCCGTAGACCGCCGATTCCCTGAAGGAGCGAGCGACGATGCCCGAACTCAGGTCCCGCACTGTCACCCACGGCCGCAACATGGCGGGCGCCCGCGCCCTTATGCGTGCCTCCGGTGTACCCGGGGCCGACATCGGGCGGAAGCCGATCATCGCCGTGGCCAACTCCTTCACGGAGTTCGTGCCCGGCCACACCCACCTGCAGCCGGTCGGCCGCATCGTCTCCGAGGCGATCAGCGCGGCGGGCGGCATCCCGCGCGAGTTCAACACGATCGCCGTCGACGACGGCATCGCGATGGGCCACGGCGGCATGCTGTACTCGCTGCCCTCGCGCGACCTGATCGCGGACTCGGTGGAGTACATGGTGGAGGCCCACTGCGCCGACGCCCTGATCTGCATCTCCAACTGCGACAAGATCACCCCCGGCATGCTGATGGCCGCCCTGCGCCTCAACATCCCGACGGTCTTCGTCTCCGGCGGCCCGATGGAGGCCGGCAAGGCCACGCTCGTCGACGGCACCGTCCGCAAGCTCGACCTCGTCAACGCGATCAGCGACGCGGTGAACGAGAACATCTCGGACGAGGACATCCTCCGCATCGAGGAGAACGCCTGCCCGACCTGCGGCTCCTGTTCCGGCATGTTCACCGCCAACTCGATGAACTGCCTGACCGAGGCCATCGGCCTCTCCCTGCCGGGCAACGGCTCGGTCCTCGCCACGCACACCGCCCGCAAGGCCCTGTACGAGCGGGCCGGCCAGACGGTCGTCGACATCACCAAGCGGTACTACGACGGCGACGACGACTCCGTCCTGCCGCGCAGCGTCGCCACCCACGCCGCCTTCGAGAACGCCATGGCCCTCGACATCGCCATGGGCGGCTCCACCAACACGATCCTGCACCTGCTCGCCGCCGCCCGCGAGGCCGAGGTCGACTACGACCTGAACGACATCGACGCCGTCTCGCGCCGCGTCCCGTGCCTGGCCAAGGTCGCCCCGAACGCCGCGCCCACCACCACGTACTACATGGAGGACGTGCACCGCGCGGGCGGCATCCCCGCGCTCCTCGGCGAGCTGTACCGCGGCGGCCTCCTCAACGAGGACGTCCACACCGTCCACTCGCCCTCCATCAAGGAGTGGCTCGACACCTGGGACATCCGCTCGGGCTCCGCCTCCGACGAGGCCGTCGAGCTGTGGCACGCGGCCCCCGGATGCCGCCGCTCCGCCGAGGCATTCTCGCAGTCCGAGCGCTGGGACACCCTCGACACCGACGCCGCGAACGGCTGCATCCGCGACGTCGCCCACGCGTACTCGAAGGACGGCGGCCTCGGCGTCCTCAAGGGCAACATCGCCGTCGACGGCTGCGTCGTGAAGACCGCGGGCGTCGACGAGTCGATCTGGACCTTCGAGGGCCCCGCGGTCGTCTGCGACTCGCAGGAAGAGGCCGTCGAGAAGATCCTGAACAAGGCCGTCAAGGACGGCGACGTGGTCGTCATCCGCTACGAGGGCCCCAAGGGCGGCCCCGGCATGCAGGAGATGCTCTACCCCACGTCGTTCCTGAAGGGCCGCGGCCTCGGCAAGACCTGCGCCCTGGTCACCGACGGCCGCTTCTCCGGCGGCACCTCGGGGCTCTCGATCGGCCACGCCTCGCCCGAGGCGGCGGCAGGCGGCACGATCGCGCTGGTCGAGGACGGCGACCGCATCCGCATCGACATCCCGGCGCGCTCGATCGAACTCCTCGTCCCCGACGAGGAACTGGCCGCCCGCCGCGAGGCCCTGAACGGCGTGTACGCGCCCAAGGACCGCGAGCGCAAGGTCTCCGCCGCCCTGCGCGCGTACGCGGCGATGGCGACGAGCGCGGACAAGGGCGCGGTCAGGGACGTGTCGAAGCTCGGCTGACACGGGCCTCCGGACGGCCTCTGGACCTCCGGAACGTTTTGGGGCGCGGGCGCGTCCTTGGTGTGAGGAAGACACCAGGGGCGGCCCGCGCCGCCGTGTACGGGGGAGAGCACAGTGAGCGAGAACGTCATCACGCCGGAGGTTCCCGAGGACGCCGAGGCGATCGCCGGCCCGGCGGCCGATGCGGTGGCCACGGCCGCGAGGACCTATCCGATCATCGCGTCGGTCAACGTCCGCTCGGGCCCCGGCACCTCGTACTCCAAGGTGGGCCGGCTCACCGCGGGCACGCGCGTCACCATCCAGTGCCAGAAGGCGGGCCAGACCGTCACGGGCCCCGGCGGCACATCGAATCTCTGGGACCGGATCGGCAGCGGCCGCTGGGTCTCGGACACATACGTACGCACGGGCAGCACGGGGTACGTGGCGCCCCGCTGCTGAACACGGCGGGCGGCCCCCGCCGGACAGCCGTCGTGGACGGGCCCTCAGCCGGTCCGCGGCGGCTTCGTCACGGTCGGACCCTCAGCCGGTCCGCGGCGGCTTCGTCGCGTCGAAGGCGAACACCGTGTTCCGCGCGGCGGCCACCACGACCACGCGCCCCATGACGGTGACGCGCGGCGTGGCGTTGGTCTCCCCGGCCAGTCCTTCGGCCCGGGGGCCCGTGGTGAGCAGCGGCTTGCCGGTACGGGCGGCGAGCGCGACGACCCGGCCGCTGGCCGAGCTGAAGTACAGCGTCCCGTGACCGTCGGCCACCGGCCCCGACGCGCCCTCGACCGCCGTTTGACGTGCCCACTTCTTCCTGCCGGTCACCGGGTCGAGCGCGGTGACCAGGCCGGTCTGCCCGGTGAGGTAGACGGTGCCGCCCGCCATGCCGGGCGTCCCGTCGTAGGTCTCGGGCAGCCGCGCGTACGCGACCTCGCGCGTGGCCGGGTCCACCCGCGCCACCCCGTCGTAGCCGAGCAGGGCCGGGCCCTCGCGGCGCTCGCGCAGCAGTACGAGACCGCCGTCCGCGGTACCGACCGGCATCGCGGCCCCCTCGACGGCGACGGCCCTGCCCAGGCGCCCCGAGGCCAGGTCGGCCTCGCGCAGGACGGGGTGGCGGACGTCGGTCGCGGACAGTTCGGCGTCCGGCGCGCACATCGCGTACAGCCGCTTGCCCGCCGGCACGGGGGCGCACGTGGTGCCCGCGGGGAACGGCGTGCGCCACAGCACCCGGCCGCTGCGCGCCTGCCGGGCCTCCAGGCGGGAGTCCGCCGCGTCGACCGACACGACCGTGGAGCCGAGGACGACGGCGTCCCGCGTGCGCCCGGTCACGCCCGTGGACTGGCCGCCCGACGGGGCCGACCACAGTTCCCGGCCCTTGGCCGCGTCCAGGGCGACCACCTCGGTGGCGGAGCTGTCGGGCTGCTCCTCGGTGCCGATGCGGTAGCCGAGCACGGTGTCGCCGCTCACGCCCACCAGGTGCACGCCCTGTGCCGGGACGCCCGGACTCTTCTCCGTCCAGACGCGCGAACCGTCGGCGGCCCTGATCCGGGTGGCGACGACCCCGCCGCCCCCGCAGAACAGCGCGTCACCGCGGGCCGCGCAGCGCAACTCGTCCGGGATGTCCGCACGGCCGCCCGGCACCGACTCGCGCCACGGCCTGAACCCGTCGGGCAGCGGGGCCTGCTCGGCCGCCGCCACGGCGCGCCCGCCGTCGTCAGCGCCGGAGTCCCCGGCCCGCATCACCGCGGCCCCGCCCCCGATCGCGGCGACGGCGACGACCGCGGCGAGCACGGAACGCAGCCGGCGGCGCGGGCGGCGCGGAGCGTCACCCGCGGCCTCGACCGCGGGGCCGGGATCGGGAGCGGGATCGGGAGCGGGGGAGACGGAGGCGGTGGTACCGGGCACGGGGGTGTCGTCCGTGACCAGATGGTGCTGGGTGTCCGTCTCCCGGGTGCAGCGCGCGTCCTCACCGGTCCCCGAGGCGCCCCCGAGGTCGGCGGGCAGGTCGCGCAGCCGCACGAGGAGGTCGTCCGCCGACGGGCGCGCGCCGGGGTCCTTGGCGAGGCAGGGCTCGACCGCCTGCCGCAGCGCGTCGGGGACCGCGCCGAGGGACGGCGCCTCGTGCACCACCTGATACGCCGTCATGTACGGGCTGTCAGCGTCGAAGGGCCCCTGCCCGGTCGCCGCGTACACGAGCAGCGTGCCGAGCGAGAAGACGTCGGAGCGCGGGCCGACGCCGCGCGGCGCCTGCAACTGCTCCGGCGACATGAAGGGCGGCGTTCCGATCACCCGCCCGGTCATCGTCAGCGTCTGCTGGTCCGCCGCGCGGGAGATGCCGAAGTCGATGACGCGGGGGCCCTCGGGCGAGAGGACCACGTTGGACGGCTTGAGGTCCCGGTGCACGACACCGGCCCGGTGGATGTCGCGCAGGGCCTCGGTGAGCCCGATGGCCAGCCTGCGCAGCTCGGGACCGCCGATCGGGCCCTGCTTCGCGATGCGCTGGGCGAGCGTGGGGCCCTCGATGAACGTGGTGGCCATCCACGGGTGCGCGGCCTCGGGATCGGCGTCGATCACGGCCGCGGTGAAGGCGCCGCTGACCCGCCGGGCGGCGGCCACCTCCTGCCGGAAGCGGATGCGGAACTCGTCGTCGTCCGCGAACTGCTGGTGGATCAGCTTGATCGCCACGGGCCGCCCGGATGCCGAACGGCCCAGGAAGACGGTTCCCATGCCGCCCGAACCGAGCCGCGCCTCCAGCGGGTACCCGCCGATCTCCTCCGGGTCTCCTCCACGGAGCGACATGTCCAGACCTCCCCCGTGCTTCCCCGCCACGACATACCTGGCTCGATCACCTGGCTCGATTACCCGGCCCAAACTAGTCGCCGGTGGGTACGGGAGGACAAGGAGGGGGACGAATAGGGCGCGTACCCCCGGCGCGGCGCACTGCCCCGGCCCCGTGTCCCCGGCCCCGTGCCCCCGGTCCGGAGCGCCCTTCGCGCCCCGGCGCCGACACCGCCCGCGCCGGCCGGGCGATAATCAAACGGTGAGCGAAGAACCCGGAACCCCTGGCACCCCCGGCACGCCCGGCACCACCGGCCCCTCGGGCGGCGCCGGCACGCCCCGCCCCGCCGCCGGCGCCACGGCCGCCACCGGCACCGCGCCGGGCCCTCGACCGGAGCCGATCCGCTTCTTCGGCACGACCTGGGTCGCCCACGACGGTGGCTACGGCCTTCGCCGGGCGGGCCTCGCCGCCGGATCCCTGCTCGCGGCGGCCGCGGGCTGCTTCGTGCTGCGCTTCGCGTACGAGGGGCTGACCATCGCGGACGTGGGCTCGTTCGTGAACCTGCTCGTCGTCGTGATGTTCGCGATCTGCAGCGCCATCGCCTTCCGCCGCACGTGGGAGGGGTTCACCAAGCGCCACGACCCGGCGTCCCAGAACTCCATGCGCGGCCTGCTCACGATCGGCTTCGTCGGCACCCTGCTCGCCTACTTCTTCCGCTCCCTGACGGAGGCCCCGGGCGAGAGCCTGCACCGCGCGGAGTACGAGGAGGCGCGCGAGCGGTACGCGAAGCGCACCCAGCGGCGTACGGGCAACCCGTCCCGCAAGAAGCGCAAGCGCTGAGCGGCCGAGCCGCCCCGGGCCGGAGAAGAACCCCGAAGGGCCCGCCCCCTTGCCTCACGACCGCCGCCGAGTACACGGCCCGCCATGCCACGGCAGGGGCCTCGCTCTGGGCGCTGCGACGGTCCGCCGCCGCACCGCCCGACACCGGGCACGACCGCCGGGCACGGTCCGCCCACCGGACACCCTTCCCCTCCCCGGCGCCCGCGGTGCGAGGATGATCCCCGGACGACGCGACCCCGGGAGGCCCCGCCCATGAGCACGACGAGCCAGCCGAGCCGGCCGAACCCGCACCGGAACCAGAAGGTCGCGGTCCTCGGCACCGGAAAGATCGGCGAAGCCCTGCTCAGCGGAATGATCCGCGGCGGCTGGGCCCCCGCCGACCTCCTCGTCACCACCCGGCGGCAGGAGCGCGCCGACGAGCTCCGCACCCGCTATGGCGTCACCGTCGTCAGCAACGCCGAAGCCGCCGAGCGGGCCGACACCCTCATCCTCGCCTGCAAGCCGCAGGACATGGCGAAGCTGCTCGACGAGCTGGCCCCGCACGTCACCGCGGACCGCCTCGTCATCAGCGCGGCGGCCGGCATCACCACCGCGTCCATCGAGGAGCGCCTCGCCGAGAACACCCCGGTCATCCGCGTCATGCCGAACACCCCCGTGCTCGTCGACGAGGGCATGTCCGTGATCTCGGCGGGCAGCCACGCCACCGCCGACGCCCTGTCCCACGCCGAGGCCATCTTCGGTGCCGTCGGCAAGACGCTCCGCGTCCCCGAGACCCAGCAGGACGCCTGCACGGCCCTGTCCGGCTCGGGGCCCGCGTACTTCTACTTCCTCGTGGAGGCCATGACCGACGCGGGCATCCTCCTCGGTCTGCCCCGCGACAAGGCCCACGACCTCATCGTCCAGGCCGCGATCGGCGCCTCCGTCATGCTCCGCGACAGCGGCGAGCACCCGGTGAAGCTCCGCGAGAACGTCACGTCCCCCGCAGGCACCACCATCAACGCCATCCGCGAACTGGAGAACCACGGCGTACGGGCCGCCCTGATCGCCGCCCTGGAAGCGGCGAGGGACCGCAGCCGCGAACTGGCGTCGGGCAACAGCTGACGCGGAGGCGGGGCGCCAGCGGGAAGCCGCGACGACCGCCGCGGCCAGGACGACCTCCGCGAAGCCGCCGCCGTGCGGGGAGACCGCCGACGCCCGGGCCGGCTCGTCCGCCGGGGCCTCCCAGCCGAAGGACCGGCAGGCCGAAGGTGTACGTCGCGTCGTGCGCGAACAGCACCTCGTACCCGAGGTTCCCGCCCATCCGCGCCGTCGTCTCCGCGCACGTGTTCGTCTGAATCCCGGCCACGGCCACCACGATGTGCCGGACGCACGCCGCGCGGGCTTCGGCAGCGAGGTCACGACGCGCCGGCACTCCGCGCCGCGCCTCGCCACCGGCGTGCCTACCGCGCCCCGTTCGCCGGCGGCAGCAGCCCGATCGCCCGATAGGCGCCGTCCACCGTGGGCCGCGCCATCCCCCTGGCCCGCTCGGCCCCCCGCCGCAGCACCTCTTCCACGTACGCCGGATCGGCCACCAGCTCCTTGTGCCGCTCCCGCAAGGGCCTGAGCACCTCCACCACGGCGTCGGCGGTGTCCTTCTTCAGCGCGCCGTACGACGTGTAGGCGCCGCTCAGCGCCTCGGGGTCCCCGCCCTCGCAGGCGGCCAGGATCTCCAGCAGGTTCGAGATCCCCGGCTGCGCCTCCCTGTCGTACCCGACCTCGCTGCCGCTGTCCGTGACCGCCCGCAGGATCTTCTTCCGTACGGCCTCGGGCTCGTCCAGGAGATAGACGATGCCGGCGCCGGACTCATGGGACTTGCCCATCTTCGACGCCGGGTCCTGCAGGTCCATGACCCGCGCCGCCACCTTGGGCGGCGTGGCCCGCGGCACCACGAAGGTCTGCCCGTACCGCTGGTTGAACCGCTCGGCCAGGTCCCGGGTCAGCTCGACGTGCTGCGTCTGATCGTCACCGACCGGCACCTCGTCGGCCCCGTACGCGAGGATGTCCGCCGCCATGAGCACGGGATAGGTGAGCAGCGAGAGCCGCACGCTGCCGCCGCGGGCCCGTTCGAGGACGGACTTCTCCTTGTACTGGATCATCCGCCGCATCTCGCCGTCCGTGGCGACGCACTCCAGGAGGTACGAGAGCCGGGCGTGCTCGTCCACGTGACTCTGCACGAAGACCACGGCCCGCTCCGGATCGATCCCCGACGCGAGCAGCAGCGTCGCGGCCTGCCTGCTGAGCCGCCGCACGCGGCCGGGGTCGTGGTCCACCGTCAGCGCGTGCAGATCGACGACGCTGAAGAGCGACTCCGCCCGGTACTGGTCGACCTCTGCCCACTGCCGTACGGCGCCCAGGTAGTTCCCCAGGGTCAGGTGCCCCGTCGGCTTGACCCCGCTGAAGATCCTCGTCATCTCTCCGCCTCCTGATGCAGGACCGCCGACCCGGGCGGGCCGGGCTCCAGATCCTCCGGGGGGAGAAACGAAAACGGCCGCCCAGGTGGCGGCCGTTGGGTACATGCGTGTGTACGGCCGCCGTCAGGCGGCCCACCACAGCTGGGTGCACGCATGCGTTGTCATGCTCGCCAGAGTAGCCCCGTCGAGCCCCCGTGGCAGGAGGTTGACACTGCCGGGGGCGGATACGTAGTGTTCTCCGAGTTGCCCGACGTGAGCGCCGACCCCTGGTCGGTCCCCGGGCGGCCATTCCGCAAGAACCATTCAAGCGATCGACGTCGCGTTCCCTTCCTGGGATACGCCTTCGGCTCGTTTTCATGCGTATTTGCGAAATGAGGAATCGGCGTTCGAGAGGACGCCCCCGATTAGGTCGGGAGCCGAGATTCCGCTAAAGTCTCACTCGTCGGAACGGCCCAACAGCCGCGAAGACAACTCCCGCTGACTGGGAATCAGGCCCGAAAGGATCTGATAGAGTCGGAACCGCCGGAAAGGGAAACGCGAGAGCCGAAAGGCCGAGCGGGAACCGGAGAGGCGCCGAGGAAATCGGACGCGAAAGAGTCTGATAGAGTCGGAAACGCAAGAACAGAAGAAACACCGAAGGGAAGCGCCCGGAGGAAAGCCCGCAAGGGTGAGTACAAAGGAAGCGTCCGTTCCTTGAGAACTCAACAGCGTGCCAAAAGT